>JADGNX010000313.1 GCA_017883265.1 Thermoanaerobaculia bacterium
AGCAGCACCTTGGCCTCCAGCTCCACGAGCTGACTCCGCTTCTGATTGACAACCCGGAACATGAACCCGGTGATGTCGCCGTAGGGAGCGATGATCGCGGATCGGCTGAATAGAATCTGAGCCATGGGGCGGGCAAAGCGCGCGAAGATGATGCCGGCGGCGACGGCGAATCCGAGAAGCCCAACCAGAGCCTCCACCGTGACGACGAGATTGGCTTCGAGATTCTCTGGCGCGGTGGCCCCATAGCCGATCGTGCCGAGGGTCTGGACGCTGAAGAAGAAGGCCTGGAGCAGGCGCTGAGACGTGCTTCGGCCGGCAAATCCCGTCAGCGCACCGTCGCCGCACAGGACATAAGCGCCTGCGAAAAGCGCGTTGAGCGAGACGTAGACGCCGACGACGTACGTTAGAAACTTCGACCAGGAAATCGTCAGGAAGTAGTGGTAGGCGGAAACCGACTCCCAGAATCGGAGTCCCTCCCTCCGGACGTTGAACGTACCGTCCCGATTGAGCAGGCGCTTGCGGCTCTCCCGCGCCACGACTGCGCCGAATCCGAGATCGGCGTTCGGATCGGAGGTGGGCGAAGAGGCAGGTGGCCGATGATCGATTGCGGTCATCCGCCTAATGGTATCCGAGTGAGGCGGGAGACAATCACCTGAACCCGTCTGCCTCTAAGTCCTACCAAACATATTTGAAGTTTGAGAATCAAGAACCGGGCGCGGGCGCGGGCCCGGGAAAAACTCGCGGACGCCGTGGCCTTCTGCTGGCTGGATTTTATCTGTCTTTTCGGAATCACCCGCTCCGTGCCGGAATCCTTCTCGAACGCCTCGCACCGATGCTCACGAAACTCATCAAATCCCTACGCCCCACGGAATGAACTACCCGGCCCCGCGCCCGAGCCCGCGCCCGGCTTCTTGTCGTCAAAACTGTGAGGGAGGAATCCTCAGAAGAATCTACGTTCCGACCAGTTGCCTCTTGAACATGCCGGGGGTGTACTGAGAGATCCGCCCGGTGAAGGCGGAGGCGGCCACGGTCAGGGGGGACGCCAGCCAGAGCTTGCCAGGACCGGAACGCCCTTTGTAGTTCCGGTTGATCGCGCTGACCGTGACCTCGCTTCCTTCCTCCGACACTCCGGGGCCGCAGCCGATGCAAGCGCCGCAACCCGGATTGAGGACGATGGCGCCGGCCTGTTCGAAGGTGTCGACGAGGCCGTTGTCGCGGGCGAACGTCTCGACGGCCTGCGATCCGAACTGGATGAAGAACTTCACCCCATCAGCAACCTTCAACCCGGCGTCGACCGCTTCTTTCGCCACCTGATGGTAGAAGACGAGATCGTCGATCTTGCCGGCCGTGCAACTGCCGGCATAAGCGATATCGATCTTCACTTCGCCGATCTGGTCGATGAACGCGCCGTTGGTCGGATCCGACGGGATCCCACGGTCGGTGTCGCCCGGATGAGCGACCATCGGCCGGATCTTCCCGAGGTCGATGACGTGGGTGCCGCCGGCATATTCGGCACCGCGGTCGGGAGAGACCGCTCGCGCGCGAAGGGTGTCGATGTCGACGTCGGGCCGCATCGAATGGATCCAGGCGTACGTCTTCTCGTCGGCCTCGACGATGGCTGTCCGGGCGGCACATTCGGTGGCCATGTTGGCCAGAGTGGCGCGCTCGTCGAGCGAGAGATGCCTGAGTCCGGGGCCGGTGAATTCCATGATCCGATCGAGAGTCCTCTGCGGCTTTGCGTACTCGAGGAGGATGTAGAGCATCACATCTTTTGCAGTGACGTTCTCCTGCAGAGTGCCGGTCAGTTCGAAGCGGATCGATTCGGAGACCTCGACCTGAGTGAAACCGGAGTGAACAAGATTCGCGTACTCGGTCGCACCGACTCCCCAGGCCAGGGCGTTGTTGACCCCTCCCATACAGGTGTGACTGTCAGTAGCCTGGATGAAGTCGCCGGGATCGATGATGAGCTCGCGGGCCACCTCATGGCAGATACCGGGTGAGACCTTGCCGTTGGCCGAGAAGTCGCGGCAACCGGTGTGCTCCTGAAACTCACGCTGCAGCTTGCGCAGCGTCTCGATCTTTCCCATGAAAGGACGCATCCGAGCCACGTCATCGGCATAGATCAGGTGGTCCTCGAACACGGCGAACTTCGTCGGGTTTTTGATCGCGTAATCGCTGCCGTACTCCTGTTCGAGGAAGTAGTGCACCTGAGCCGTCGTGAACTCGTGGGTATAGCCGCCATCGACACTGACGACCACGGCGTCACCCGGCTTGACGTACTTTTGCCGGTCGCCGCCGCCGAGGATGTGCCGGGCCAGAATCTTTTCCCCCATCGTCATCGGCCGCTCGGACGTGTTCGGGAGCGGCAGCTCGATCTCTCCAGCCTCGAGCGCTTTGGCAAACGGAAAGAGACCGCCCTGGCGAATGATGAGCTGCGTGATCGGGTCGTAACTCTCGTAGAATTCGCTAAGAGGGACGCCCTCCCCAGCCTGCAATCGCTCCAGCATGGCGTGCGACGCCATGAGCAGTCCCTGATTGATGTTGTTGCCGGCATGAATAGGCGCGAACGAGGCGGCCACGGCGATCCGGATTCCGCTCCAGACCTCGCACTGCGTGGCCGTCTCCCGCGAGCTGCCGACGCCTTTGCGGTAGCCGCTCACGATGACCTCGAAATTGCCCTTGGCCAGGGCTTCGTGCTCGAACAGCCTCTTTCCGTCGACGATCAGGCCGGCGTAGGCATCCTCAGCAATGTCTTCCGGCTTATGGCTGAAGCAGACCCAGGCCGGCGTCATGGCATCGGTGTTGATGTCGTCGAGGAGCTGGTCGATGGTGAGATCCTTCATCCGGAGGTCGAGCTCGCCGCGCAACTGCCTGCGGATCAGCTCAGGATCCTTGGTCAGAAAAAGAACGCGTTTGCCGGCGGTCAGTCGAACGATCTCGGGTGGTCTCATGGGCTCCTGGTTAGAAAGAGTGAAGGGTGAAGAGTGAAGAGTGAAAAGAGACGGCGCATTCACGCTGTCTTCTCATATCTTCGCCTCTTTTCACTCTTCACTCTTCACTCTTCACCCTTTTCCTTCAAAAGTGTACCGGTAGGTTCATCTCGCGCAGGAGGTTGTGGGCGCCATCGACCGCATCCATCACCCAGAGCATGTAGACGGCATCGACATGGATCGATCGAGTGAGCGCAGGATCGACCACGAAATCGGACCCCAGGGCTTCATAGTTGCCGTCGAACAGGAGCCCGCAAAGCTCTCCCTTCGCGTTGAGGGTCGGCGATCCGGAGTTTCCCCCTGTCGTGTCGCAGCTGGACAAGAAGTTCACCGGAACGCTTCCCAGCCTCGGGTCTGCGTAGCCGTCGAACTTCTTCGTGCGGATGGCCTCCAGGAGAGGCTTGGGGCTCTCGAACTCTCCTTCGCCACGGTCCTTCTGCAGGATGCCCTCGACCGTGGTCTGCGGCGTGTAGGCAACCGCGTCCCGCGGGGCATACCCCTCAACCTTTCCGAAGGTGACGCGCAGGGTTCCGTTGGCGTCGGGATAAAGGCGGCCCCCGCTCATCCCCCGCAGCGCTTCCATGTAGAGCGGCCGTACACGCGACATCGCCCCTTGCGTCGCCTTCTCTCTCGCTTCCACCGCCAACTCGGTCGGCAGAAGCGCCGTAGCGAAATTGATCATCGAATCGTTCCGCGCCCGGAGCTGATCGGTCGTCGCGGTCAACATGGCGTTGCGGTCGTCGAGACTCTGGATCTTCGTGTTTGCATAGAGCTGATCGAGGAACTTCTCGATCTGTTCGGAGGTGATGGTCGTGCCGCTGGCTGCCAGCGCTGCGTCGACGGCCGGGATCCGCTGGTCGGGCGGCAGCTTCGCCGCCTCATTGAGGAAGTAGCGCAGGCCGGCCCGGTCGCTCCCGGGATCGATGGTGCGCTGGGCGCGAGCCACGGCCGCTGTGATTCGCGCCATGTCGCGATCCTGAAAGCCGGACTCCCGGTCCACATCGCTCTTTGGACGTTCCACGCTGACGCGGGTGATCGTCACCGCCTGGGTCAGCATCGGTGAGCTGCGATCCAACCACGCCATCACCATGTCGCGCTGGCGAGTCGCCGTGGCCTGCACAGTCAGCTTCTGCATGGTGGTCATGACCTGGCCGTACGTTGTCACATTCGCCGGATCGCGAGCGATCCAGGCCGCCAGATCGGCTTCACGCTTCTGACGCATGACCACGATCCCGTCCTTCCGGAATCCCTCCAGAGTTCCCTGATAGTTCTTGAGAGTGTTGTCGTTCCCCTTGACGCGGGAGGCGTTCCGGATCTCGACGTCCTTGTGGCCCATGGC
>JADGNX010000314.1 GCA_017883265.1 Thermoanaerobaculia bacterium
CAGAAGGCAGAGGCAGAAGGCAGAGGCAGAAGGCAGAGGCAGAAGGCAGAGGCAGAAGGCAGAGGCAGAAGGCAGAGGCAGAAGGCAGAGGCAGAAGGCCTCTATTCACTTTCACTCTTCACTTCTTCACCCTTCACTCTTCATGAACGGTGGGTTCAGCCTGGCGATCCTTTTGAAAATGGGACAGTCATCGTCATGAGAGCCGGGTAGAAAGCCACAGCTCAACAGGAACGATCGGGTGATCTCGCCGCCGGTGAAGACAAAGGTCTTCTTGAACAGGCGCTGCCATTCCTCAGGCGTCCGCGGATGGTTCGACTCCAGCCAGCGGCCGAGGGAGCCACTGCCCTCGCGGATATCCTGGACGCGCCGCGCGTTTTCGATCGCGGCATCGATCTTCTTGCCGTTTCGGACGATCCCCTCATCATTCATGAGACGCCGGCGCTCACGATTCCCGTAGCAGGCGACCCGATCGATCTCGAACCCCTCGTATGCGCTGCGGAATGCTTCGCGCTTCTTGAGAATGGTCAGCCAGGAGAGGCCGGCCTGATTGATCTCCAGGACCAGGCGCTCGAAAAGGAGGTCATCCGAACCGACAGGGAAACCGTACTCCATGTCATGGTACGGACCATGGAAAGGATGGCCGGCGGCAATGGTGCAGTAGCTCACGCAGGGTTCTCTTCGATGGTCGTACGCCAATGGTGGAGTGGTTGAAGTCGGACGCGGTGCTACACTCCCCCGGTGCCGGACTTCCGGCTGTCAATTCACGCCGGGAATCATAAGCCCTTGCAGCGAGCGTCAGCGCTCCCAGAGACTTTCTGAATGAAAAAGACGATCGGTTCTTCGATTCGCCTGGCGCGTCGCGATCGCCGCTTCTCTCTGCAACGGCTGGCGGACGAGGTAGGAACCAGCGCCGCGACGCTCTCGCGCATCGAGAACGGCCATCAGGATGTGACTGCCGGCGTCCTGCTGCGGCTTCTGGACGTGTTGCGAATCGCGCCGGCTGTCTTTTTTTCCGGTATCTCCAGCCGGCAACGCGATCCTCGGATCGACTCAGGGGTGCCATCGGCGCCTCTCAAGCGGCAGATGAACGAAGCGTTCTTCATCAGCAGGTTGCGCATTCTGGGGGGAGCCGATGACCTCGAAGTCACCTTCGATCTGCTGCTTCAGGAGCTCGATGGTTTGAGTGCGCAGCTCCGTGCGGTGCGGCTGTCGGGCGAGCCCTCACGGTGTGTCAGCGCGTCGGGCGCGCGGGGCGATCGCCCTGGCGTTGCCGCCGATTCGGCGCCTTCTCCGGCCCGTGGCGCCCCGACCGCCAGAAGCGGCGCTCTGATAGTCGGCAGGGGTAGCAACCTGCAGGGAGTGTTGACCGCTCTCGGCCAGAGCACCAGCTCAACCGTCGAGGTCGCCGCCAGTCCCGACGAGGCCGCGCTCTGCCTCAAAAACCACGATTATGCCGTGGTGGTTGTCGATCTCAAGGAGGAGCGGTCGATGGTCGTGGCGGAGATCGCTTCCTCGTCGGCCGGCAAGCCGACGAAACCGACGGTCATCGTCACAGCGGCTCCCGATGACGTCCAGCCGCTCCACACAGGCGTGGTGAGCCTCGTGATGCGCCGGCCCCTCGACGAATCAATGCTGGCAGGCATTATGCGGGCCTGTCTTTCTCTGGCGGAAGCTCCGCGAGAGGCGAACCGACAACCGACGACTGGAGTCCTTCAATGATGCCGTATCGGCCGCGAATCCTGCTGGTGGAAAGGGATGATTCCGTGGGCACTCCTCTGCGCGCGGGACTGGAGTTGAACGGATTCGACGTGGAGACCTCGGAGGACGACGAAGGGGCGATCGAACGGATGGCGGAGGAGAAGTTCGATGCGCTCGTGATCGACGTCGGGCTCAGCCGTCGCGGCGGCCTGGTACTGCTCGAACACATCGGAAGGAACGTGCACGACTTTCTGAAGCGCATCGTGGTCATCAGCGGCGATGCCGCCGCCGACGTCACGCGCGAGATGAAGGCGATCGGCGTCTGCGACGTCCTTCCCAAGCCCGTTCACCTCGATACCATCATCGAAGCGATCCGGGAGTGCCTGAAGCTGACGTCGTCCACGGTGCACTGAAGCCAGACCGAATGCGCGAGAACCCGGACCCGTGCCGCTCATGAGATGCATGAAGGCTCGGCGTACGGCTCTCACTCCTCGGCCGGCTTCGCCTCTTCCAGCGCCGCGATCTCTTTGTCCAGATGGTCGAGGGCATGTTGCAGCGAGGCCCGGTAAGTCTCGTTGCGCGCCGTGGCCAGATCGTTGATCACCCGAGTACGCGATCGAAGCAGGCTCTCGCGTCGCTGGCGACGCGCGTGCTCTGCCGGGTCGATCCGTTTGCGCGCCCGCTCTTCGGCCTGCGCCTCGGCATCCTGCCATTGGGACTGAACCGACTTGCTTTCGAACCCGCGTGCCACGTCGCACTCTACTTGCAGGAACATCGCCAGAGCAATCACCCGCACGATCAGCAAGGTAGTCGGCGCAGCTCGATCGGCAGCACGCCGGCCATCCGGAGCGCGAGGTTGTCGTTTTCAGGGTTTCACGGTCTCAGTGATCAGCCCGGATTCGAAGGGAGTGACGCTGTTCGGCCAGCTGGCGGGAGCTGCCGAGAATTCGCGTGTGATGGGTTTTCCAACACGTAGACGATGCCTTGCCGGTCGTGGGGGCTGGCGAATCAGGACAGCGGCGGGGGAAGCGGGACTACTCGGCCACGAGAGTCGACCACGGCATCTTGCGAACCGTGATGACCTTCTCGTCGATCTCGACCTGGGTCGCGGAGTCGCCAAGCACCCGGCGAATGTAGTCGACCTCGGTCGATACGAGCTTTTTCGTTTTCGGGAGAAGTCTCGCAGCGGCGTTCTGCAGCGATCTCTCGGTGACGGTCACTCGTTTCGGCGCTTTCATCTTCATCGTTTTCGCTTTCATAAAGAGAGCAACGGAGAGGCGAGCCGGGGTAATCCCCTCCTCGGGAGATTTGACCGAAATGGTGGTTATTTCTTCGATCGCCACGGCTCGAAGCGGTCGCTGCTCTTGTGGAGTGGCGGGCACTTCGCCGCTGAGAGGGGTGGCTGGCGTGAATGCCAGGACGGAGTGCCTCCACGGCGATTCTACGGTTCGGGAGAATCAATCATCGGCATCTATTTTGATAACGATTAACTCAGATGGCTCTCAACAGGCTTCAGCCCAGGTCGTGCAAAAGGTGCTTCCACTCGCCCTCAGCGCATCTCGACGGACGGTGCGCCCTTTGCGGGTGCAGCGGCCGGTCGCCTGACGCGACTCAGCTGGCACTCGCTTTCCGCAGTACTCTCCCGATCCGTGGCCGACCGGCGAAAAAGCGCTGAGAAATCGCAGCCGCTAGTGACGCGCTGCGCGTCTTCGGTCCGGGACCGGAAGTCCGTTGGCGCTTCCGACGACGAATAGATGGCCGGCATTCTGAGTATAGATTTTGCCGTCCGGGCCGACCGAGACGGGGGTGTAGGCCGCTCCGAGGGCCAGCTGAAGGAAGAGGGTCTCGACCGAGCCACCCCCCTGCCTGATGGCGTAGACGTTGCCGTCCTCGCTGTTTGCGTAGACCACGCCCCTCGCATCGACGGCCGGTCCGTTGACGCACCACTCGAACCCGATGGGATGATCGGGGTGACAGGCGACATTCCCGGAGTCGTCGCGCCTGCAGCTCAGGGTGTTCGTGCTCTTGAATTGCCATTGGGGAACTAGCTGAGGATCGAGCTGGGTGATGAGGTACCCGACGGGGTCATCGGCGTTCCGGGTCGTAGAACAGAAGCGCGGATCGGAGCAGTAGCTCCCGACCGGATAATGATTTTCCTTCGTGATGACCGAGTACGTGCCGTCGTGCTCGTAGATGGCCGGCGTGACGTCCCAGCCGAAGCGATATGCGCCCAGGTATTGGCCCGTGGCACTGAAATGCATGAGGTGCCCCTGCTGGTAGTTGTACGAGGTGAAGGCGCCGTAGAAGACCGAGCCGTCGGGAGCGACGACAGGACAGGAAGACGAATCATCGACCACCCGTCCGGCCCCGGGAGTATTGTCGGCCGGGTCGACGCCGGTCATCGCCCCCTCTCTGCATCCTCCATTGAGTCCGTTCCCGCTCGGCGGCAGGAGGACGTCACAACCGTCCTTGAGTCGATCGCGCATCGACGCGCTCCACTTCGGTGTGAGGTCGGGATTGACCGCCACCATGTAGGCGTAACGGCTGTTCAGGTGCGCCCTGGTCACCGTATAGATCGTTCCATCGGCCCCGATCGCCGGTGCGACGTTGATGCCTG
>JADGNX010000315.1 GCA_017883265.1 Thermoanaerobaculia bacterium
CTGCCGGGCCGCGATGAGCATGACTGTCGTCGGAATGAAGCCACACATCGAGATGCCCTCCCGCTCGATGGTGTCCCACAAGCCTCGCGGGTCGAGAGCTAGAACGCGATCGATGGCCCGCTGGTCCTTGCGGAGTGTTGTGGCCTGATCCTCGTAATGGTTGAGATCCGAGCTGGCCAGGAGGGCGATCTCTGTCCCCGCCTCCCGATGGGTGGCGATCACCTCCGCGAGAGCCGCGCCAAGTTCCTCGCAGGCCTCGTATCGCCTGGTGGCGAGGCAAATCGGTACAAAGCGGAGGCCGGCGACGCGCTGCTGGAGAAACGGAAGCTGAACCTCCAGCGAATGCTCGCGGGCATGGGCCCTCGAATCCAGTTCGAAGAGCGGGCTCCTCGTGAGAATCTCGGCGGCCAGCTCTCGGTCGACATCCGCCGGACCGAAGGGCGTCAGCCACTGAGTGGCAGGCGATACCGCCGCTTCGCGGCCGGCCCCGGTGTGGTTCGGACAGAGAATGATCAGCCGCGCCGGGATCTCGAGCTGCGCGTAGAGAGCCGCTGCCACATGTCCGCTGTACATGAGACCGGCGTGCGGAACAACGGCTCCGATGAAACGCTCCACGCTCTCTGCCGCCGGGTTCTCTGAGAAACAGCGCTCGATCTGAGCGCGCAGGCGGCCGGGATCGGATTCGTAGAACGATCCCGCAACGGCGGGTGGACGGATCGACACAGGCTCATGATTCATCACACCGGACCCTCACTCGTCGCTGCTGCCGCTGAATGACGGCGAATAGATGGCCGCGTTGAGCAGGAGCGGGAGCGTCCCGCGCCAGAACAGCCGATAGTTTGGCTCTTCCGCGAAGGTGATCACCACCCCCCGGCCAACCGACTCCCGCACGAGATAAACCGACCCCTTGAGCCGGTCGATCGACTCGGGAAAGGCGAAGCCTGATGCCAGCGGCGCGGTGCTGTCGAGCGTGACGATGTTGTCTACCTTGTGCGCCACCGGAAGGAGGGCCGCTGGCCCTTCGATCATGACGATGGGGGCACGCGGAACGCCATAGGTCAGATAGGTCCGATCGTTCATCGAAGTCCGAAAGCCAGCGCCTGGAACGCGGAACTCGTTGTATCGCTCCTCGACAGGAGGAGTGTCGGCGTCGTCCTTGTCTTTGTCTTTGTCCTTGTCCTTGTCTTTCTTCTTAGGTGGCGTCCACGGCTTGATCTTCGAGAGATCGACATCCTTGTCTCGGAGGAAGGCCGAGGCGCCTTTGACGGCCACGATGGTGCCGCCGGCTCGCACCCACGTCTGGAGACGTTCGATGCCGCGCTTGCCGATGCGGTCGGCGTAGTCGCCGTCGGGAAGAATCAGCACGTGGTAGTGGCTGAGATCGAGGTTTCGCAGACTCTCGGTCGAGACGTTGGTGTGAGGGACGGGAGTATCGACGTCGAGCGTAAACCAGAGCATTCCGTAGGACGTCGCGGATGTGCCAGGACCACCGACGAGCGCTATCTTTGGATCGCGAACGAAGTGAACCTTCTGAGATCCGACCGCAATGCTGCCGTTCCAGCCCGAGTCGATGGCGATGAGTTGTGCGCCGGTCTCCCGTCCGATGCGCTCGAGAGCTACGTCCAAAACCTGAGTGTTATTGGTCTTGAAGACGAGCAGGGTACCGCGCGCGAGCGTCCTCTGGCCGAGAGGCATTTCTCCATCGCTGACGTTGAAGCGGATGCCCTCAGCGAGCATCCGTCCCGCAGCGCGATAAACGAAGGGATCGCTACCGTCGATGAGATAGCCGAACGAGCCTGGTCGGAAGGTCTCTGCCGGAGACGATTTGTACGGAGTGGTCGAGAGCTGACCGGGTGTGGAGGTGACGTAAGCGTCGACGTTCTGGGCCAGTGGCAGCGACCAGGACGTCACGTCGTAGAACTCGTCCTCCTCGTCGGATTCCACCCTGGTGCGCTGCTCTTCCAGAAATCCTCTGGAAAAGGTCGGCGTCTTCTCCATGAGCGTCTGGAGGAGACCGCCGAGAGGCTGGTGAGTGGAAATCACAGGAGTGCCGATGGGAAACGTGCGTGTCAGCGCGTGATCCGTCGCCACCTCGGTCACTTTGACCGTGGCGGGGGCAGTGAGCTGACGAACATCCATGCCCTGCCGGCGCAGGACATCGATGAGCGCGCTCGAGTTCGGCATGTCCGGCGTGACGAAGAAGGTGTTCCTGCCGCTCTCCATCTGCGCACGCGTCGATTGCGCCGTGTAGAGGAGCAGCTCCTCGCGATGGGCCGCCGCCGTACGCAGGGTGGCCAGCGCCGTCGTGTAGTGGCGCTGGATGCGGTCATTGAGCGTGTAGACGATGCCATCGGGTCTCATGACGGCGGTGCCGGCTCGTCCATGGCCGGCCACCTCATACGTCATGCCCACCGCTCCGTGCATTGCCGGCCAGGAGTCACCGTAGCCCGGATAGAAAAGGTCGAAGTCCTCCCGGACGAAGAACGGCCACCCGTTGCTGGAAAAGGCTTCGGCGTTGGCCCGCCCGAAGACCTCGAACCATTTCTCGATCTCCTTGGGGAGATTGGTATTGATCGGGGTGGCGTCGGGGGGGAAGAAATACGTCGACCGGTAGCCCATCTCATGAAAATCGACGAAGACCTGCGGGTTCCACTGCCGGTAGAGTGCGACGCGTGCCTTCGTCTCTTCCTGCGATGTCCAGCTCCAGTCGCGGTTCATGTCGATGAGATAGTGATTGAAGCGGCCTCCGGGCCAGGGCTCGGCGTGCTCGAAAGCGTCGGGGCTGGGGTTTGGCTCGCGACCCTGCGTTCTGGTGAACCATTGAATGTAACGCTCGTGACCATCGGGGTTCTGGAGCGGATCGATGATGACGACCGTCTTGTCGAGGATCCGCTCTGCGTCCGGAGATCCGCCGAGCAGATAGCTGGCCGTCTTCATCGCCACCTCGGCCGAGGAGGTCTCGTTCCCGTGAACGCCGAACGCGAGCCAGACGACGGCTGGCGTCTCTCTGGCGATCTCGGCAGCGCGGGCCGCTGTCGTGTGCTCCGGATCGGCCAGGGAGGCGACGCTTTGCCGAATCGTCTCGAGCGCGGCGCGATTCTTCGCCGAGGTGATCGTCGCGTAGACGAGAGGGCGGTTTTCCGAAGTCTTTCCGAAGCTCTGCACCGTGATCCGGTCGCTATGCCGCTGCAGTTCGTTGAAGTAGTCGACGATCCTGTCCCACGGAGTGAAACGCTGGCCCAGCTGGTATCCGAGATACTGCTCGGGGGTTGGCGGGGCCTGTTGGCTCCAGGCCGGGACAACGGAACCGCAGACGATCAGGGCCGCAACGACGGAGTTGCGCAGAATCGGTAGCATTCACTCACCTCAGAGGCCGGATTGTACAGAACCTTCGACGGGTCGTCGGTTTGCGCTCGGTGGCACGTGATCATGACCGCCGGGCCAAGGCAGAAGTGTCTGTGCTACAGGAGGCAGGATCCGGACCTGCAGGCGAGGCCGTGTGACGTCGACATCCTCAGTTCTATCGTTCGATGGACCCCATCCCTATCCTTTGGTGGATGCCGGCTTCATGGTGCGCTCCCTAACATGTGTGCATGCGCATCGATCTTCTGGAACGTGTCCACCGCCTGCCCTTGGGTAGCGCAGAGAGGCAGCAGGTCATGGACCTCTTCGGATGTTTCTCTTTGGCCACCGTGGTGCTCAGAATGCAGAAGATGACCGGAGAGGCTCGCAGCGAGCTGGAGCATCAGATCGAAGCGATCCTCGAGTGCGGACAAAGCATCCTGGATGCGCCCGCAGCGCTGAGAGAAGACGCCCGGTTGCCGGGTGACCTTCGCAGGTGGCTCTGGAATGGGAGGGGAGATTCGGCCCCAGCCAGCCTTCCGTCGTTCTTCGCGACGTTGCTCGAGGAAGACTCGCTTCGTGGAAGGCCGCCAGAATTCAAGAACCTACGGCCTGCCGCTCCTCGCTGAGTGGCGTCGCAGCCATGGAAGAACCTGAGGGGAGTCAACTTCTGTTCTCAGTCTCCGAAACTGTCAAGAATCTGAGATTCTGCTCAGATCGAGCGGATTCTCGAATGCGGATCCTGAGTCCAGCGCGAGCACGCAGAACAGAGCTCCTGACCTTCCACGCTGACCTCGATCCGACTGCGCCGGCCCTGGGTTGACGCGGATCGTGCGCGTTCGCCTTCCCTGCGCCTAAAGCCATCGGCGCACGCGTTTCATGTAGCGCGTGTACGGCTCACCAAATGCTGAAGCGAGGTAACGCTCTTCACGGCGGATCACCAGGAAGTCGACGA
>JADGNX010000316.1 GCA_017883265.1 Thermoanaerobaculia bacterium
GCCGCCAGCGTTCCCAGTCTGACCTGGAGCGCCGTCACGCTACCCGTTCCGTCCGGATGCACGCGGTTCGAGAGAAAGAAGTAGAAGGTCTCGGAGAAGGGATCGATCCAGAGAAAGCCGCCGGTCCAGCCGGTATGTCCATACGAGCCGATCGGGAAGAGCGATCCGCGCGGTCGGGCGAAGCCGGAATCGATGTCGAAGCCCCCGGCACGCCTCTCAGCCACATTCGGCGGGGACTGCACGGCGGTCATCGCCGCGACCGTCTCAGCCTTCAGGATCCGGACCCCATTCAGGCTGCCGTGCGCCATGAGCATGCGCGCGTATCGTGCGAGGTCGCGCGCCGTGGTGAAGAGGCCGGCGTGTCCCGCCACGCCGCCCATCCGCCGCGCCGTCGGATCGTGAACAATTCCTCGGAGCATTCCCTCTTCGCTTTGCTCGGTCGGTGCGATCCGCGACCTCTCGGAGGACGGTGGAAGGAATCGCGTGTCGCTCATTCCGAGCGGCTTGAAGATCTCCCGTTCGGCGAAGACATTGAGTGGCTCGCCACTGATGCGATGAACGATCTCGCCGAGAAGGATGAAGTTGATGTCGCTGTAGCGGAAGACGTAGCCGGGGCGGTTGATCGGCGTCTCTTCTTCTACGATCTTGCGGATCGCGGTGTCATAGCCCCTCCAATTCGACTTCAACTCGAGATCGGGCGCGAAGCCGGATGTGTGGGTCAGGAGATGACGGATCGTGATCTCGTCGCGACCATTTCCTCTGAGCTCCGGAATGTAGTCGGTGACCCGCGCGTCGATCGACAGCCGCCCTCGCTCGATCAGAAGCCAGACAGACGGTGTCGTCGCCACGATCTTGGTCAGCGATGCCACATCGAAGATCGTCTCTTCCGTCATCGCCTCGACCGACGGCACGAGGGCCCGGTTTCCGTACGCGCGGTGGTATCTCTCGCCATGCCGCTCGATCCAGAAAACGCCGCCGGGCGTTTTCTGATCGGCGATGGCCCGCGAGATGGCCGCATCGATCTCGCGCAACTTATCGGTCTTGAATGGGGGCCTGGGAGGCGGGTTCGTGGTAGCGCAACCGATCATCAGGAGAGCGATGATGCCCGAAGCCGCCATGCGAGTCATTCGCTCTCCTGTTTGTGCGGCCTCATGCTGAGAACAACTGTCCGCCGATACATGGCCGGGCTCATTTCCGGCGCATTGCTCATCGCTTCGAGATCCCGTCGCCGATGGCAAACAGGCCCGGTACGCCGACGGGGACCTTGCCGGTGATCGGAGCCTCGCCGAAGAGAGCGCGGACGATCGCTGTCTGCATCACCGGCTGGATGCCATACGCCGCCAGATAGGTCATCGAGCGCGGTAGATCGCGCACGAGGTAGGGTGTGCCGAACGAGACAGCCACGGCGCGGGCCGTCATTTGTTCCGCATCCTCGACGACCTGTCGAGCCAGCGGCGGAATGGCCAGCTTCCCTGAACCGGAGCGGGCTCGAATGGCCAGTGCGTAAACGACGATGTCGGCGTTCCGGATGGCGTCGAGCAGGGGGACGGTCTCTTCTTTTGTCGATCGCGCATCCAGTAGGAACTGGCGAGGCGGAGTCCTGAGACGGGCACGCAACTCGTGGTCGAGCTCCGGCAGCGGGCTCGATAATTCGGGGAACTCGCTGATCACGACCTCGACGACGCGCGCGTCAAGGGGGAGCGGCAACTGGACGCTCTCTTCCCGAAGCAGAGTGACGGCCTTCTGCGCGATCTCTTCGGCCAGCGCGCGATGTGGAGGGGTGTCCAGCAACCGGAAGAGCTCATCCGGGCTGGCCACATCCGAACCGGCGAAGGCCTTCGCGTCGAGAATTCTCCTGACCGACTGATCGATGCGCGTCTCGGTCAGCCTTCCGCTTCGGACTGCCTCTTTCACAGCGTGAATGGCAGCGTCGATGTCGGGAGACATGAGCACCATGTCCTCGCCGGCTTCGATGGCGCGCACGGCGGCCTCGCCCGGATCGAAGTGATCGGTGATCCCTCCCATGTCGAACGCGTCCGTGATGACGAGACCCTGGAAGCCGAGCTCCTTGCGGAGAAGACCTTCGATCATCTTCCGCGAGATCGTCGCCGGCAGCGTGGCGTGCTGCGCCACCTCATCCGGACCGGAGACGTAAGGATTGTCACCCGGCCTCTTCGCGCGGACGGGAACAGGCTCCGAGTCGAGCTGCGGAATTGCCAGATGGGCCATCATGATCGACTTTACTCCCCCGGCGATGGCACGACGGAACGGAACGAGCTCCACCTGATCCAGCCGCTGACGGCTCACCTCGAGGATCGGCAGCGAGCGATGCGAGTCCGTTCGCGTATCTCCATGTCCGGGAAAATGCTTCGCCGTGGCGATCACGTGCTCGGACTGAACGCCTTCGATGAATGCTTCGACGAAATTTGCGACGGTCGACGGATCCTCCCCGAAGCTGCGCGAGTTGATGACCGGGTTGTCCGGATTGTTGTTCACGTCGGCCACCGGCGCGAAGATCTGATTGATGCCCAGTGCCCGCGCCTCGTTCGCCACGGCCGCTCCCTCGCGCCTCGCCAGAGACGGATCTCCCGTTGCGCCGACGGCCATGGCCCACGGCCACATCGTGGTATCCAGGAGGCGCATGCCGACACCCGACTCGAGATCGGCACTGACGAGAAGGGGTACCTTCGCCGCGGCCTGGAGATGCCGGTTGAGGAGTGCCGTCTCGTAAACGTTCGAGACGAACCAGATGATGCCCCCGATGTGATTCTCCCGCACCTCGTGCAGTAATTGGCGATAGGCGGGCGACTCTTCATTCATGAAGACGCCGTGGGCGCCGTGGACGAAAAGCTGCCCGATCTTTTCGTCCAGCGACATGCTTTCCAACGTGGGTGTGAGTTTGTGCATGGTGGAGCTTGTTGGTTTGGCTTTCGGCATGGTGGAAACGCAGCCGGCGATCAGCGGCAAAGCCCCGGCAATGCAGGCAAACAGCGTGCGGCTGAGCAACGTCACCTTACGATTCGTACGATTGCACAACGGCCTGTTCATCGTGAGGTCACCACCGGCGCTCCTGCAGCGCGATTGTCCGTGAAAAGCGAGGTCGCGAGGCCGGCTGCCAGCGTCGAGAGACTTCCAATGACGGTATACCAGGGCCAGGCGATTCCGGTGGCCAGCCAGACCCTTGCCACCACGGCGATTCCGACGGCCATGCCGGCGAACGCGGCTAAGGGACCGCCGCGCTTCATGGCTGCCAGGAGAAAGACTCCGAGGATGGGGCCGTTGATCAGAGCGGCCACGGACAGCACGGTATCGAGCGCCGACCGACCCTGACGCTGCATGACCAAAGCCACGCACACCTGGGCCAGACCGGCGACAAGCGTGAAGAGTCGTGAGACCGCGAGGTAATGATGGTCGCTCCGCCAACGAACCACCGGGCGGTAGAGATCCGATACCGCGGTCATGGCGATAGCGTTCACATTCGGAGAGGTCGCTGCCGCCAGAACTGCCGCCACGACGAGGCCGGATAGTCCGATCGGCAGGTGATGGGTGATGAAGTCAGGGAAGACCTGATCGGCCAGTTCGAACGGCAGCGCCTTCGATCCGGTCATGTAATTCGCCAGGCGATCTGGACGATAGAAAGCGAAGAGCAGAACGCCGAGAAAGAGGAAGCCGATGAACTGCAGGAGGACGATGACCCCCGAAGTCAGAAGAGCGATCTGCGCCTTCCGCGGCTTATCGGTGCAGAGGTAACGCTGCACGATCGACTGATCGGTGCCATGAGTGCTCATCGTCAGAAAGCATCCGCCGATGAGGCCGGACCAGAAAACGTAGGGACGCGTCGGGTCGAAGGCAAAGTCGAGCAGACGAAACTTCTGATGCGCCTGCGCAACCGCGATGGCCCCGTGCAATCCACCCGGGATCTTCGAGACCAGCACCCAGCCGGCCGCGATGGCCCCCACGATATAGACGCCGATGTGTGCGGCCTCGGTCCAGATGACCGCTTCGATCCCGCCGAGAAGAGTGAATGTGATCATCACCGTGCCGATGATGAGGATTGAGACTGAGATGGCGGCGGCGTCGACGACGCCGGGATGGAAGGCGTGGTAGACGGAGGCCAGGACGATCGAGGTGAGCAGAAGCCGCACTGCGTCGGCCACCGTTCGCATCACGATGAAGAGCGACGCGGCGAGGGCTGTCACCCCTCCGCCGAACCGGTTCTGCAGCAGCTCGTAGACGGTGGCCAGCTGTCCCTG
>JADGNX010000317.1 GCA_017883265.1 Thermoanaerobaculia bacterium
CGGGTTGCTCGAGAAAGTGCGCGTCCAGTTCCGGATGAAGCCTCTGGCCCAGGCGCAGCAGGGGCAGCATGCGATCGTGAACCGCGGTCAGGTGCCCGAGGATGTAGTAGACGCGGTTCCGCCCCGTGGAGACCTCGTTCTGCAACTGATCGTCGCTGAGCGCAGAGGTCAGTTGGTCGAGACGGTTGATGGCGAGCTTCCATGACGCGATGGTGGTACCGGCAAATACTTCGTCGTTTGTCATTCGGGACCAGCTCCGTTTTGAGATTGTTGAGTTTCGCGAAGGACAGTGTGCATCAGCCATCCCCGTGAAGCGAGCATTCATCGCAGGTACGCAGCGAGGCTTTGCCTCAGACCGACGAGATTGTACAAACCAGAAACCAGAAACCAGAAACCAGAAACCAGAACGGGCTCTTCTGGTTTCTGGTTTGGTATTTCTCGTCGTCGGCGAAAGCGTAAGATGCGGCCGGCTGGAAGATGATGAACCTGACGCGCTACGCATGGCTCTCGATCGCCGCTGCGGTCGTGACGATTGCCATGAAGTCGGCGGCCTACCTTCTGACCGGCTCGGTAGGACTGTTGTCCGACGCCCTGGAGTCGGTGGTCAATCTGGTGGCGGCGCTCATCGCCCTGGGCATGCTGGCGCTCGCCGCGCGCCCGGCCGACGAGAATCATGCCTACGGCCACACCAAGGCGGAGTACTTCTCGAGCGGTGCCGAAGGGGCGCTCATCCTGATTGCTGCGGCCAGCATCTGCTGGACGGCCGTCCAGCGCCTGTTGCATCCGCAGGGGATCGAGAAAGTGGGCCTCGGGATCATCATCTCGGTCCTGGCCTCGGGCGTGAACTTCTGGGTGGCCCGGGTGCTGCTCCGGGCGGCGAAGCAGTTTCGCTCCATCACTCTGGAAGCCGATTCCCGCCACCTCATGACGGACGTCTGGACCTCGGGCGGGGTTCTCATCGCGGTGGGGGCGGTGGCCGTGACCGGCTGGCAGAAGCTGGACCCGATCATCGCGCTGCTGGTGGCGGCGAACATCATCTGGTTGGGCATCCAACTGATGAAGCGCTCGGCGCAGGGTCTGCTGGACGTCGCCATCGGCCAGGAGGATCGCGCCGCGGTCGACGCTGTTCTGGATCGATACCGGACCCGAGGCATCGAGTTTCACGCGCTGCGAACTCGGCAGTCGGGCTCGCGGCCCTTCATCGCCTTCCACGTTCTGGTGGAGCCCGAATGGACGGTCAAGAGAGGGCACGACCTTCTGGAAGAGATCGAGGCCGACATCCGGACGGCGATCCCGCGGGCACACGTCTTCACGCACCTCGAGCCGCGGGGCGATCCGCGATCCGATGACGATGTGCTGCTGAGCCGGGGAGAGTAGCCAGTCAATCCCTCATCCCTTGGCGTCCGGGGCCGAGGCTCTCCGTCTCGGACCTGCGATCTGGAATGTGAGCCGTGAGATTCGCTGGCGCGGCAGGGCTCAATGGCGAGCGCGACGACACCTCGTGAATCAAGGGACGCCAGGAGGACCACCGTGGTCTTTTCCGGCACTTGCGTGTTCGGTTGCCTCGAACGCTTTGCGGATCTCTTCCATCCGCCGGCGATTGACTCCCATGTCGGAATACCCGATGCGCGACGCCGAGCGGAAGTGAATCGTTTTCGCCTTGTCGTCGAACAGGAACTGCGCGTCGTCGACGAAGCGGAAGAAGCGCGTGCGAAACTCGACACGGAGCGAGCTCTGGCCGGAATCGACGACGGTGGTGCGGGGAATTGCACGCAGGACCATGAGAAGGCGCCGCATGGCCTCCCCTTGCGTCGAGGTGTAACGAAGCGGTGCGATGGCATGCTTATCGGTGGCTTGTGTCGAAACGCAATTCGGCGAGCCGGGGCACGGTGGAAGGGAAGACTCTGTAGACGCGTCTGCTGTGAGCATCATGGCGATCCGGTAGATTCATGGTATCAGGAAGATATTGAGCCCACTGTCCCGACTCATTCACCCGCACTTGACCTAAACCGAGGAGCTTTTCGAATGGATCTCCGCCGATTTGCGGCCGTCATGCTTGCCGCTCTTGCACTCGTTCCCTTTGGTGCTTTTGCCGCGTCGATTGAATACCCGAAGACGAAGAAGGTGGAGCAGGTCGACGATTATCACGGCGTCAAAGTCGCCGACCCCTACCGCTGGCTGGAAGCCGACGTGCGCACGTCGAAGGACGTCGCCGGCTGGGTCGCCGCCGAGAACAAGATCACGTTCGATTACCTCGGCGGGATCCCGGAGCGCGAACGGATCCGCAAGGAGCTCACGACGCTCTGGAATTACGAGAAGTACTCGGCGCCGTTCAAGCGGGGCGGCCGCTACTTCTTTTCGAAGAACAATGGCCTCCAGAACCAGTCCGTCGTCTACACGGTCGACAAATGGACCGACACTCCGCGGGTGCTGCTCGATCCGAACACGTGGTCGAAGGACGGAACGGTCGCGCTGGGCGAGCTGGACATCAGCGACGACGCCAGATACGCCGCGTATTCCGTGGCCGAGGCCGGCTCAGACTGGCAGGTCATCCGAGTGGCCGATGTGGCGACTAGCCAGCCGCTTCCGGACGAGATCAAGTGGGTCAAGTTCTCCGGCATCTCGTGGACGAAGGACGACAAGGGGTTCTTCTACTCACGCTTCCCTGCTGTCGAAACAGGGAAGGCGTATCAGAGCCTGAACCGCGACCAGAAGATCTACTACCACCGGCTCGGAACGCCGCAGTCCGACGACGCGGTTGTCTGGTACGACCCGGCGCAGCCAGAGTGGAATCACGGGGCCCAGGTCACTGAAGACGGGCGGTATCTGATCATCACCACGACCCAGGGGACGGCGGCGAAGAACCAGGTCCACGTCAAGGATCTTCACGACCCCTACGCGATGCCGCTGACGATCGTCGACAAGATCGAGAACGACTACACGTTCGCCGGCAATGACGGTCCGCTCCTCTACTTCCGCACCGACCTCCATGCCGCAAAGGGACGCCTCATCGCCATCGATCTGCGTAACCCGGAGGTCGAGAAGTGGAAGGAGATCCTGCCGGAGAGCGACGCCACGCTGCAGGGCGTCGGCTACCTCGGCCACCGTTTTGTGGCCAACTATCTCCGCGACGCGCACAGCGAGATCCGGCTGTTCGATACGGGTGGAAAGCTCGTTCGCACTGTGGAGCTCGATGGCATCGGCACCGCCGGTGGATTCGACGGTCGCTCCGACGACAACGAGACATTTTACGATTTCGCCAGTTTCGCTACGCCGCCGAGCGTCTACCGCTACGACCTGGCCACCGGTGAGAAGCAACTCCTCTTCCGCTCCAAAGTGGCGATGAAGCCGGAGGACTACGTCGTCAAACAGGTCTTCTACACCTCGAAGGACGGCACGAAGGTGCCGATGTTCATCTCGTACAGGAAGGGACTGAAGCTCAACGGCGAGAACCCGACCCTGCTCTATGGCTACGGCGGTTTCGACGTCTCGCTGACGCCCGGGTTCTCCACTTCGCGTCTGGCGTGGATGAACATGGGCGGCGTCTATGCCGTCCCCAACCTCCGCGGTGGCGGCGAATACGGCGAGGCCTGGCATGAAGGGGGGATCAAGCTCCACAAGCAGAATGTCTTCGATGACTTCATCGCCGCCGCCGAGTACCTGACGAAGAATGGTTACACGAAGCCGGCGAAGCTGGCCGTGCAGGGTGCCAGCAACGGCGGCCTGCTCATCGGCGCCGTCCTGACACAGCGTCCCGATCTCTTCGGCGCCACACTGCCGGCGGTCGGGGTGATGGACATGCTCCGCTTCAACAGGTTCACGGCAGGCCGCTATTGGGTCGACGACTACGGCTCGTCCGAAAATCCCGACGAGTTCAAAGCCCTCTACGCTTATTCGCCGTATCACAACATCAAGCCGGGCACGAAGTATCCGGCCACGCTCATCACGACCGCCGACACCGACGACCGTGTCGTGCCGGGGCATAGCTTCAAGTTCGCCGCAGCCATTCAGGAAGCGCAGGCCGGCCCGGCGCCCGTCCTGATCCGAATCGAGACCCGAGCCGGGCATGGTGGCGGCAGGCCGACGGCGAAGATCATCGAGGAAGCAACCGACCAACTGGCGTTTCTCGTCAAGAACCTCGGCATGAAGTTACCGAAGGGGTTCTGAAGGGGGCAGAAGGCAGAAGGCAAAAGGCAAAAGGCAAAAGGCAAAAGGCAAAAGGCAAAAGGCAAAAGGCAG
>JADGNX010000318.1 GCA_017883265.1 Thermoanaerobaculia bacterium
CGAAGTCGGCCAGGCCGGCACCCGTCACGAGACCGACGTAACCCGTTCCGATGACTGCGATTTCCACAAGGCACTCCGCGAATGAATTCTGCCGCGGCAGCCGGGAAGCCGCGAGCGATAGGGCCAGCATCTTACCTAGGAACGCGAGCCCCGCGATAGTCGAGGAAAGAGCGAAGGCCTGTAGCACACACTTCTGTCTGTGCGGCAGGCCTCGAGAAAAGGCGCACAGACAGAAGTGTCTGTGCTACAGGCCTCGAGAGCGAGGCGAACGCCCTACGAGTGAGGCGGATTCGTCGTCGTCTCGGGACTCTGGGTCGTGGTGGTGCCCGTGACCGGCGGTGCAGGACTGCCCGTCGACGGCGTCACCGGCGGAGGGGCCACCACCGGGGCTGGACCTTCGGTCGCCGGCGAGCCGGGAAGCGTCGCGCGCGGAGATGGGGGGGCGCTCGCACCGTTCTGCTGCTGGTTCCGATAGCGAGTGTCGATCCCTTTGGCCTGCCGGTTCCGGATGAGCCAGCGCAGAAGCTTGGACTCGTTGATTCCGATCAGGATGTCGTTGATCGACTCGTACACGGACGGATCGGCCAGGATCTTCCCTGCTGTTCCCTCGCCGCTGTTGATCTTCTTCACCGTGGTGTTGAGCTGCGCCACCAGCCCGCTGAACTCGCTCAGAGCCTGGTCGGCGTACTGCTTGTCGTTCAACAGGCGCGGCACCAGACCCTGGCCGGTCTGCAGACCACTGCTGAAGGTGGCCAGATTCTCCGAGGTCGCCCGGAGGTTCTCGATCAGATCGACGACTTTCTTCTTCCCCTCCGCATCGGACAAGAGGGCCGGGAGGGCTCCCGATCCGCTCTCGAAGCTTCGCTGGATGTTCCCTGAGATCGACTGCAGCGATGCCACGGATGAGCTCAGCGATGCTGTCAGCTGACTGGCGTACTTGTCGTCGTAGACCAGCCGTCCCACCAGGCCGTGACCGCTCTCGACGTGCGCCAGCATGGCGTTGGTCTTGTTGAGGGTCGTAAGAAGCGTGTCGGTCATGCGTTGCTTGGTCTCGGGCTGGGTGGTGATCTCGCCCAGGAGGCCCTCGCCGCGATCGACACGACCGAGGATGTTCTTCATGGAGTAGGAGATCTGCACGAGGTTGTCGACGAGGTCCTCGCCGGAGGAGATCAGCTGGTCGACGTTCGTCTGCCGCTGCGCCGGGATGATCGAGCCGGGCTCCAGCACCGCAAACTTCGGATTGCCCGGGGTGATGTCGATGTAGCTGTCGCCGGCCAGAAGGCCGAGCTTCTTGAGCCGCGCGCGCGAGTCGGCCCTTATGCGCTCGCCATATTTGCGATCGATCATGAGGGAGATCTGCACGTCCGGCTTCTTCGGATCCCGCGGGAGGGTGATGTCCTTGACCACGCCGATCGTCACGCCGGAGAGGCGGACCGGATTTCCCTCAGCAAGACCCTGCACGCTGTCGAAACGAGCTTCGTACTCATTTTTCCGGGCAAAGATCTTCTGTTCGGAACCGATGAAGAAGACAAAAACCATCAGCACCACGAGCGCCGCAGTGACCAGCGCCCCGACCCGCATCGTTCTCTCTTTTTCCGCTGTGACCATCGTCTTTGGTTTCCACGTCCCACCTGTCTCGCGGCGGGCCGTACTCCCTCAAGCTAACAATTTACCCTGCGTTTCAATCCCGAATGAGCCCCAACACCCTTCACTCTTAACCTTTCACTCTTCACTCTTTCTTCGTCGGCTGAGCGGCCATGACCGCGGACGTCCGGAGAAACTCGCGCAGCACCGGATGGTCGGCATCGCGCGCCTCTTCCATCGTTCCGGTCCATTCGAAAACCCCCTGGTTGAGAAAGGCGATGCGGTCGCCGACCATGAAAGCCGACTGAATATCGTGGGTCACGACGACCGACGTCACGCTCAGCTTGGTCTGCAGATCGATGATCAGTTCGTTGATCTTGTGCGCTGTGATCGGATCGAGGCCTGTGGTGGGTTCGTCGTACAGGATGACTTTCGGATCGAGGACGATCGAGCGGGCCAGCCCGACGCGTTTTCTCATCCCTCCGGACAGATCGACCGGCATCAACTGTCCGGTCGAAGGGAGGCTCACCAGCTCGAGCTTTTCCTGGACCACCCGATCCAGCTCCTGGCCTGCCATTTCGGTGTGCTCCCGCAGCGGAAAGGCTACGTTCTCGAAGACCGTCATGGAGTCGAAGAGCGCGGCGCTCTGGAACAGCATCCCGAACTTCTTGCGGACGCGGTAGAGCTCCTCCTCCGGAAGATCCGTGATGTCTTCGTCTTCCACGATGACGCGCCCGGAGTCGGGAGCCTCGAGGCCGAGCATGTGGCGCAAGGTCACCGATTTCCCGCTTCCCGATCCGCCGAGGATCACCATGACCTCCCCACGGAAGACCTTGAGGTTGACGCCGCGCAGAACCTGTTTGCTGCCGTACGACTTCTTGACATCGCGAAATTCGACGAAGACATCGCGCGTCTGGCGCCGCCGCTCCGACGTCGGCCGCCCTTCCAGCCGGCGTTCGGGTATCGGCTCGGCGGTCATACGAAGAGGAGAAGGAAGAGCTTGGTCAGAAAGAAGTCCATGATCAGAACGGAGATCGATGCCGTGACCACGGTGGCTGTCGTGGCCCGCCCCACTCCATCGGCTCCGCCGCTCGTTTTCAGACCGTTGTAGCAGGCGATCAGGGCGATTGCGAAACCGAAGAAGAACGTCTTGCCGATGCCGGAGGCCAGATCGTTGTATTTGACCGTGGTCACGACGCTTCGAAGATAGAAGTTCGCAGTGAGGCCGAGGTTTCCCACGGCGATGATCATTCCGCCGAGGATCCCGAGCCCGCAGGCGATGATGGTCAGAAGCGGCATCATGAGCGTCGTGGCCAGAACTTTCGGCACCACCAGCTTTCGCACCGGACTGGTGGCCAGGGCGCGAAGAGCATCGATCTGTTCGGTCACCTTCATCGTGCCGATCTCAGCCGTGATTCCGGCGCCGACGCGTCCTCCGACCATGAGCGACATCAGAACCGGGGCCAGTTCCCGGACGAGCGAGAGGGAGACCACTTTCCCGATGAAGAGCTTCCCTCCGAAGTCGGCCAGGGAGTACGCGGTCTGGAGCGCCAGGACCATTCCGATGAAGAGGGCCGTGATGGCCACGATGGAGATCGATCGCGCCCCGATCTGATCGAACTGCGTCATCAGAATCCGGGCCTCCATCGGCCCGCGGAAGGTCTGCTGCACCGTCTGGACAGCGAGATCGGTCACTCCTCCGACATAAAGGAGAGTCTCTTTAATCCGGTCCTTGATTCTGCTGAGCAATTCCAACTGGAACCTCGAGATCGTGTCAACGGAACAGCAGCGACGGCGCCTTCATTGCCCGTAACCTGAATCGACCGGGCCGCGAAGCCCGGGCGCGAAACGCCGAGAGTTTAACCGCATTTCTCACAGACCTTCGTCGCCAGGCCGCTATCCGCTGCCGCAGCACCAGGTTTGTGAGAAATGCGGATTGATTTCGTCCAGGCTGAGTCTCAGTGTCCGAAGATGCGGTGAAGGAGTCGTTGAAGGCCGGACTCTTTCCTTGCTCGCTGAGGGTTGGAGGGCTGCTGCTGATCGGTCGCCGCCGCCTGCTGGTCCGGGCGCCGGCCTTCGCTGTCGCGCTCGGAACGATCGGCCCACTGAGGAGAGGGGAGCTCCCCGCCCGCTCCGGTGTGCAGACTGCAGACCTCCGTCGGCTCGGTTCCTTCCACGAAGACTTCCGACCGCGTGGCCGGGCAATACGGCGTCGCCAGCATTCCCGACTCGGGATCGATCTGCCGCTCCACGACCCCCTCGGGGCGGCGGAAATCGACGTCGGGGATCATGCCGATGATCCGGTTCATGTGCGCCGTCCAGATCGGCACGCAGGCGTCGCCACCCGCCAGTCGAACGCTGTGCCCGTCATCGAAGCCGACCCAGACCAGCGAGAGAACGCGCGGAGAGTAGCCGATGAACCATGCGTCGCGATAGTTGTTCGTGGTTCCGGTCTTGCCTGCGAACGGCCGGGTGAAGCCGAGCTGGCGCGTTTTTGCCGCGGTGCCGTATCGGAGCACGTCCTTCAGCACGTCGTTGAGCACGTAACAGAGAGCCGGATCGGCAACCCGTCGCATCCGGACCTCACGGCTCTCGAGGAGCTTTCCTTCGCGCGTGGAGACCGCAAGAATCGAGATCGGCTCCGCCTTGAC
>JADGNX010000319.1 GCA_017883265.1 Thermoanaerobaculia bacterium
CGCTCTCGGGCGCCCGCGCGCTGAACGTGGCCAGCCGCCCACCAGGCGGCCGAGGCGGCCGCCTCTCCACTGGAGCGGCTGGGACAGCCGAATCGCCGAGACCAGGATCACACACGAA
Source organism: Thermoanaerobaculia bacterium (assembly GCA_017883265.1). GTDB lineage: Bacteria > Acidobacteriota > Thermoanaerobaculia > Gp7-AA8 > Gp7-AA8 > JADGNX01. The sequence goes on from JADGNX010000319.1 coordinate 119, forward strand.
AGGCGGCCTTGCGGCCGCCTTTCGTCTTGAGATTGCCAGAAATTGAATGCTACGGCTTGCCGCGATGTAGAGACGTGCGGCCATGGCGCGGCTGCTGGGGTGGGGGGAGGGCGGGACTGCCGAAGTCCAGCGGATCGATGAGGAGCGCGGCAGCGGATGCGTCGACCAGACCGTAGCCGTACACGTTGTCCTGCCCCGGAGTCCCCAGATCTTTGGCAGTCTGCAGCAGAGCGGTCGTGATCTGGGCTCCGGTTAGTGTCGGAGCGAGCGACCAGATCAGGCCGACAACGCCCGCGACATGCGGGGTGGCCATCGATGTTCCGCTCAGCGAACCATAGTCGTCCGCTCGATAGCTCTCGGTGACTGAGCTATTCGTCTGGGCCAGCAGAGCCTGTCCGTCGGCCTTGGTCATGCCAACCGTGACCGGCCAGGCGTAGGCCAGGTCCGCCGGATCGTCGTGGCACGTCTGAGTCGAGCTGTCGCAACCGGGGTTGCCCGCGGAATCGTCGGAGCGAATGAGCGTCCAGCCGCCGTAGACAGAGTCGTTGTTGTAGATGACGACACCGATGGCGCCAGCGTTCTTTGCGTTCTGCGCCTTGTCGTGGAACGTGAGCGTTCCGCGTTGAATGACAGCGATCTTTCCTCGAACCGCGGAGGTGAAATCAGTCGGATTGCCGATGCCGCAGGCGACGAACGGACCCGTGACATCTCCTTTGGGCGAGCCGGTCAGCGAATCGGCGGCGATGGCCACACCGCCGGCCGGTGTCACGTCGGACGCGCTTCCGCTGCCTACCGGAAGGGTCGAGCGAACATCAATACCGGGGGCGACCAGCTTCAGCTCTGGTCCCTGGTTGGAGAAGAAAGCGATGGTGCTCGTCGAGGCATCGATGGCCCCGACGGCGATGACGGTGGAGTACGCGGCCGGATAACCGACGGGCGCCGGGACGGTATCCGTCGAGTCATTGCCGGAGGCGGCCACCGCGATGATGCCGGCGTCGGAAGCGCTTTGGAACGCCTGCTCCTCGAGAGGAGCGGGGTCCGGGGATCCGAGAGAGAGGCTCATGACCCAGTTCCCGCCGAGCTTCTGCTTCTGGCCGATGACCCAGTCGATTCCCTGGATGATGTTGGCGTCCCTGCCACTGCCGGAGGAGTTGAGGACCTTGACCGCCCAGAGGTGAACTCTTGGCGCGACGCCGACCACTCCGATGGAGTTGTTGGCTGCCGCGATGATGCCGGCACAATGCGTGCCGTGCTCATTGTCGTCCAGCGGGGGCGCGGTGGGGTCTAGCGTATTGAAACCACCGGCGTATGCGTCCTTGAGGTCGGGATGGTTGAAGTCGATGCCGGTGTCGAGCACCACGACATTGACGCCATCGCCCTGTTTGACCGGCCATACAACCGGCGCGTGCACCAGGGTGATTCCGGGAGGAATCACCTGACCGGCCACGGCGCTCGTCGATGTCCCGAATCCGAGCGCATGACGCTCCCTGGCTACCGTCACTGACTTGACGCCCGGCGATTTTGCCAGCGCAGCCGCTTCATCGGCGGTGAGGTCGGCAGCGAACCCCTGCACGACCTCGAACGTGACCAGGTTGCGGCTTGCAGGGACGCCGAGAGTGTCGGGTTCCACAGCTGAGATGGTGCGAAGAACGTGCGGGCGGACCCCTGCATAGGTAGCCACCAGGTAACGATGCGTGGCGGAGTCAGCAGCGAGCAGAGTGGCCGGCACGACGAGAAGCAATGCGCAAACGAATCGTTTCATTGGCAGGAGCCCTTTCCTGAGATGGGTTGTTGGTTCTTGCGGTGGACGGTTATGAATTATTTGTAGCTTACAAAGCTTCACTCACAGGCAGATATTCCTCTTTGAACGTCAGAGCGGATCACCGATTCTCGCTGAAGTAACGCGTCATTTCGTCTCAATACTTCCCGGTCTGATCGCGGAGCACGAATCAGCGAGCGCTGGTATAAGCTTCCGCCCGAAGGAGACTCCATGTCCGATTGGCAAACGAATCTCATCACTGACCCCGACGGGATCGTCGACCTGATCCGCCACACCAAGAGCATCGCCGTTCTCGGGATCAAGCCCGAGTCGCATGGCGATCAGGCTGCGCACTACGTTCCTGCGCACATGCGCGATGCCGGCTACGAGATCATTCCCGTTCCGGTGTACTACCCCGATGTCACGGAGATCTTCGGTACGCCGGTCTTCCGGAAGCTGACCGACATCGGCCGGCCGGTCGACATGGTAAATGTCTTCCGCCGCCCCAGTGACATCGATCAGCACGTCGACGACATCATCGCCATCAAGCCGAAATCGGTCTGGTTCCAGCTCGGCATCCGCAACGACCAGGCCGCCCAAAAGCTGGCTGAAGCGGGGATCAAGGTCGTGCAGGACCGCTGTCTGATGGTGGAGGAGCGGCGGGTAGCGCGCTGACCTTGCCGCCCGGTCGAGTCGAAGTGCCGCCGTGGGCGTTCTGGCAGACGCGGAGCGGCGCGGGGACGCCGGTGGTCCTCATCCATGGCCTCGGCGGATCGGCCGACTGGTGGCGGTACAACATCCCGGAGCTCGAGCTCAGTCACACTGTGGCCGCGGTCGATCTGGTCGGCTTCGGCCGCAACCGTTTCTTCCTCCGCCGTTCGTCGCTGCCACCGACGTTCGAAGAGATGGCCGCTCTTCTGGCCCGATGGATCGAATCGTCGTTCACAGGGCCCGTGCATGTGGTCGGGAACTCGATGGGTGGTCATATCGCTATCCACCTCGCTGCGGCGCGGCCTGATCTCGTCCGTTCTCTGGTGCTGGTGAGCTCGACCGGCATCCCGTTCGAGTTGCGGCCCGGTGTCCACCTCGAGAACCTGATGATTCCGCGGGGCATGCTGTCGTTCGCCCGAATTCTGTTGCGGGACACCTTTCGCAGCGGGCCGGCGTCGCTCTTGGTGGCCTTCCGGCGTCTCCTGCTCGACGATGCGCGGCCGCTCATGCGTCTCCTCCGGATGCCGGTGCTCCTTCTGTGGGGAGAGCGTGACCCGCTGGTGCCGCTGACGTACGCGCGGCAGATCCTCGAAGAGATTCCCGCGGCACGGCTCTCAGTCGTTCCAGCGGCCGGCCACGTGCCGATGTGGGAGAACCCGGAAGCCTTCAATGGGGAGCTGCTGCAGTTCCTCGCGGAGGTCGACGGCAGTAGCGCATCCGCCGATCGCCAGGGGGCGTTCTCATGGGGCCTTGCCGGCTGGACCGATGGAATGGCCCATCGGGAAGCGGGCCGCAGACGCGATGTGGTCCTGGTCCACGGGCTCGGAATGTCGAGCGCGTACTTTGTGAATCTGGCCCGCGCGCTTCATGAGCGCGGTCTGCACGCCATCGCCCCCGATCTGCCGGGATTCGGGAAAAGCATCGACGGTCCGCCGGCGGGCCCGCGAGATCATGCCCGGCTGCTTCGTGAATGGGCTGAGGCCAATGGGATCCGGAACGCTGTCTGGATCGGACACTCCCTCGGTGGTCACGCCGTTGCGCAACTCATCGCCGAGCACAGCGGGATCGCCCGGGCCGCACTCTACCTGTCGCCGCTGTGGTCTGGCGCGCCGCGCCCATCGTTGCGGCTCGCGTCTGCGCTCCTGCGCGACGCCTTTCGCGAGCCATTCAGCCTCTATCCGATCATCGTTGACTCGTACTGGCGCACCGGTGTCCGGCGATGGGTCAGGACGTTCCGCTGCTACTGCGACGATATCCGTCTCCTTCCCGCGCTCGTTCCGCCATTCCGAGTGATGGCCGGCGCGGCCGATGCTCTGATGGACCGCGAGCGAATCCTGAAGCTCGATCCGCAGGCGGAGCTCGATCTTCCCGGAGCGCACGCCATGCATTTCTCCCACGCCGAAGCGACGGCAGAGCGGCTCGTCCGGTTCATCCGCAGTCTTTGAGCGAGAGAAGCCTGCGCAATCTCGAGAACCTGTTTCTCGAGGCGGATGGCATGAAGGCATTCAGCATACAATCCGCACTCTGAGCGGTCCGATGATCGGTCCATCCAAACGCGACGCTGCCTTCGCGGTCGGCGTTGCGACCGTCGTTCTCATCTTCATGGCCGTTGGAGCCGACGCTTCCACCTATGTCTGGTTTCTGAT
>JADGNX010000002.1 GCA_017883265.1 Thermoanaerobaculia bacterium
GATGACTGGATCGCCATCGACAAACCGGCGGGAATGCCATCGCAGCCGGCGAGGGGCCGAGAGCAGCGCTCTGCCGAGGAGCTGCTGCGCATCATGCTCAAGGAGGAGGGCACCTCGAGCGAGGTGTTCGTCGTGCACCGGCTGGACACCGCGACCAGCGGCGTCCTGCTTTTCGCCCGGAATCAGGCGACCGCCCGCCGCTTTTCCCAGTTCTTCGCGGATCGCGTGGCTCGGAAGACATACCTGGCGGTCATCGATGGAAGGCTCGAGGCGGCAGTGACCGTCGACGAGCCGATCGCACGCAGCGGCGAAACAACCTTCGCTGTATCGCCGGAAGGAAAGGCGGCAGAGACGGTCGTCCGCCCTCTCGTCGCAACGGCGGCTACCACTCTGGTGGAAGTTGAAATTCGATCCGGCAGGACGCATCAGATCCGAGTTCATCTCGCCTCGCTCGGGCATCCTATCCGCGGCGATCGCAAATACGGCTCCGTCTTGAACGCACCACGCCTGATGCTTCATGCCTGGCGGCTGGAGCTGCCTGGCATCGCCGAGCTGGTTTCGCCGTTCCCCGATGATTTCCGGACCTTGGCCGCGGCGCTGGAATTGACCCTACCTGTCTAGCCTCAGCGCTGGCGAAGTTTTGGCCGAGGCATCGCTGGAGTTGGGACATTTCTTCGTCAGCCAAGAGCGGTGGCGCACCCTTCCGTGCGCCTGCGTGGAACATGGCCAGCCGGCCGCCTCCTGGCGGCCGAAGCGGTCGGCTCCCCGCTGGAACGGTTTGCGCGCCGCCAGTCGAATTGGCGCAATTTGATACGCTCCCCCTTCTGTTCAAGGCCGCTATGGACGATCAGATCATTCGGGCTACGACGATTCTCTCGGTACGACGCGGCGATCAGGTCGCGGTCGCCGGCGACGGCCAGGTGACCGTTGGCACGACCGTCATGAAGCACGGTGCGGCGAAGGTGCGGCGGCTCTACCATGACCAGATCCTGGCCGGCTTCGCCGGTTCTGCAGCCGACGCCTTCGCTCTTTTCTCCCGCTTCGAGGGGAAGCTCGAAGAATATCGCGGCAACATGGAGCGCTCGGTTGTCGAGCTGGCCAAAGACTGGCGCATGGACAAGTACCTGCGTCAGCTTCAGGCCTTCCTCATCGTCGCCAACCGCGAGAAATCCTACCTCCTCTCCGGAACGGGAGATCTGATCTCCCCGGACGATGGCTTGCTGGCCATCGGTTCAGGGGGCCCGTACGCGCTGGCCGCGGCTCGTGCCCTGATGCGGCACAGCGCGATGACGGCCGCTCAGATCGCTGCCGAAGGTCTGCAGATCGCCTCGACGATCTGCATCTACACGAACGACAACATTACGGTGGAAACACTCTGACCATGGTCATCATCCTACCGGGAGACACATCGGCCGACGAGAGCGCCCTGCGCATCGAGCGCCTCACGCCGAAGCAGATTGTCGCAGAGCTGGACAAGTACATCGTCGGCCAGAAGGCGGCCAAACGCGCCGTGGCCATCGCCTTGCGCAACCGTTGGCGCCGCCAGCAACTGAAGGCCGAGCTGCGCGACGAGATCGCTCCGAAGAACATCATCATGATCGGCCCCACCGGCGTCGGAAAGACTGAGATCGCACGGCGTCTGGCAAAGCTGACCCGCTCTCCGTTTCTCAAGATCGAAGCTTCGAAGTTCACGGAGGTCGGCTACGTCGGCCGCGATGTCGAATCGATCATCCGCGATCTGACCGAGCTCGGAGTCAAACTCGTTCGAGAGGAGAAGTCGGTTCTGGTTCGGGCGCAGGCGGTGCGAAACGCGCGCGAGCGCCTGCTCGATCTTCTGCTTCCCGAGTCGCGGCAGACACCACGACCGGCGTTCGTCGGGCAGTCGCCATCACCCGACGTGCACGGTGGCGAGACCCGCGAGAAGCTCGGGGTCTGGCTCGATGAAGGACGCCTGGAAGACCGGACCGTGGAGCTCGACGTCAAAGAGCAGGGCGGCTTTCCGTCTTTCGAGATCTTCACTCCCCAGGGCGTGGAAGAGATGGGGATCAACGTGAAGGACATGCTTCCGGGCCTCTTCGGCGGAAAGACGAAGCCGAAGAAGATGCGGGTCAGCGAAGCGAGAGAGATCCTCACGGCCGACGAGGGGGAGAAGCTGATCGACCAGTCCAACGTGGCGCGTGAGGCCATCGAGCGCGTCGAGCAGAGCGGCATCGTTTTCCTGGACGAGCTCGACAAGATCGCTGGCCGTGAAGGGAGCCACGGCCCCGAAGTGTCGCGCGAAGGGGTCCAGCGGGATCTCCTGCCGATCGTCGAAGGGACGACAGTGAACACGAAATACGGAATGGTCCGGAGCGACCACATCCTCTTCATCGCCGCCGGCGCTTTTCATGTGGCCAAGCCAGCCGATCTCATCCCCGAGTTGCAGGGGCGTTTCCCGATTCGCGTCGAGCTCGACTCGCTCACCGAGGACGATTTCGTCCGCATCCTGACGGAGCCGAAGAACGCGCTCACGACCCAGTATGTCGCGCTGCTGCAAACTGAGGGAGTGACGCTGCACTTCAGTGAAGAGGCCGTGCGCGAGTTGGCCAGATTCGCGGCGACTGTGAATGAGAAGACCGAGAACATCGGCGCTCGTCGCCTGCACACCATTCTCGAACGCGTGCTCGACGAGCTCTCCTTCGATGCCGACGAGCGCGGCGGCCAGCAGATCACCATCGACGGCGACTACGTCCGTCGCTTCCTGGCGGATGTCATCAAGGACGAGGATCTCTCACGCTACGTGCTGTGAGGCCCTCTTTCTTCCTAGCGATCGTGCGGTCCCGGCGCTGACGGGTGGTGTTGTAGAATAACATCTATTATCGTTATGTATTCTGCGGAATTCAAAATGACATGTATTGGCTGCTGCGTCGTTGCTGCAGCCGCGGATCGGCGTCATCCACGTAGCCCAGTGCGTGAGGGCCTGTTGCCCAACTCGATCCGCGCGCATGTCCGGGGACCTTCCGTGACCCCTGCCGGGGTCGACTGTCGTTGCCGTTCGGTTCCGGTGGCGGCGCGCAAAGGCGCTTGCCAAAGGCTGATCTCCGGCACGCCTTATAGGTGCTTCAGCGTGCTCGTTGTGCGGGCTTGTAGTCGTGATACCAGTCGAACCGACGTGGGCAACAGGCCCGTGAGCGTTGGGCTACCTGGATGACACCGCGGAGCGGCTGAAATCCGTGCCGCTGTTATCGCGACCTACTCCGGAATGGCGTGCTGGTGGATCGCCGTGTTGAACGTGCGCCCGCCGACGTCGACATACATCTGCCGTTCCGTGATGGAGAGCGACAGCTCGGTGCGGCGATCGATCAGCGCCGTCAGCTCGTCGACGAATCCACGATCGAACGAGTAGATCGGAATCTCCGCGGCCCGATGAATCTTCTTACCGTCCAACTGGCCGAGGAGTTGACGAACCTCCCGATGGGTATACACAGCGGCACGCCCGGCCAGTTTCATGCCGCGATGGAGCCGGTCGGCGTCCGGCATCCCTACCTCGATCCATGCAGTCATCCTTCCCGTGAGGTCGCGAATGCAGACAGCAGGCTCATCGCCGGCTGCTACTCCCTGGCTCATCTCGATGCCCTCTGTGTATTCCAGGCAGTACGCGAGAATCCTCATCAACATGTATTCGGGGGTCTCGGATGGCTGTCGCGCCACACGCAAGTCGATCGTCTCGTAGACGGCGCGGTCGATGTCGGCAAGCTCGATTGACAGATTGTAAATCGTTGCAGTGAGAGCCACCGACTCAGTGTACCGTGGACGAGCCGAGCCGAAGCCGGTACATAACTGTAGGATCACTGCGCGCATGCGGACAGCCCTTGCCGTCGCCCACATTCTGCTTTCCCCTCTGGTAGCGCGCGCCGACACTTTCTCTGATCTGAAGTCGGCGGTATCGGCGCTTCACGCTACACATCCTCTGCACGCAACTGTCGAGATGCAGCGGACGCGCAAGTCCGTGGGACGCTTCGTCAACCAGGAATCCGTCGGCTCGGCGATCGTTGATGTCATCTCCGACGGCGAGGGTCTGCACATCAGTGTCTCCAAGGCTCTCCTCGACCGCGCGGGCCGGGAAGCGCGAGAGCATCAGATCGACACCAAGCGAGCCGCTTCCACCCGAGACACGCTCGACGACATCGACGCCTTCGCTGTAGCCGAGAGTCTTGACTTCGGCGACGCCTTCCTCCGGCTCGTGTCGCTGTGCAAGCCGGTTAGCGAGAGCCGAGCGACGTTTCAGGGAAAGCCTGCCCGCGTGGTGGTCATGAAGGTGACTGAACCGACCCGGGAGGCCACCACCATGTTCCACGTCAACTTCACAGATGACCGGCTGACCATCTGGATCGGTGACGACAATCTGCCATTCGCCGCCGAGCGACGCCAGAAGGGGAGCGCCGGCTTCCTCTTCATCCGCGGCGAGATGAGCAGCCGTCACTCCTGGACCTTCGCCCACCGCGACGACCGTCTCATCGTCACCCGCTACGATATGACCTACCTCGGCACCGGCTTCGGCCAGCGCGGCGAAGGCAGGACCGTAGAGACGATCACTGTGCGGTAGGGCCGCGCGGGTGTTGGCCTTACGTAACTGGGCACGTGGCACAGACAGAAGTGTCTGTGCTACAGGGAAGCCCGACGGTCTTGTCTGTGCCGGTCACATCACGAGATCGTCTTCTGGAATGCCCGCGCGCTCGCCGCAATGAGGACCGCCGAGATGGCCAGGAGCGCGAAGACCTCGCCCCAGAGATCGGACAGGGTGGCGCCGCGGATGATGATGGCTCGGGAGATCCTGATGAAATGGGTCGCCGGCAGCAAGCGGGAGAACCATTGCAGCGGGACGGGCAGCGAGCCGATCGGGAAGACGTAACCGGAGAGCAGGATCGACGGCAGCATGATCCCCATGGCCTGCTGCATCGCCTCCATCTGCGTCTTGGCGCGGGACGAGATCAGAAGACCGAACGAGAGCAGCGCCAGAAGGTAGATCGACGCCAGGACCATCAGCAACGTCAGGCTGCCGTGGATGGGAACGCGAAAGACGACGCGCATGAGGACGAGCACGATCACCAGCTCGATGTAGGCCAGCCCCATGTAGGGAATGATTTTCCCCAGCACCACTGCCAGTGGCGAGACCGGCGTGACCATCAGCTGTTCGAGCGTTCCGCGCTCCCGCTCCTTGACGATGGCGAATGCCGAGAGGATCGTCCCGGAAAATGTCAGAAGAATGGCGATGAGTCCTGGGATGAGCAGATTGGCGCTCCGCATGTCGGGATTGAACATCATGAGCGGATGGGCCTCGATCGGCAGCGTCTTCCGATCGGCCGGCATGATCCGTTTGATCGCGGCCTGCAGGAGGACGCCATTGGCTGCCGCCAACGCCTGGTTGGCGACGCTGGAGTCGGATCCGTCGATGAGGACCAGGACGTTGGCCGTGCGCCCGGCTACCAGGTCACGGGCGTAGTCAGGCGGGATCTCGATTCCCACCTGAGCGTGGCCGGCGACGATTTCGCTCTGCATCCCATCTCTGGACGAAGCGGAATCGACGATGCGAAGGAATGATGTGGCTTCCAGCTGGTCGATCAGCTGGCGCGATTCCTGGCTCCGGCTCTGGTCGAAAACCGCCGTGGGAATGTGCTTCGCGTTCATATCGATGACGCCGAAGAGAATCAGCTCGAAGACCGGGACGAGCAGAGCAAAAAAGACCGTTCCGCGATCCCGCAGCATCTGCGTCAGCTCCTTCCGGAGGATGGCGGTGAAGCCGTTCATGACCGCCCCGGCATCATATGGGCTCGCGCAGCTTCGATCTCGCGTCCCCGGCTTTCGGTGAGCTGGACGAACACATCTTCCAGCGTTGGCTCGATGGCGCCGACGGAGACCTTGCCCAAATTGAAGTTCTCGAGCTGGTGCCGCACGTCATCGTCACTGAGGCTCTCATCGATCAGAAGGTGAAGGGACGTACCGAAGATCGTTGCCGCTTTGATGAAGGGGAGTGTTCGGGCCGATGACATGAGACGAGCAACTCCTTCGGCCGATTCCGCTTGTACCCGTCGCGTTCCGGGAGGTGTCACCTCCGGCAACTGTTTCAACACCGCTGGCCTGCCTTCGACGATGAGGCGTGACAGATACAGGTAGGCGACCGAGGCACAGCGCTCGGCTTCGTCCATGTAGTGGGTGGTCACAAACATGGTGACGCCCTCTGCGGCCAGCCCGAAGAGAAGGTCCCACAGTTCCCGGCGAGCCACTGGATCGATGCCAGCGGTCGGCTCATCGAGGAAGATCACGCGCGGCCTGTGCATGAGCGCCGCGGCAAGCGCCAGGCGTTGTTTCCAACCGCCAGAGAGATCCTGGGCCAGCCGGTCCCGATAGATTCCGATGTGAGTCAGGTCGATGGCCCACTCTTTCCGCTCCTTCCGCTCCTTCCCTTTCAGCCTGTAGATGGAGCTGAAGAAGTCGAGGTTCTCTTCCACCGTCAGATCGCGGTAGAGCGAGAAAGCCTGCGAGACGTAGCCGATATGTTGCCGTACGAGCTCCCCCTCGTCCTCCACGTCATATCCATCGACCGTCGCCTCTCCCGCTGTCGGCACCAGCAGACCGCACAGGATTCGTATGAGTGTCGACTTGCCCGATCCGTTGGGACCGAGCAATCCGAAGATCTCTCCCCGCGGAACCTGCAGGGTCACGTCGTCGAGCGCCCGGAAGTGGCCGAAGTCCTTTGAGACGTGCCGGACGTCGATGCCGATCTCTTCGCTCATGGCTGTCGGGCCTCGAGGCCGAGATCGACAGTGGCGGCCATCCCGGCCTTGAGCACCGGATTGGGATCGACCACCACCTTGATCGCGTAGACTTGCTCCGCACGCTGTTCCTGCGTCTGGACATTGCGTGGCGTGTACTCCCCCTGGTTGCTGATCTGAGCGATCCGGCCTGCGAACGGACGGTGCGGATAGGTGTCGACGAAGACGCGCACCGGAAGCCCCTGATGCACCACGCCGAGCAGAGTCTCCGGAAGATAGACCCGCACCCACAACTGATCGCTTTCCAGAATCTCGGCTACTCCCTGATTCGGAGCGACCAGGTCGCCGGGGCGAAGGCTGAACGACTGAACGACTCCTGCCACTGAGGAGACCACGCGCGATTCGTCGCGTTGTTTCTGCAGCGATCCGAGACGAGCCTGTTGTTCCTGGAGTTGAGCGCGCTGCGTGGCGATATCCTCCGGACGCGAGCCCTTTCGAAGAAGGGCCAGTTGCTGGGCAGAGGTCCGGGCCTGAGTGGTCTTACCGTCGTACTCCTCTTTCGATACCACGCCCTGGTGAAAGAGCGAAGCAAAGCGCTGCATCTCGCGCCGATCGTGCTCGGCGGCAATCTCGCCCTGCGCGATCTCCTCGGCCCTCGATCCTGCTAACGCTTTCTGCAATTGCGCAGCGGCGCCGGCAATGGCCGCATTCTGTTCGGCGATCTGGCGATCGACCGTGTCGGTCTCCAGGGTCACGATGACCTGGTCGCGAACAACGTGGCTGCCCTCATCGATGAAGATCTGACGAACCCGTCCTCCGTAGAGCGAGCCGACGGTGACGGTGCGCGCTTCCAGCGAACCGGAGAGGATGAGAGGCTTCGGCTTTCGCCGCTCGAAGCTGTACAGCAGCACAGCAACTCCGAGGAGTATGACCACTCCGATCAGAATGACCAGTTTGACGACCTTAGCTCGCTTTGCTGCCACGACGACCTCCGACTCTTGAACGTGTCTTCTTCCCGGCAGCGCCGAGGACTACCGCACCACCCGTCCATATCTCGAACAGAGTGTCGAGATAGGTATCGAGTGGGAAGGGACGGTCGAAGACCTTCAAAACCTGGTGGAAGAATGCATACGACTGGAGCGAGCCGGCGAAGAGAATCGCCGCCGCCCGAGTGTCGCGCAGCCGAAGCGTGCCCGCTTCGGTGGCACGCTGGAGATACCGTTCGATGAGCGGGATGCCGCGCCGCGGCGGACTGTTCTTACTAGTTGGATCGAATGGGACGCCGAAGGGGGTCCTCGCTCCGACGTGAAGGTGAATGGAGATCGTCTCGGCCAGCCGCTGTTCGGCGAACGGGACGAACTGTTCGGCGAACCGTCGAAGAGCGATTCTCGGGTCCGGCGTGACATCGGCCGCCTCGAGCTCGGCGAAGAATGGCGGCAGCTCGAGCATGCCGGAAGCCATCGATTCCACGAACAGCTTCTCTTTCGAGCCGGCATGCCGCAGAACGGCCGCCGGCGTCACCTTCACCGCCGCAGCGATCTCGGCCAGGGTCGTGGCTTCGTAGCCCTTGCGGGCAAAGAGAGTGCGCGCGGCCTCGAGGAGTTGCTTGCGATCGATCGTAGGAGGCCGGCCCATTAGTAAATCAACGTATATTTACAAATGTGCCGTGTCAAGCGCGGGATATGGATTTCCGTGGAGCTTCTCCAAAGTGGAGGGGCGCCCCCTGCGGGAGCCCGCGCGGGAACTGGGGCCAGCCGCCCACTCTCGGCGGCCGAGGCGGCCGCCGCTCCACGAAGAAAGGGCGGGAAGGCTTTTGGCCCTCCCGCCTTCCGGTAATGAATGGATCGAGGCTTAGAAGAGAACCTTGGCTGCGAACTGGAAGGTGCGGGGACCGGCCGAGGTTGTAGGCGAGTTGAAGCCGGTGAGGGGATTGTTGCCGATCGGAGTCAGCGTATTCGTGCCGGAGTTGTAGCTGTAGAAGGTGTTACGGACGCGGATGACGTTGCTGCGATTGGTAATATTGAAGGCTTCGGCGATGAGCTGCATCCGGAGGGAAGAGCGGAGCGGGACTTCCTTCGTCAGTCGCGGATCGATCGACAGCTGCGACGGAAGGCGGAAGGAGTTTCGCGCGAAACCTGGGGCGCGATCGTTGGCCCGGTTGAGGTCGTTGTTCAGATCGAGCGCTCCAGTAACCGAAGTGACCGCAGTGAATGGCTGACCACTCTGGTAGGCGGCGATGCCGCTGAGGGTCCAGCCGCCGAAGATCGTGCGAGCCATGCTGCTCGTCATCCGGTCGGCGTAGTTGCCGATGGTCCAGACTCCGCTCAGCACGATGCGATGCTTCACGTCTGTGTCCGAGGGAGCGAAGTCGCCACCGATGTTGAGGGCATCCTGAACCTCGCGCGCATCGTCCACACCAGGCACGACGATGGTCGCGTCGGTGTGATCGTCCTTGGCGTTGGAGTAGGTGTAGGCCAGCCTGGCTTGCCAGTTGTTCGAGAGATGCTTGTTGAGGTCGAGCGTCACGCCGCTGTACTTCGATCGCCCGTTGCTCTGGAACTCGATCACGCGCTGAAAATTGGTGAAGGGTCGCGTGCTGGAGTATTGCTTGACGTCCACTGTGCCGCCGCCGGCGATGTTGACCGTCTGAGTGGTGGAGGCGCCGATGTTGATGTCCGCCGAGCGCGGGAGATCGCTCCCCTTGACGTACTGGTAAGTCACCCCAACGGTGAAATCATTCGTCAGGGCGTGCTCGACTCCCAGGCTCGACTGATCGACGCGCGGATCCTGAAAATCGGGAGCGAAGACGAAGATGGTCGGCTTCGGAAGGGTGACTCCGGTCGGAATCGACGGGAAGCTGTTCGGATACTTCGGTGCCAGGCTCTGTGGAAAGTTGATGGTCAGAACCTGAATGCCGTTCTGGGAGTCCGCCGTTCCGACCATGATGGCCGGCGTGCGACCGTAGAAGACGCCGTAGCCGGCCCTCACGACTGTCCGATTGTCGCCGCCGGGGGTCCAGGCCAGGCCCAGACGCGGTCCAAAGTTGTTGTTGTCGATGTGAATCCGGCCGGTGTTGAGGTTGGCGGCCAGGAGCTGCGGATCGGGGTTGGAGACGGACGGCTGCGCGATCCCCTGCTTGTCCCAGCGGACGCCGGCATTGACCGTCACGTTGGGAATCCCGTGCCATTCGTCCTGGAAGAAGACTGAAGAATCGGTCAGGTTCGGGTTCGTCGTTCCGCCCGTCGTCCCGGCACCGGGGAAGGACTGGAGGTAGGTTAGGGGGATGTTGTTCTGGAAATCGGCTAGGCTGTTGAAGGTGTAGACGCCGCTGAAATTTCCCGGGAAGAAATTCAGGATCTTGTCGCGGTTGTAATCGAATCCCGCCTTGAGTGTGTGCGTGGTCCAGAGATACGTGACCGTGTCGGCGATTTGGTTTCGCTTGATGGTCGTCTCACGCGGGCTGAAGCTGTTGCGTCCGATCGTGAGGACTGTAACTCCGCCCTGGCGGATGGTGGCCTCGGGGAGATTGCTGTTGGCCAGTCCGGGCTCGCGGTCCTTGGCGTACTGGCCACGGACCTCGTTGTACAGCGCACCGTTGCCGACCGTTGTGAAGACCCCGGAGAGCGTATCGGTATTGACCAGCGAGTTGCCGGTGTGCTCGACGGCGCTGACGATTCCACCGTTCTCGAAGTTGACGCCGGTAAATTTCTGGCGGTTGTAGCGCATCGACAGGTGGCTCGAGCCGAGGAGCTCGCTGTCGGTCTTGAGGAGGAAGACATCCTGATTCTGATTCTGAGCGTAACTGGCGGCGTGAGACTGGAGGGTAGCCAGACCGGCCTGTGATGCCGCGTCGCCCGGAAAACCGCCAGAGGGCTGACCGAGGACCACGAGATTCGGGATGTTGTTCCGCTGCGCATCATAGTTGGCGAAGAAGAAGTGTTTGTCGCGGACGATCGGGCCGCCGAGGCTGGCTCCATATTGAGAGAAGTGGTAGGGGCCGGCAGGGCGATTCGAGAGCGTGTTGATGAAGTCGTTCGACCGGTACTTGCGGTCGCGGTAGAAGTCGAACGCCGTTCCATCGAAGTCGTTGGTGCCTGACTTCGTGATGACATTGATCACCGCTCCGCCGGCTCGTCCGAACTCGGCTGTATAGCCGTTGGCGTTGACCTGGAACTCCTTCACCGCGTCCTGGCTGAACTGATACGGAGCGCGTCCCGAGCCGGTCCGGCCGAGAGACTGCCCGAAGAAGGTATTGTTATTGTCTGCGCCATCGACGACGAGGCTGTTGAGAGTTCCGCGCTGCCCGGCGAAGCTGATGTCGCCGCCCCGCGGATCCTTCACCACGCCAGGCGTCGTCAGAACGAAATCGATGAAATTGCGTCCGTTCGCCGGCAGGTTCTCGATGGCCTTCTCATTGACCACTGAGCTCACTTCGGAGCGCGTGGTCTCGATGGTCGGCGCTGCCGCCGTCACCGTGAGACTCTCGGCCACACCGACGCGCATGCGCAACTTCAGCGTTTCCGTGGTGCCGAGATTGACGACCACTCGCTCCAGACGGGAGGACTGAAAACCGGAGAGATCTGCCGAGACGCTGTAAGTTCCGGTTGGTAGCAGGTCGATGCTGAACGACCCTGTTGAGTTCGTGACAGCGCTTCGAGTGGCATGGGTGTCCACGTTCGTGGCCGTAATCGTTACGCCGGGAAGAGCGGCTCCCGACTCGTCCGATGCAATGCCCTTGATCGAACCGGTTGTGCTTTGCGCCAGTAGCGCTGCGGGAGTCAAAACTATAAGTAGTGAAATGAGGAGAAGCTGGATTCCACGGGCCGATAGACGGTTCATTGGCACTCCTTTCCGAGGCTATGTCGGAGGCATCTCAGGTAGGAAAGGACTCAACAAAAAAGGGACGAAAGCTTGGTCGGAGAATAGCATATCGATGCGTTGCTCTCGCATGACCGCTCGGTTAAGTCGGTGCACAAAAACGGATGGTTCGGCGTGAACGAGCAGCCTCGTATTTCGACCTCAGAGGGAGTGAGTATGCCGATTCAATCTGTCAACCCCGCAACGGGGGAAATTCTGGAGGAGCTGGAGGCGGCGTCGGAGTCAGAGATCGACCACGCCATCGCCGCCGCTCACGCCACGTTCCAGCGGTTCCGCGCCACCTCCTTCTCCAACAGGGGGCGTTGGATGACGCAAACTGCAGACGTTCTCGAGCGGCGTAAGCACGAGCTGGCGCGGGTGGTCACCCTGGAGATGGGAAAGCCGATCAAAGCGGCGGTCGCTGAGATCGAGAAATGCGCACTGACGTGCAGGCATTACGCCCAGCACGCCGAGCGTTTTCTCGCGGACGAGCCTGTGAAGACCGACGCCACGCGAAGCTTCATCCGATTTCAGCCGCTTGGGATCGTTCTCGCCGTCATGCCGTGGAACTTTCCGTTCTGGCAGGCCTTCCGATTCATCGCTCCAGCTCTGATGGCCGGGAACGTCGCCCTCCTCAAGCACGCCTCGAACGTTCCGCGATCCGCCTTGTGGATCGAGCGGGTCGTGGAGGAAGGAGGGTTTCCGAAAGGCGCTCTGACGACGCTTCTCATCGCATCCGGCCAGGTGGGGCGCATCCTCGAGGATGAGCGAGTCCGGGCGGTTACGCTCACTGGAAGCGAACCGGCTGGAAGCAGCGTCGGCTCAACGGCCGCTCGTGCCATCAAGAAGAGCGTGCTCGAACTGGGCGGCAGCGACCCGTTCATCGTGATGCCTTCGGCCGATCTCGAAAAGGCGGTCACAACGGGCGTGAAGGCGCGGGTCGTCAACAACGGGCAGTCCTGCATCGCCGCAAAACGCTTCATCCTCCACGAGGCCATCGCCGACCGGTTCACTGCCCGCTTCGTCGAGTCGATGAAGGCTTTGCGGGTGGGAGATCCGCTCGATGAGAAGACCGACGTCGGGCCGCTGGCCACCCCTCAGATTCTCCATGATCTCGACCGGCAGGTGCGCGCGTCGGTTGCGGCCGGAGCCCGTTTGCTGACCGGCGGAAAGCGGCTGTCCCTCGGCAGGGGCAACTTCTACGAGCCGACCGTGCTCGCAGACATCCCGGAAGGAGCGCCGGCATATGCCGAGGAGACCTTCGGACCCGTGGCCTCGCTCTTCCGCGTCCCTGACATCGAGCAGGCCATCCGCCTCGCGAACGCCACGCCGTTTGGCCTGGGGGCCAGCGTCTGGACTTCCGATGAAGCGGAGATCGACCGGTTCATCGACGGAATCGATTCCGGTCAGGTATTTGTAAATGCCATGGTGGCTTCCGATCCGCGCCTGCCGTTCGGGGGAGTGAAGCACTCAGGATTTGGCCGGGAACTGGGAGTCTTCGGGATCCGTGAGTTCGTCAACGTGAAGACGATCTGGATCGACATGAAGAAATCCGGCGGGAAGTCAGAGCTGTCGGAGTAAGCCGAAGTCCGGACGAGGGCGAACTCCTACCTTACTCGGTGCCGGGTGTCGAGGCGCGCGAGAATGCCGCCACGCCGCCGGGACGGTGGCCGGATCGTCGATTACCCTGCGCGCTCCTCCAACTCGCTCTCGAGCATGAACGGGGCGCCCTCGCTGTCGATCGGCTCGCTCTCAAAGACCCGGAAAACGCACTGGCCGTCGCCGTCCTGAAACTTTTGCTCGCGCGCCACCCGGACACCGAGGAGTCGCGACAGGGAATTGACCGAAACACTGCAGAGCATCGGACGGGCCATGGCGGTGTTGTAAAACGGACAGTTCCGCTCCACGAGCTGGTAGCCGTCCTCGACCTTCTCGCTCTGCATGTACGGGTCATCGTTCAGATAGAGGTCCCGCAGGGCATCGACCCGCTGCTCGAGAGTCAGGCCGGCAAGACGAGGCTCGAGCTCACGTACGCGGGCCTCTGTGATGCTGGCGAGAATTCGCCTGGCGGCGCCGGCGCCGAGTTCTTCCACGACCTTGTCCAGGATGGTGATAGCCAGGACGTCGTATCCCTTCGGGAAGAGATGATCGCCGGCCGCGGAAAGTCGATAGAGCGTTGCCGGACGTCCCGTACGAGCCGGATCGCCGGCAGCGCGCGCCGATCGGCTCTCGATCCAACCATCGCGATGAAGCTGCAACAATTGCTGACGAACGGCTTCGCCCGTGACCTGCATCGCCTCGGCGAGCTGCGCGATCGTGGACGGACTCCGTTTGAGGGCGATGAGGATGGAGCGCCGACTGTACGGTAACTGGTCGATGTTAAGAATGGTCTGGCTCCCAGGGCAGTATCGAAATCGTCAAACATTGCGAAATTGTCCGAAATTCGCCCTCAGGT
This sequence comes from Thermoanaerobaculia bacterium, assembly GCA_017883265.1. Taxonomy (GTDB): domain Bacteria; phylum Acidobacteriota; class Thermoanaerobaculia; order Gp7-AA8; family Gp7-AA8; genus JADGNX01. Next base: position 14,065 of record JADGNX010000002.1, read on the forward strand.
CTTGGTTCACTTTAGAAACCCGTCGACTCTTTGTCAAACGATACCTTGTAGAAGTCCGCGCAGGCCACAATAACGCAATGTGGGCCGGCGCAATGTGGGGACGACGCTTCTGTTCCTACTAGAAACAGAGAGCAGAAGCTCCGTCCCCAACCCACCAACCCACACAAAGCTGCCAGTCGATCTACTGGGCGCGAATCGGGATGGAGACCGCGACGCGGGGCTTCGGGTTCAGGGAGGACTGGAAATGATCCGCTCGTAGAACTGGCGATAGCAGGGAACCACTTTCGCCACATTGAATCGCTCGACAGCCAGCTCCCGGCCGGCGATACCCATCCGCTTGCGGAGCGCATCGTCCGAAAGAATCTCCATGGCTCGGTCCGCCATGGCGTCGATATCTCCGACCGGCAGCAGGTATCCATTCTCGGCGTCGATGATGAGCTCGGGAAGGCCTCCGGCTGAGGTCGCGATCACCGGCACTTCGGAAGCCAGGGCCTCGAGCGCCGCCATCCCAAACGATTCGGTATCGGATGGCAAAAGAAACAGATCGCTTGCGCCGAGGAGCTCCTCGATATTCGGAACGTTACCGAGAAAGAAAACGCGATCGCGCAGTCTCCGGTCGCGACAGAACGCCTCGGCCTTTGACCGATCCGGTCCGTCGCCAACCATGATCAAGCGGCTCGGAATCTTGCGCGCAACGCGGGCAAAGACCTGCATGACATCCATGATTCTCTTCACCGGCCGGAAGTTCGAGACATGGCAGATCAGTTTCTCGCCGCCCGCTCCGAGCATCCTGCAGATGTCGCTGTCGTGACGCTTGAATCGCGAAGGGTCGACGAAGTTCGGGATGACTTCGATCTCTTTCTCCGTGGCGAAGTTCTTCGCCGTCTCTTCCTTCAACCACCGCGACACGGCGGTGACCCCGTCAGACTTCTCGATGCCGAACTTCGTGATCGGCAGGTAGCTTTCGTCTCGTCCAACCAGAGTGATGTCGGTGCCGTGAAGAGTGGTGATGAAGCGAAGGCTCTGGCCGGCCAGAATCTGCTTTGCCAGATAGGCGCTGATGGCGTGCGGGATGGCGTAGTGAACGTGAAGGATGTCGAGTTTCTCATAGGCAGCGACCTCGGCCATCTTCGTCGCCAGCGCCAGCGTGTACGGCGGGTAAGGATCGAAAAGCGGATACGGCGTGACTGTGACTTCATGAAACCGAACCCGCTCATGGAGGATGTTGAGGCGCGAAGGCATCGCATAGCTGATGAAATGAACATCGTCGCCGCCTCGCGCGAGCGCGATGCCGAGCTCGGTAGCCACGACGCCGGAACCGCCGAACGTCGGATAGCAGGTGATCCCGATTTTCACGACACCTCCCGTCCGCGGAAGGCGGCCACAAGGTCTTCGACCCGAGGCGGCTGTTTACTGACGAAGGCCTCGCCGTAGTCAGCGCCGATGAGGGCACCGAAATGCCGTCCCCGTGCTTCGATCATGTCGACGAACGACCTCTGCGCGATCATCGTGAGCGGCTCCTTCGACTTCGGGTTGTAAAACTGCGATGAGTACGCAGCGATGGCGCGCATCTTCTTCTTCCAGAGGCCGGTCACGTCGACGACCAGAGAGGGAGTGAACTGGTAATTCTGGAGGTAGTAAATGACAGCCTGCGGACGATGAGCGGCGTGCTCGGTGTCGAGATTCTTCAGCCCTGCGTAGAACCATGTGTCGGTGATGAGCTGTCCGGTCCGGGTGTGGTCCGGATGGCGGTCATCGGGATAAGGAGCGAGCAGAATCGACGGTGTGTGTCGGCGGATCAGCTCGATGACCGCCAGCTCCTCTTCCCGGCCCGTTCTCAGCTGGCCGTCACCGAAATCGAGCTGCCTGCGGAATGATGCGCCCAGGATGTGCTGTGCGGCCCGAGCCTCTCGAGCCCGGATGGCTGGCGTTCCCCGAGTCCCCATCTCGCCGCGTGTCAGATCGACGATGCCAACCTGGAGCCCGTCCGCGACGCAGTGCGCCAGGGTAGCCCCCGCTCCGAGCTCCACGTCGTCGGGATGCGCCCCGAATGCAATCACGTCTACATGATCCCTGCTGTCCATCTCATACTCCGATGATCTTGACGATGGCCGCGTCCGGCTCCACAGTTTCGACCATGCGGTCGATCAGCGCACTGCCGTACTGGCGCCAATACGGGTACCACGACACGATGCGATCCTGAGGTGTGCCGCCTGGAAGGAGGACAGACGCCAGCCGCATCACGGCCGCGTATCGCTCCTTGTCCTTTCGTTCGACGGCCCGGATGGCCCTCTCGCTCAGCCGTTGGAAGTGATAGCGGATATGCTCGATCGATCGTCCTATTGACCGGGCAAGTGAGTGATCTGCTGGCAGTGCGATTCCACGAATGCGGTCGATCTCCGTCTCCAGCGCTGCCTGAGCTGTGAGAGCAATGCTTCGGATCTCTTCGATGCGCGCAACCTCTCTAGCGGCCAGCGGTCGCATGGGAGTGGGGAAGATCTCAGCGGGCGAGATCCCGTGACGCTCGACATTTCGAAACAGCTTTTCGGGTGCCACCAGGAGATGGCCGCGAAGCATGACTCGCGGCCGCGGAGCGTCGATGAGCTCATGCAATCCCTCGAGTTGGGCGTAGTAGGAAACCTCGGCAGGACCTCCTACGAAAACGTCGGGCTCAAACACGTAGTCCTGAAGGAGCGGTCGCGTGAGGGCCGCGGTCGAGAACTTTGTGGGGTCGCGCTGCAGGAGGCCGGCCAAATCGGCGGCGGTTGTCGTTTCCTCGCCGATGGTCCACGACTCCCCGTCGAAATGCACGAGGCGGCGGTCCCCTCTCTGGTCGAGGTGATAAAAAAGGGTGTATGCCTCGTCCGGTCGAGGCTCCACCTGCGGCCGATACCCCGCCGCCTCGATCCGTTTCGCGTTCGTCTCGAGACAGCCCTGGACCGCGCTCCACGACTCGAGAACCGATTGAAACATCGGCGAGCCGGCGGCTCGGACCTCGGGTAGAAGGGCATCGACCAGAACGATCGAATCGCCGAATACCTCTCGAATCAGTCGGGCAAAAGAATCGCGGAACGTGATTCCCTGGCTGAGCCACGAGGCCGCGGGACCGAAATCGCGAAGCAGTCGCTCGCGGAGCTCGCGAGGCACTGCCAGACTGCCCACGGTCCGGCGGCTCTCCGGCCGGCTTCGGGCGCGTACTTCGACGATGCCCTGGTCACCGGGCAGAGTAACGCTGGCGACCTCGCTGAAATCGTGGTCCTCGGTGGCGAGCCAGAAGAAAGCGACGACCGGCCGCCGATGGCGTGCTTTGAGATCGCGGCGAAGATGGAGGAGCGAGGCGATCTTGGCGAGTGTATAGAGAGGACCGCCGGCGAAGCCGACCTGCTGTCCGGCAATGACCGACATGGCCTGGCCCGACGACCACTGTTCGACCGCTGCGCGCGCATCAATACCCCACTGCGCATTCGATGCGATGAGTCCGGCAGAAAGTTCAGCGGCCACCGGACGTCGCCGCGCTCGCGGTGCTATGGAAGGACGCTGGAGAAGAGACGTCGCCTTGTCCCGATTCGAGACCCAGTCGAGAGCAAAGGGGCTGATGCCGGGATAATCGGCCAGCGGTACGGCAATCGTCGACTCGCCGCTGCTCATTCCTCTCGCCTGGCTCCGAATAGAATCAGCCGGGGACTCTCCCGGTCGAATGGCGCGCCGTCGAAATCTCCGAAGGCCTCGCGGATCGTCATGCCGGAAGAGGTGAAGAGCACGGAGATCTCGTCGAGATCGTAACCGCGAACGCGTTCCAGGTACCGCCGGCCATCGATGATCATCCTCTTATTGAACGACCGATCGGAGCTGTCGAACCATCTCTCGATGCTCGTTGTGCCCGTCGGTGTCTCTCGCGTCTCCTTCTGAATCATCTTCGAGAGCTCTCGATGCACATTGAGATAGTCGAACAGAAAGGGCGCTCCCGGTTTGATCACCCGGGCCATTTCACGAACCACGGTCAGGTTCTCCTCTTCCGTAGCAAAGTAGCCGAAGCTGGTGAAAAAGTTGACCAGTGCTCCAAAACTGTTACTGCAGAAAGGGAGGTTTCGCATGTCCGCGCGGGCCACGGGGAGCTGTCCGTACTCCCGGACGCCTGTTCGCAGAAGGAGGAACGATAGATCGCAGCCCACGCCGTGAAATCCTCGGATGGCCAGCTCCTGAAGGTGACGGCCTATCCCGCAGGCGAGGTCGAGCACCGGTCCGTCGATTGCTCCGATCTCGCGGTGAAAGAATTCGATCTGCTGCCGGGCCTCCTCGTCGTTGCGGTAGGAGTAGAGCTCGAGGTACTCCTCACCAAACCACTCCTGATACCAGGCCATGGGCTAAGCGGCTCCCTGCCCCTCGATGAGGAAACGAAAACATGGCAATGGGCCGGATCGTTCGTAATTACGAGCGACTGGTTCGCCGGCTGCTGTCATGGGGACAAACATCGCTTCCGGCCGGGATGGCGTACGTCCCGTTGCGGAGCGATCGTCCAACGGCTTCCTATTCACCGAGCCGCTCGGCGAGGGCGCGCTCGTTGGCGCGAGCCGCCTCGAGCGCGAGCTCCAGGGATCGGACAACGTCCCGGGCCCGTTCCATGAGAAGCCGCAGGTCGCCATCGCTCTGCCCAGCCGGCCACGTTCTACCGTGGATCGGATCGTCGTTCTCGCTCACCGGCTGCGTCGTATCGAAGGGATCGACCTCGGCGGACGCTTCCGGTGAGAACGTCACGGTATCGTCGTCGGCGCCAAACGGAGAATCCTGGAATGGTGAGGGAACCGGGGCCGGCCTGCTCTCGCCGGGGTAGTGGGCAGAGGACGAGCCCGAGGAGGCGCCATCTTCCGGCTTCATCGAGAGCTTCGGCACGCCGGCAGATGCCGAAGTCGCCCCCGATCGAACGCTCATGTCCGGCGCAACCAGCTCCGGAGCCTCCTGGAGAGTGATATTCGTATTGTTCTTCAGATTGTCGAGGATGCGCGAAATGGCGGCGCGAAGCGTGTTGATGACCCCCTGTCCCTGGACGGCTACCGCTTCGACCACCGGCGCATTTCCCGGTTTGATGTAAGCGCTCATCTCCTCGACGGTTTCCGCGCTGGGAAGATCGCGCTTGTTGTACTGAAAAACAAGCGCGACTTTGTCGGGATCGATCCGATTGAGACGAAGATTGGTCTTCAGGTTCTCGAGGCTCTCGAGATTCGAGTGGCGCATGGAAGCCTGCGAATCGGCAACGAAGACCACACCGTCGGCCCCCCGCAGGACGAGTTTGCGCGTAGCGTCATAGAACACCTGGCCGGGGACCGTATACAGCTGCACGCGGACTTTCTGGCCGCCTACTGTGCCGAGCTCCATCGGCAGGAAGTCGAAGAACAGCGTCCGATCGGTCTCCGTGGCCATGGAGATCATCTTTCCCTTGTTGCCCAACTTCGTATTGCCGTAGATCTTCTCGAGATTTGTCGTCTTCCCACAGAGTCCCGGCCCGTAGAACACGAGCTTGACGGTTACTTCGTTGATGGCTTTGTTGATCAGCACCATGGGGGGCTCCTGGCCGAGGCCATACACCTCAAACTGCCAGCGCGATCCGACCGTAGCTTAGCACGCCGCGGATTGCCGTCAGCGACGCTGGACGGGAGCTCGGATCGCTGAAACCATCCACTGCAAACGCGCCAAAAGAAGCCGATTTTTTGATACGCTGACAGAATGAGCTCGCGCAAAGAACTATTCGACAAAGTGAAGCACGAAGCCATCATCGGAGTGGTCCGCGAAGAGAGCGCTGAGGCCGCCATGGCCGTTGCCCATGCCTACGCGGCGAATGGAGTCCGCCTTCTCGAGATCACGCTCACCACACCGGATGCGCTCGAGATCATCGGCAAGCTGGTCGAGGAGTACGCCGACAAGGGGATCACCTTCGCTGCAGGAACGATACGCACGCCCAACGATGCTGCTGCAGCGCGCCGGGCAGGAGCTCAGATCCTGGTCTCACCGCACACCGACGTTCGCCTGATCGAGTATGCGAACGAGAACGAGCTCTTATCGATCGCCGGCGCGGCAACAGTGACTGAGATCGTCGGCGCGTGGCAGGCTGGATGCGACATCGTAAAGGTCTATCCGGCGCAAATGCTGGGAGGACCCGACTACTTCCGAACCATCCGGCAGCCGATCCGCGATGTTCCGATGCTTGCCGGTGGACCGGTCGCACTCGATGCCATTGAGCCCTACCTCGAGGCCGGAGCGATCGCCGTCAACCTGGGCGGCTCCCTTGCGGTCCCGGAGCTCGTCAGGACTCGGCAATGGGAGGAGATCGGACGACGCGTGCTGCTGGCCACTTCCATCATCGAATCGCGTCGCTCTCTGCTCGCGGAGACCGCCTACGTGCACTGATCGATGAGCGCCTTCCTCATCCTGGCAGTCCTCAATGCCTTCTCCGCGCCGACGAAGACATCGTGGATGTCCCCGGAGGCTTTTCATCTCGCGGTCGGAATGCAGCGCAGCAAGGCCGTCGCGGTCCTCGAAGGCGGCGGCTGGAAGCCACGCGCCGGCAAGGCACCCAATCATCTGATCGTCGAATATGGCGAGCAACGCTCGATCACCCTCGAGTTCGAGCGCGACCATCTCCGCTCGATCCGGTTCGAGCTGTTTGACTTCATACCTGCCGTCAGGAGCGCCTTTGCTGAAGAGAAAGCGGAACTAAGAGGCCGCTATGGGCCGGCCCGCTCCAAGGCCGTCAGCATCCTGCTCTACGAGAGGCGCCGTCCGAACATCATGGTCGTGATGTCGACCGACGTCCGGACTACGGCAGGACAACAAGGTCTCGGGTTTCTGACGGTGCGCTACTTCGAGCCGCCGGCAGTCGAGTAGCCGCCGTCAGCGTTGGCCGCAGTGACGTATTTCTGCGCCAGACCCTGGTAGACGAACACCCCCTCCCCGACGGTGCCGACGTAGTAGCGATCGCGATCGAAGGGGTCGGGAGCGATCGTGGCGATGTCGCTGTTGGCGCCAGGCAGTGAGAACGTACGCCACTCTCCGATACGCGAATCGGAGACGAGAATCTCACGCTGCTGACGCGAGGTCAGGAACAGCAGCGAGCGATCGGCGAGGTTCGCTGTAAATACCGCAGCATGAGCGGCATCGGGAGCGGGACTCTCGACCCATCGTCCGTCCTCGGCCACCTTGCCACCCTTCACCCCGCCAACGCCGGCGATCAGGATCTCCTCATCGTCACCCTCGGTTCGAATGGCCAGCGTCTTCCCCTTGGTCGGGGAGCCGGCGATGGCCACCCACTTGTCACCATCAAAGGCGGTGATTCCATTCCACGTCAGGGCATAAAGCGCCCGCGCTCCGTGCAGACGGCCGAGCGCGATATCGACGGCACGCGTCGTCGCTTCGCCGAGGCGATACCAGTTGCGGCCTCCGTCGCGCGTGGTCATGACGCCTTCCGATGTCGCGGCAAAGAGTCGCGCGGCGTTGAGCGAGACGACCTTCTCGACGCGGATCGGAATCGTCGACGGCGCACCCTGCGTCCATTCGACCCCGTCGCGGCTCCAGAAGAATCCGCCCTCGGTTCCAGCGATCAGATGCGCTTCGCGATCGCTAGAGACGACGAGACTGAGAACTTCGGGCAACTTCGTGGTGTTGATGCGAGTCCAGCCCTTCCCAGCGTCATCGGAGCGGTAGATCCCGGACGCGGCTCCGCCGAACACGACTGCCGAATAGATCCGCCCTTTCACGGATGGATCGGGCACGATCGTCGTGACCCTCAGATTTCGCAAGCCTTCGCTGGAGCGCGTGAACGATTGGCCACCGTCCTGCGAAACATAGACCCCGTCACCTTCCGTCCCGAGGATGACCCGGTTCGGACGATCGGGATGAAGCCCGATCCGGCGCACCACCAATCCTTCGTCGGATGTCAACTTCCAGTTCTTCCCGCTGTCGACAGAACGATAGAGTCCGGCGACGGAGCCTGCGTAGAGCGCACTCTTGTTCACTGGATCGATCTGGATATCGTGAATCCGTCGGTTGTTGAATCCGTCGCGGTAGCGCGTCCAGGAGTCTCCGCCATCGCCGGTGTTGTAGACCCAGCCGCATGTCGAAACCCACATGTCGTCCGGGTTCGCAGGGTCGACAGTCATCGAGAAAACATCGGTGTCCAGGACCATGCCATTGTTGATGAGCGACCAGTTCTTGCCGCCGTCATCGGTTCGCCAGGCCTGGCGCCACGTACCGACATAGATCCGCTGATTGGATCGGGGATCGATGGAGAGCGATTCGACGTTCACCTGATCCGAGATCTTCTGCCATTTCCTCCCGCCATCGCTGCTCTGATAGACACCGGTCAGACCGCCGGCCACGACGAAGTCCGGGTTGCGGGGGTCTATAGCCAGCGCCCGGACCGAAAAGTCTTCCAGGCCGGCATCGCGCCGCGACCAGCTCTTTCCGCCATCGGCTGATACAGCCACGACGCCACCACCCCACAATCCCCAGCAGGCGGCCCAAAGACGGTTATGGGAATCAATGACAAGGTTATCGACCACATAGCCGGGAAACGGGATCGACGCACGGATCGGCCCCCATGTCGCCGCTCCGTCACGGGAGACGTAGATCTCTCCCTGGCTGGTGCCGAGATAGACTGTATCCGGCTTGTGAGGATCGATGACCAGCGCGCGGACATCGGCACCGAACAGGGCTCCCCTCGTCCACTCGGCATGGGCCGAAACGGCCAGGGTCATTGTCAGTGTGATTAGAATGAAGAGTTTACGCATGCCCACCCTATCCCGGGTATTCTCCTATGGTTCAGGCGATTATCATACGTCGCCAAAGCAATAACTCTGCCGTCGCAACGGATCGTTTGCCGCGGCCGATTCAAGGGCCGGAAGCTCCAGACGACAGCTCCTCAGGACGCGATGACCAATCTCAGAACGTGTGTATTCCCCTGCGCCGGCTTCGGCACCCGCTTCTTCCCGGCCACGAAGGTCATCCCGAAGGAGATGCTTCCTCTGGTCGACAAGCCGATCATCCAATACGGGATCGAGGAGGCTCTGGCGTCCGGCTTCGACAAGATCGTCGTCATCTCCTCCAAGGGGAAGGACGCGATTCTCGATCACTTCGATCGAACCTCCGAGCTCGAGCGCTCCCTCAAGGAAAGGAGCAAGCAGGATCTGCTCGACGCCGTGGATGCTGTGAGCCGCATGGTCGATATCATCGCAGTGCGTCAGAAGGAGGCGCTCGGTCTGGGACATGCCGTCCTCAGTGCCGCCGACGCCGTCGGGCGCGAGCCGTTCGCAGTCGTTCTGCCAGACGACGTCATCCTGGCAGAAGAGCCTTGTCTGCTTCAGATGAGACGCGTCTTCGAGGAGACCGGCCGGCCGGTCGTGGCCCTCATGGAGGTTTCCCCCGAGGAGACGTCGCGCTATGGGATCGTGGGCGGAGAGATGGCCGGAGGGCGTCGCTTCCGCATTCGAGACATGGTCGAGAAGCCGAAGCAGAACGCTCCGAGCAAGCTGGCTATCATCGGTCGTTACATCCTGCCGCCGGACATCTTTCCCCTCATCCAGAAAACGGAGAAGGGTGCGGGAGGCGAGATTCAACTGACTGACGCGTTGCGCGCCCTGGTGGACGAAGGCGATTTCTACGGGTACATATTCGAGGGAAAGCGTTACGACGCCGGCGAAAAGCTCGGCTACCTGAAGGCGACCGTCGACTATGCCCTCAGGCACCCCGACCTGGGCCCCGATTTTCGCCGCTATCTCGATTCGATCCATGGCTGACCGGTTCCTGGAGTTGCTCGATCTCGGGCCGGAAGCGCGCGATCTGCTGCGCGACACCGACGTCAGGGGCTCTCGTACCTTCTTCGTGCGATCGGCGCGCCCCGTGGCCGTCCTCATCTCTTACGACGAATACCTGGCCCTCGGCGAGACGATCGCGGCGGTCAACGACACGGCCACCCTGGAGCGCATTGGTCGCTCGAGCGAAGCGATGCGGGTCGGCGCGCTTCTTCTCCCGGAGGACCTCCTTGTGGAATGATCGCCTGCGTCTTCTGGAAGAGGTGGAGGGCGATTGGCGATCGCTCCCGGCCGAGCTCCGGGGCCCGGCGAAAATCGCTCTGGAAAAAATTGATGACGACCCGATTGTCGGCGCTCCACTCTTCGATCCATTCCGCGGCTGGTGGAGCTATCGCTCGGGACGTCTGCGGGTGATCTACACCATCGCCCACGAGGCTCGATTCGTCGTAGTCGCACGCATCACCGACGCTGGAGAGGAGAAGGCGGCCATGACATGAGTGAGCACCGTTGTCACAAGAATCTCCGCCGTGCCGAGGGGGTGCTATGAAACCCGGGCAGCCGAAACTGATTCTCGCCTCGAGCTCTCCCCGCCGTCTCGAATTGCTGCGGGGCTTCGGCTTCGATCTGGAAGTCATTCCAAGCCATGTTCCAGAGGTGCCGCGGCCGGGTGAGCGCCCGGAAGATTATGTGGTGCGCCTGGCCCTCGAGAAAGGATCCGAAGTGGGCCAACGACGCGCAGGAGCCTGGATCATCTCAGCCGACACGGTCGTGGTCCTCGGCGATCGGCTGCTCGAGAAGCCCGTGGATGAAGCCGACGCCCGCTCCATGCTGGGCCTCATCGCCGGGAAGACGCACATTGTCTATACCGGCGTGGCATTGCAGCAGTTCCGCGAGGACGGCGAAATCGTCTCCCGCCGCCAGGAGCTGGCTCGTTCGTCAGTGACCATGATGCCGCTCGGCGACGATGACATCCGCCGATACGTCGCCAGTGGAGAACCGATGGACAAGGCAGGCGGGTACGCGGTGCAGGGGATCGGGGCCATGCTCATCGATTCGATCGAAGGAAGTTACTCGAACGTGGTTGGATTGCCCCTTGCTACGCTTTTTCGAATGCTGCGCGAGGTCGGCATCGACCCGCTCGGCGCAATTGGTACCGCCAGGATCATTCCCCCGATGGGATTTCGTCCGGGCAAAGCCAAAGAGGCGCGTTAGGAGTCGCTGATGTCTTCCGCTGCAAAACTGGGCATCTTCATGGTCGTGGTTCTGGCCATCCTCGGCTTTTTCGTTCTGAAGATCGAGGATCTCAAACTCAACGAAGCCAAGACCACGAAGACCATCAAGGCCATCTTTGACAACGTGGCCAGTCTCGACAACAAGTCGACCGTCCGAGTGGCGGGCGTACGCGTCGGACGCGTTGACAAGATCGCGCTTCGTCCCGACGGACGCGCCGAGGTCACCCTGCAGATCGATAAGGACGTTCAACTCCACAGCAACGCCAGCGCGCATGTGGCGAACCTCGGACTGCTCGGAGAAAAGTACATCGAGCTCGACCCCGGCACGATGACGCTCCCTGTGATACCGCCCGAGCAGGAGCATATCGTCCTGCGCGGCACCCAGCCGGCCTCGATGGATGACGTCACGAACCAGGTCTCGGCGATTGCTACTGACGTGAAAGCCATCACCGCCTCCCTCCGGGCCAGCCTGGCCGGCCAGACAGGCCAGCAACGGCTCGAGGAGATCGTCGACAACGTGCGCGTGATCACAGCTCAGGTTCGAGCGTTGATCGAAGCTAATCGCTCCAACGTCGATGCCACGGCAGGAAACCTTCGCGCCATCACCGCAGACCTTCGCATGGAGATCCCGAAGATCGCAGCCTCGATCGACCGCGTGGCCGGCACCGTCAACGGTACTGTGGGCGAGAACCGGGAAGACGTTCGCGCCATTACAGAGAACCTGCGAAAGCTCTCTTCGGATCTGAAGACGACCACAGCAAATCTGAACTCGATCACCGGACAGGTGAAGTCGGGCGAGGGGACCGTCGGCAAGCTGCTCTACAGCGACGAGGCGCATGACAAACTCACCAGCGCTCTGACGTCGGTCGAAAGCGGCGTCAACGAGCTCAAGAACACCCTCGGCCGGGCCAACCGCATCGGCTTGGATGTCGGCATTAAGGGCGACTACTACGCCGGCCTCAGCCCGACCCCGGACGTCCCCAACAGCTTCAGCGGAAACTCGCGCTCGGCCGTGACTCTCCGCCTCGTTCCGAATCCCGACCACAATCGCTTTTATAACATCGAGCTGGCGGACGATCCGCGCGGGCACAGGCAGGAAAAAATCTTCACCGAGACGGTAACCGGTCCAAGCGGCGTACCGATCACGACGACGACGCAGGACGTGAAATTCGACCGCAATTTCCTGGTGTCTGCTCAGGCCGGGTGGACTCTCGACAAGATGGCGCTCCGGATCGGTCTTTTCGACTCGACGGGAGGCGTCGGCGGCGATTACCGTTTGAACGACCGCATCTCTCTGACCGGCGAAGCCTTCGACTTCGGAAAGAGGCGCGACGCCAATCCGCATCTTCGGATCTACGGCCAGTACACACTGCGCAAGGAGAAGCCGACCTTCCCGCTCATCTTCCTGTCGACCGGCGTCGACAACGCTCTCAACGACACCGCGTTCACCTTCGGGGCGGGCATCAGGTGGCATGACGACGATCTGAAATATCTTCTTGGCAGCGTCCCGCTAAAGTAACAGACCGAGTCACCATGCCATCGCAGCAGATTCGAGTCGCGCTTCTCTTTGGTGGACGAAGCGCCGAGCATGATGTCTCCATCCTCTCTGCTCGTTCGGTCGCCGCCGCCGCACCGCAGGAGCGCCTGGAGATGATCCCGGTCTGCATTGCGCGGGACGGGCGGTTCGTCGCTCCCCAGCGCAGCGCCCGCATTCTGACCGGGGATGAGAAGAGCCAGAACGGGGACGCGGATTTCTCCTTCGAGTCGTGGGCCCGCCAGGCCGCCATCGACATCGCTTTCCCACTGGTTCACGGCACGTTCGGAGAGGACGGCACTCTCCAGGGATATCTCGAGATTCTGAATCTTCCCTACGTCGGCAGCGGCGTAACCGGGTCGGCAGTGGGCATGGACAAGTGGCACATGAAGTATGCCTTCGCCCAGGCCAAGCTACCGATGGTCGACTACGTCGCGCTGGCCGAGAGCGACTGGCGGCGTGACTCCGACCGGACGCTGCGATCGATCGACAACTCGCTGCGGCTCCCCTACTTTGTGAAACCGGCAAATGCCGGATCTTCGGTTGGTGTGACCAAGGTGAAACATGACGAGCATCTGCGGGCAGCCATCGAGAAAGCGCTTCGTTTCGACGACAAAGTGCTGATCGAGCGGGGCGTCGATGCCCGCGAGATCGAAGTCTCCGTCCTCGGCAACCAGCAGCCGCAGGCCTCCGTGCCGGGCGAGATCGTCCTCGGTCGCGAGTTCTACGACTACGAAGACAAGTATGTCGAGAACAAGTCGTCCCTCGTGATTCCGGCGAAGATCGCTGCGGACAAGAGCGATGAGTTCCGGCGCCTTGCCATTTCGGCGTTCAAGGTTGTGGGAGCCTCGGGGTTTGCACGCGTCGACTTTTTTCTCGAGCGGGGAACGAATCGTCTCTACCTCAACGAGATCAACACAATTCCCGGCTTCACAAACATATCCATGTATCCGAAGCTGTGGGAGGCGACGGAGTTGAAGTACCCGCGGCTGATCGAGAAGCTGGTCGAATTGGGGCTCGAGCGCTTCCGCGAGCGCAGCTTGCGATTCGAGGACACCATGCGCTTCTTCGATGAGGTACAGAGCCTGACTTAGACGGCGCACAGACACTTCTCGACAACTTCCGTCTGTGCGGCCTTTCAGCCCGCATTACACTGGCGCTGGTCATGTGGCCGCTCCGGCTTCTCATCGCTCGCCTTCGTCCGTTCAGCCCGTCGACGGCCCTCCGTTCGCTCATAGTACTGGCCGCCTCCGGCGCTCTTCTGGCCGGCGACTATCTTCTGTTCCGCCGGATCTTCCGTGCCATCGGCACGATCGAACCTCTGAATCCGGCTCTGGCTTTTGCTCTCCTCCGAGCCCTTCTCTCGATGGTATTTCTCGTCGCCGGCATCGTGCTGCTCTCTTCGGCCATGACCGCTTCCATCGGGTCGTTCTTTACCGATCTCGATCTCGAAATCCTGCACGCCGCTCCGATCGCCAAGTCCTCGCTGTTGCTGCGACGCTGGGCAAAGACAGCGGCGCAAAGCGGGACGTGGGTGGTCGTCTTTCTCCTGCCGCTCATCGCAGCATTCGGGCGCATCTACCAGCTTCCGGCGTCCTTCTACGCGGAGACGGCGCTCGCTCTTCTTCTGGTGCTCTCGATCCCGGTCACCGCCGGGTCGCTGATGATTCTGGTTCTGGTCCGCTATTTTCCGGTCGGCCGGGTCCACCAGTTGATCGCGTCGGTGGGAGTGCTGGTGCTGACCACTGCCGTCGTCGGCTTTCGGATGAGCAGGCCGGAGCGATTTTTCGGCGCGTTCAACACCGATGACATCGCCACCTTGGTTCATTCCATCGAGCTGCCGCAGATGAGCCGTTACCCGACGAGCTGGCTGGCCGAAGGGATGCTCGATGCCGCATCGCGTCAGGGGGGCGAGGCCGTGTTCCTTCGTCCAGCGGTTGGAGCCGCCGCTTCGCTTCTTCTGTTCATGGTGATTGCGACGCCGCTGTACTTCCGGGCCTTCGTTCGGGCCCGGGAGAGCATGGCGCCGCAGGCGTTCGGTGGATCAGGCGCCACGAGGATGCTCGACCGTGTCCTCCGCGGAATCGACCCGCCGTTCCGCGCGCTGGTCTCGAAGGAGGTGCGAACGCTGACTCGCGACGTCGCACAGTGGTCACAGCTTTTTCTCATGGCCGCGCTCATGTTCATCTATCTCTACAACATCAGGATGCTGCCTCTGGAGCACGACGCGCGGGCCGGAGGCGTGGCTTACGCGAATCTCGGCATGGCGGGCTTCGTCATCGCCGCCATGTGTCTGCGCTTCGCCTATCCGGCCGTGTCGGCCGAGGGGAGGGCATTCTGGGTGACGCAGTCCTCGCCGGTGTCGTATCAGAAGCTCCTGTGGGCCAAGGTGCTGGTGTACGCGGTGCCGCTCACCGCTCTCGCAGTCATCCTGACGGCCTTCGCCGATCTCATCCTGCATGCAGATCTGCTCGTCTGGTCTCTCACCATGCTCGGCGCCCTCCTCTTCGGAATCACCCTGGTTTCCCTCGGCGTCGGTATGGGGGGATCCACACCCGATTTCACCGCCGAGAATCCGCTGCAGGTCGGACTGTCACTCGGCGGCTTCGGATACATGGCGGCTTCCCTTCTCTACGTCGGCGTGGTCATGGTTCTGCTCGCGAGGCCGGTACAGCGCTACGTGCTCTGGAAGATGTTCGGAGCAGCGGCGGATCAAAGCACACTGGTCAGTGCGCTGCCAGTTGTCGCGGCGGTCGCACTGTCGGCTGTGATCGTCATCATTGCGCTCGGAACCGCCCGGAGACAGCTTGAGGCTCTGTTGACAAAATGACGATGGTCACGAAAGCGCTCTGCTAGAATCTAGCGAGCCACACACGGTCATTCTAAGGAGACGTTCATGAGCGAGATACCTCCGCCCTCCGGCGGTTCCTATACCCCGCCTCCGCCCCCCCCAGGCTCCTACACTCCGCCCCCGCCACCACCCGGCGGGTCGTACAATCCGCCACCTCCCTCCGGAGTCCCTGGATCCGATCGCGGTTTGATGTTGTTCCTCTGCTACTTCGGGATCTTCGCCCTCATCCCTCTGCTGACGAAGAAGGAAGACCGCGAGATGCAGTGGCATGCCAAGAACGGCCTCGTTCTGGCGATCGCCTGGTGCGTCGTCTGGGTCGCCTTCCAGATCATGGCGTTCATGCTGCCGCTCGGGATCCGGTTCGCCTTCTCAGGCCTCGGCTGTCTGATCGGGCTCGGGTTCCTGATTCTCGACATCGTGGCCATGGTCAAAGCGTTCGGCGGACAGCGCATGCGCATTCCGGTGATCAGCGACTTCGCTGACAAGATGTAGGACGCGAATCGATGGATTCACCTCAAGGATCGTACACACCGCCGCCCCCTCCTCCGCCCGGCGGAGGGTACTCACCGCCGGGCGGCGGTAGCGACAAGCTGATTTACCCGACGAATCCCGCCAGGGATCCGATCCTGGTCCTGGTGCTCAACCTGCTGCTCTTCGGGTCGGTCGGATATTTCCTGCTCGGCCAGAAAATCAAAGGGATCATCGCCTCGATCCTCTGGGTAGTGCTGCTCTTCACCACCTGCGGAGTCGGCACCGGAATCGTGGCCATCCTCGGCGCGGTCGACGGCTACCTGCAAGCGCAGCAGCTTCAGGCCGGCCATCCTGTGGCGCAGTTCAGCTTCTTCCAGGACCATCGCTGAAGAGGGTTGCCTGGCGGCAGTTGGCGAGCACGCCGGCAGGCGTGCCGTAGAGACGCCTCCGGCGTGGTGAGCCGTGCGAGCATTTTTGCATCACCAAAGCTATGCTCAAAATCCCGTGACGCCTCCGGCGACTGACCTTTCACCACATCATGCCGAGCTGCAGCTTCGCGGCTTCCGACATCATGCTGCGGTCCCAGACGGGGTCGAAGACGACCTCGACTTCCGCGTGATGGATGCCCGGGAGGGACTCCACCTTCTGCTTGACGTCGCCTGCCAGGACCGGACCCATCCCGCAGCCGGGCGCTGTGAGGGTCATCTTGATCTTCACGTCTTTTCCCTGCTGTTCGTCGCCGTTCAGCTCGCAAAGATAGACTAGCCCGAGGTCGACGATGTTGACGGGGATCTCCGGGTCGTAACAGGTCTTGAGTTGCTCCCACACCATCTGCTCGAGCTGCTCGGTCGTGACCTCGGCGGTCGACTGCGCCACTTCCTGGGGGGCCTTGCCCAGCGCCTCGACCTCTTTTCCGGAGACGCGAACCATGAGGCCGCGATCGGTGATGATGGTGTAGGAGCCACCGAGCGATTGGGTGATCGTGGCCCGCGCTCCCTGGGGAACGAGGACGCGCTCGCCGCTCGGGATCATGACGGCTTCACAGCTGCGGCTGACGGTGACTTCTTCTCTCATCGGTCTCCACGACTCCTTCTGCGCTATTCGGTGCTGACGACGTTTTCGGCTCCGGCCAGAGCCGTATGCAGCGTATGCCATGCCAGCGAGGCGCACTTCACCCGGGCTGGAAATTCAGAAACGCCTGAGAAGGCCGCGAGCTTCCCGAGCTCATCCGCGCTGAGCGACGAGTCGCCGGTCACCAGACGGTGGAAACGCTCGAAAAGGGCGTCGGCCTCATCGCGGCTCTTCCCCTTCACCATAGAGCTCATGACCGAGGCCGAGGCTTTGGATATGGCGCAGCCGGAGCCGACGAAGGCCACATCGCGGATGGTCTCGCCGTCCAGATCGAGATAGATCGTGTAGTGATCTCCGCAAAGCGGGTTATAGCCCTCGACCTTGCGGGTCGCCGCTGGCAGCTCGTGAAAGTTTCTGGGGTTCCGGTTGTGGTCGAGAATGACCTGCTGGTAGAGCTCGCGGAGATCGGACATCAGCGGAAAACCTCGATGACTCTTTCGAGTCCGCGGACCAGCGCGTCGACCTCATCGCGGGTGTTGTAGAGGCCGAACGAAGCGCGCCCGGTGGCGGGAACGTTGAACCGCATCATCACCGGCTGGGCGCAGTGGTGACCGGTGCGGACGGCGATCCCTTCCTGATCGAGAATCGTCCCGATGTCGTGAGGGTGAACGCCTTCCAGTACGAAGGAGATGACGCTGGCCTTGTGGCGCGCCGTGCCGATGATGCGCAGCCCGTCGATCTCCTCCAGTTGCTCGGTCGCGTAGAGAAGAAGATCGTGTTCATGCGCGGCGATGCTCGGCAGACCGAGAGCCGACACGTAGTCGAGCGCCGCGGCCAGTCCAACGACACCTGCGATATCGGGCGTTCCCGCTTCGAACTTGTACGGCAATGCGTTGTAGGTCGTCTTGTCGAACGAGACCGAGAGGATCATGTCGCCCCCGCCCTGGTACGGCGGCATGGCCTCGAGAAGCGCCTCTTTCCCATACAACACGCCGATGCCGGTCGGGCCGTAGACCTTGTGCGATGAGAACGCGTAGAAGTCGCAGTCGAGATCCTGCACGTCGACCTCGAGATGCGGGACGCCCTGCGCACCGTCGATGAGGACCGTGGTGCCGTTTGCATGGGCCAGTTCGATGATCTCGCGAATGGGGTTGATGGTGCCAAGAGCGTTCGAAGCATGACCCACGGCCAGAAGCCGCGTGCGCTCGTTGAGCATGGCGCGCACCTGGTCCATCAACAGCTCGCCGGCGTCGTTGACCGGAATGATTCTGAGAGTGGCGCCGCGCTCCTGACAGAGCATCTGCCAGGGAACGATGTTGGAGTGATGCTCGATGGCCGAGATGAGGATCTCGTCTCCCGCCTTCACATTGGTCCGCCCGAACGAGCTGGCCACGAGGTTGATGCCTTCGGTCGTGCCCCGAACGAAGACGATCTCTTTTTCCGAGCCGGCGTTGATGAACCGCTTGACTGTCCCGCGAGCCCCCTCGTAAGCGGCCGTAGCGACCTCGCTCAGATGATGCACGCCACGATGGACGTTTGAATTCTCATGGGTGTAATAGCGGGTGATGCGGTCGATGACGGCATTCGGTTTCTGCGTCGTCGCGGCGTTGTCGAGATAGACGAGCGGCTTGCCGTGAATCTGGCGCCCCAGGATCGGGAAGTCCTCCCGTATCCGTGCTACGTCGAGGTCCGCTGCCTGGTGGTCCTTCTGGATAAGAGCCGTGGTCATGGCCTTTCCTCCCGCCGTTCCGGCAAGCGGCCCGGCATCTGTTCGAAGAGTCCTCGCCGAACCCATTCGCGGAGCGGCTCGAACGGTAGCCGGTCGATGATCTCGCTGGCGAAGGCGTCGACGAGAAAGCTGCGGGCTTCCGCCTCATCGATGCCGCGTGCACGGAGGTAGAAAATCGCCTCCTCATCGAGTTGTCCGATGGTCGAACCGTGATTGCACTTCACGTCGTCGGCATGAATCTCCAGGGTCGGCTTGGAGTCGACGATGGCGTTTTCGGAGAGAAGCAGATTGCGGTTCACCTGACGCGAGTTGGTCTTCTGAGCGTCCTTGCGGACGATGATGAGGCCGTCGAAAATACCACGGGACTGCTGGTCGAGGATTCCCTTGAAGAGCTCCTGGCTGTCGCAGTGCGGCGTGGCGTGATCGATGACCGTGTGGTTATCGACGTGCTCCCGGCCGGTCAGGACGAAGAGTCCTTCCAGAACCAGACTGGCTCCTTCGCCCATGAGCGCGACGTTGACCTCGTTTCGCACCATGCCCCCGCCCACGCTCATCTGGTGCGAACGCACGCTGCTCGATCGCTCCTGATGAATCTGCGTCGTTCCGATGTGGAATGCGTCAGGGCTCTCCCGCACCAGCTTCGTGTGACTGACCACAGCGTTCTCGGAGGCTACGATCTCAGTGACCGAGTTCGTGAAGTAGCGCCCGCTGCCGATGTAGGTCTCAACGATCGAGAGCTGGCTGTTGCGGCCGGCCACGATCAGATTGCGCGGATGGGACATCACGTCGGAGCCTGAGCCGATGAAGAGGAGATGGACGAATCCGTCGACCACCTCTCCGTCGTCGACGATGAGAACCGCGCCGTCAGCCGCCAGCGCGGTGTTCAGCGCGGTCAGAGGATGGCGCTGGTAATCGGCCAGTCGCGCAAACCAGCGCTCGACGGCCGGCTCAGACGATGTGAGCGCCTCGCTGAGACTCAGAAGGCGGACGCCCGCCGCTCCCGAGAGACCCGAGATGTCGGAGGGGGAGCGAAGCAGGTGTCCGTCGACAAAAATGAGCTCGGCCGCAGCTCTGCCCCGCATGCTCGCGCCTTGTGTGTCTGCCGTCTCCACGGAGCCGGGGGAGAGCCGCCAGTCGATTCTGCCGAGGGGAGCGAGGGATGTGTACTTCCACTCTTCATCCCAGGCTGTCGGCAGGCCGGTGGCCGAGAATCGCTCCGCCGCCTGCTGGCGAATCGTGGCGATCCGCTGCGGCTCCGCATCGTTCTGGGGCGGGACAACCTTCTGGAGAGCGCCGGTAGTGTCGAGGATCGTGGTCATTGCGCGGCGGCGACCTCCTCTTCGATCCAGCCATAGCCTCGCTCCTCGAGCGTCATGGCCAGCTCCTTGCCGCCGGACTTTACGATTCGTCCCTCGTGCAGCACGTGGACGAAGTCGGGGACCAGGTAGCGCAGCAGGCGCTGGTAATGCGTGATCACGATGACCGAGTGCTTCTCGCTCTGCAGCGTGTTCACTCCATCGGCGACGATGCGCAAGGCATCGATGTCGAGACCGGAGTCGGTCTCATCGAGAATGGCCAGCTTCGGATCGAGGACCGCCATCTGGAAGATCTCGTTCCGCTTCTTCTCCCCACCGGAGAAGCCCTCGTTCACCGAGCGATTCATGAATGACTCGTCGAGCTCGACCAGCTTCATCTTCTCCCGGGCCAGCTGCAGGAAGTCCATGGCGTCGAGCTCTTCGAGGCCGTGGTGTTTGCGGATCGAGTTGAGCGCGGCCTTGAGGAAGTAGATGTTGTTGACCCCGGGTATCTCGACCGGATACTGCATAGCCAGGAATACGCCCTCACGCGCACGTTCCTCGGCCTTCATCTCGAGGAGGTTCTTTCCCTCGAACAGGACTTCGCCCGACGTCACCGTGTAGCGGGGACGGCCGGCCAGAACATTGGCCAACGTGCTCTTCCCCGATCCGTTGAGACCCATGATGGCGTGCACTTCGCCGGCGTTCACCCGGAGATCGAGACCGCGAAGGATCTCCTTTCCGTCGATGCCCGCGTGCAGATTCGTGATCTGAAGCATTGATTCTCCTGTCCTTTGAAGCTTGATCCGCTCTGGGCATCCCGGCCGTTCGCAAGAAATCGGCGCGAGCTCGTGGGTGCGCAAGCGATTCGCGTGTCTGGATCAGCCCTTAGCCGACGCTTCCTTCGAGGCTGACGCCGAGGAGTTTCTGAGCCTCTACGGCGAACTCCATCGGCAGCTCCCGGAAAACCTCGCGGCAGAAGCCGTTGACGATCATCGAGACAGCATCCTCGGGTGAGATCCCGCGCTGCTGGCAGTAGAAGAGCTGGTCCTCGCCGATCTTCGAAGTCGAGGCCTCATGTTCCATCTGCGCGGTCGAATTGCGGACCTCGATATAGGGAAACGTATGCGCGCCGCACTTGTCGCCCATGAGGAGCGAGTCGCACTGCGAGTAATTCCGCGCGCCCACGGCGTTCTTCAGGATCTTTACTTCCCCGCGATAGGTGTTCTGCCCGTGACCGGCGGAGATTCCTTTGGAAACGATGGTGCTCCGCGTGTTCTTTCCGATGTGGATCATCTTCGTGCCCGTGTCGGCCTGCTGATAGTTGTTGGTCAGAGCGACGGAGTAGAACTCGCCGATCGAGTTATCGCCCTGAAGGATGCAGCTTGGGTACTTCCAGGTGATCGAAGAGCCGGTCTCCACCTGCGTCCAGGAGATCTTGGCGTTGGTCATGGCCTTGCCGCGCTTCGTGACGAAGTTGTAGATGCCGCCTTTGCCGTCCTTGTCGCCGGGGTACCAGTTCTGCACGGTCGAGTACTTGATCGTTGCGCCGTCGAGGGCAACCAGCTCGACGACTGCCGCGTGAAGCTGATTCTCGTCGCGCATCGGAGCAGTACAGCCTTCGAGGTAGCTGACCGACGCCCCCTCATCCGCGATGATGAGCGTCCGCTCGAACTGGCCGGTGTTCGCGCTGTTGATACGGAAGTAGGTCGAAAGCTCCATGGGGCAGCGAACGCCCTTCGGGATGTAGCAGAAGGAGCCATCGCTGAAGACGGCGGAGTTCAGAGCGGCGAAGAAATTGTCCGTGGACGGAACCACCGATCCGAGATATTTCTGAACCAGCTCCGGATGCTCCCTGACGGCCTCGGAGAAGGGACAGAAGATGACGCCCACTTTGGCCAGCTCGGCTTGAAACGTAGTGGCCACCGAAACGCTGTCGAAGACCGCATCGACCGCAACGCCGCTGAGTCGCTTCTGTTCTTCGAGCGAGATGCCGAGCTTCTCGAACGTCGACCGCAGCTCCGGATCGACCTCGTCGAGACTGTTCAGCTTCTTCTTCTGTCGCGGCGCCGAGTAGTAGCTGGCGGCCTGGTAGTCGATCGCCGGATAGTGGACGTTGGCCCACGTCGGCTCCCTCATCGTCAGCCAGTGACGGAAGGCCTTGAGGCGCCACTCCAGCATGAATGCCGGCTCCTGCTTCTTGTGCGAGATGAGCCGGACGATGTCTTCATTCAGCCCTGGCGGCGCGACATCAGCCTCGATGTCGGTCACGAAGCCGTACTTGTATTCCTGGGTCGTCAGCTGTTCGATGCTGTCTGGTGTCGTCGTCATTGCAGAGTCTCTCGTTCGACGGCCGGGCCGAAGGTCTTGGCTATGATTGGTGTCGGCATTCCGCCGCGGATGAGATCGGCGAGCGTAACCTGCTCGAAGGCTCCCTTGATCGCCCGATTGATGCCGAACATCATTCGCCGCGAAGGACATGCCACCCGGATCGAGCAGACCGCCTCCCCCTGCGAATCGGTCGATTCGCATTCGACCAGGTCCCAGGGACCCTCGAGGATCTCAACGAGCTGCCCGAGTGTTGTGTGCGCCGGCTCGCCGTCGTAGGAATAGCCGCCGCCCACACCGCGATGGGATTGAATGATGGACGCCTGGTGCAGAGCCTTGAGAACCTTGGTCACCATCGGCGCCGGCAGATGGTAGAACGCGGCGATCTCGCGAGCGGAGACGATCTCTCCCGATTTGCGAGCGAGGTAAACCGCAGCGAGCAGTCCGTAGTCTGTAAATCGTGAGATCTTCAGCATGATTCCAATTAGTACCATATCGGTACGCTTTCCACAACACTCTGACCCTGCTGGATCTTCCGGAGTCTGGCACAAAAGGTGCGGGCCTCCCGCGATGTGCCAGCCATGCTCCGACTCTTCCGTGCCACAGTTGTAGTCACCGTCATCGCTGGCCTCGCCGGATGCCACCGGAAGACCGACGAGATCAACCGGAACCAACAACGATACGATGTCGTCACTGAGAGCGCCGGCGGCACGGTCTCCTCGACGGTGGGGGCGCCCGGCGAGACGGCGACGGCACAGGGGACCACCCTGACGGCGACGGCGGTCGACACGACCACGAACTTCACGGTGGGCATCGCCACCAGTGCGTCCGCCACGACTGAGTCCGACGGCTCGCTGGCCGACACCCTTCCGCCGATCGCAGGTGCGTCACCAGTTTCCCGCCCCCCTGCCACCGATGCCTCGCGAGCTTCGGTGACAGCGCGGCGTCGATCGGATCAGCCGTCACGCAGTCAAGCGGATAGCCCCGTGACGGCTCCTCCCGAGTCCCCGGCACCGCCTGCTTCCGAGAGTGATACCAGCAAACCGCCAGCGACCGACACCACGAGCACTTCGCCGCAGAGGTGAGATGACTGCGGTTGCTCCTGTGCGCGGGAGATCGAACGGCCTCTCCGCACTCGATTTCATTCAGTTAGAATGCCCGGCGCATGCAGCGCCACTCCTTCCAGTCGCTGATTCAGACTCTGCAAGCCTTCTGGGCGGAGCGCGGTTGCCTCATCGACTACCCGCTCGACGTCGAAGTGGGCGCCGGCACCATGCACCCCTCCACGTTCCTGCGGGTTCTCGGACCCGAGCCCTGGAGAGTGGCCTACGTTCAACCATCCCGCCGCCCGGCCGACGGCCGCTACGGCGATAACCCATTCCGGCTCGGCAAGCATTACCAGTTTCAAGTCATCCTCAAGCCCTCGCCACTCGAGGTCCAGGACCTCTACCTCGATTCCCTTCGAGCGCTCGGCCTCGACCTCGCACGGCACGACATCCGGTTCGAGGAAGACAACTGGGAGTCGCCGACCCTCGGCGCCTGGGGCGTCGGCTGGCAGGTGCTGCTCGACGGAATGGAGATCACGCAATTCACCTATTTTCAGCAGGCTGGCGGCATCGATCTCGCCCCGATCTCAGCGGAGATCACCTACGGACTGGAACGGTTGACCATGTTCCTCTCGCGGCAGGGCTCGGTCTTCGACATCGATTGGGCTCCCGGAGTCGGATATGGGCCCGTCCGCAAGCAGGAGGAGTATGAGTTCTCCCGCTACTACTTCGAAGTGGCAAGCGTCGACCTGCACTGGAAGTTGTTCGACTCGTACGAGGCGGAAGCCCGCCGATGCCTCGAGGCTGGGCTGGTCCTCCCGGCATACGACTGGACCCTCAAGTGCTCGCACGTGTTCAATACGCTCGATGCACGCGGCGCAGTGTCTGTGACCGAACGCGTCGGAGTCATCAAGAGAGTGCGGGATCTGGCCGTCCGTTGTGCGAACGACTATCTGGCATCGAGGACGAGGCTCGACTTCCCGCTCATGACCGATGCCGAGCGGCAGGAATACCACGAACGACATCCGGTCGAGAGCGTCCCGTGAACGAAGAGAGCAATCACGAGTACTTCTTCGAGTTGCTGGCGGAAGAGATCCCGGCCTCGATGCACGAAGGAGCGCTTGCCGCACTTCGTCAGAGGCTCGTTGCTTTTCTCGAAGGCCTCGGTTGCAAGGGAGACGTGGAGGGGCAGGTCCGCGTGCAGTCGACGGCGCGTCGCCTCATCTTTCGGATGGGACGTCTCCCGCCGGCGGAGGCCGATCGGACGGACGAGATCAAAGGACCACCCCGCCGGCTGGCTTATGACGCCAGCGGCGCACCGACCGCGGCACTGCACGGCTTCCTCCGGAAGAACGGCGCAGCGGTAGAGGAGCTGGTCCAATCCGATGACGATTACGTCCGTCTTCGGCGAACGGTAACCGGGCAGCGGACCACCGAGCTTATTCAGGCGGCAGTTCCGGAGATCATCCAGTCGATCCACTGGCCAAAGAGCATGCGATGGGGCTACGGGGAGCAGTCGTACATCCGGCCGGTGCATTCGATCATCTCGATCTTCGACGACCAGCCACTCCCGGTGAAACTCTTCGGCCTGCTCTCCGGAACTGTGACCGTCGGCCACCGCACTCTTGCCCCCGGCCCGATCGAGGTCACCTCCTATGGCGACTATGTTTCGAAACTCGAGCTAGCCCGCGTGATCGTCGACTCCGATCGACGCCGTATGGCCATGGCGGAGCGGTCCCGCGTTCTGGCCCACGAGGTTCGGGGAGTGCCGGCGCTGGACGAGACGATCTGGGCGCAGTGGCAATACCTCACGGAGTATCCGGGGGTGGTCCGCGCCGAGTTCAGCCCGGAGCTGCTGACGCTGCCGGAAGAAGTGCTGGTCACCGTCATGCGCGTCCATCAGAAGCAGCTCCCGATCCGCGATGCGGCTGGATCTTTGACCAACTCGTTTCTGGCCGTGACCGACAACGAAGCCGATCCCGACGGGAACGCGGCGTACGGCAACTCCTTCGTCACCAACGCCCGCTTCGCCGACGCGTCGTTCTTCTACCAGACGGATCGGAAGGTTACGCTCGAATCGCGACTCGACTCGCTCGAGCATCTGCAGTTTCAGGAGAAGCTCGGGAACTATCGGAGGAAGACGGAGCGAATCGAGCAACTGGCCGGTGCGATCGCCGGGACCAGTGGTGTCGACGTCGATGATGCCCGCCGTGCCGCACGGCTCTCAAAGTGCGACCTGGGAACCGAAATGGTCAAGGAGTTCACCGAGCTTCAGGGGAAGATCGGAGGAATCTATGCCCGCGAGGAAGGGCTTTCGAGCCCGGTCTGGCAAGCGGTCTACGATCACTATCTTCCAGTCAATGCCGAAGATGCTCTGCCGCGAAGTGGGGTCGGGGCTGTGGTCTCGCTTGCCGATCGCATCGACACCTTGTGCGGTTTCTTCCTGATCGGCGCAAAACCGACCGGTTCTCGCGATCCTTTCGGCCTGCGGCGCGCCGCGCAGGGAATGGTGCAGATCCTTCTGGAGCGCGACACCTGGCACATCACTGCTGGCATGGACCAGTTGATCGATCTGGGGTTGCAGGGATACGCCGACGTCAGAGAAGCGCTCCACGCGGCGGCATCCGAAAAGGCCGAAAAGGGGCGCAAGCGGGCCGCTACCGACCGGGGGGCTGACGACCGCGGCGAGGTTCTCGAGTTCATAGCGGACCGGGTTCGGACACTCCTCCAGGCGCCGCCGTACGCGCTCGCGTACGACGAAGTCGCAGCCACGATGGAGGCTGGTTGGATGAATTCTCTGCCCGACCTTCTCGAGCGTGCTAAAGCCGTCAGGCGCCTGCGCAGCGATCCTCGCTTTCTATCGATCCTCGACTCGGCAAAGCGGATTGCCAACATCACAGCCGGTCAACCGGAATCAGAATTGAACCGCAACCTTCTGGCGGAGCCGGCTGAAAAACGCCTCAACGATCTTTCTGAAGTCCTGGTAGGACAGATTGCCGGAATGATCGTGGAACGGCATTACGAACTGGCTCTTCAATCGTTTGCAGGCATGGCCGATGAGCTGGAGAATTTCTTCGCCGAGGTGATGGTCAACGTCGATGACTCCGGAATCCGGCAGAATCGTATCGCTCTGCTCCGCAGAGTGGGAGGTGCCGTCGCCCCGATCGCCGACGTGACCAGGATCGTGGTCGATCGACGCGAGCTCGCGAGCAGAAAATGATGTCGGTCAGGCACGTCGCGGCGGTCCTGCTGTTGCTGTTGGCTGGCGCCTGTGGTCGCCGTGCGACGGAGACGACGGCGCCATCGCCGCCAAAGAACGCGCTCAAGGCCCCCGCCGACGACACGACGGAACACGACAACCTTCTCAATTACGCGCGGGGAGCAGTTGTGGTCTCCCGCACCGGAGAGTTCTCGCTCTGGGCCTCTGCGCTGCTGGCAATCGATGGCGATCCCGATTCCTGCTGGTTCATGCCGCCGCACGAGCCCGGCCAGCAGCTGGTGGCCGCTCTGCCTGTTGAATCGCGCATCGACCAGATCGGGATTTCCAACGCGGCGGCGACCGGTGCGATCTCCTCGGTCACGTTCGAATCCTCCATGGACGGAATCAACTTCTCGCCGCTCGGCGCGGTCGAGAGCACGGCGAAAAAGAACGCAGCACTCGTTCCGGTCAGACCGGTCACCGCACGATACGTCAGAGCGACGCTCAAGGATGATTCCAAACGCGAGGGACTGGCCCTCTGTTCGCTTCAAGTCCGTGGGGTGGAAACCGGAACAAGGAGTGTCCAGGATCTGACCGGCTGCTGGATAGTCAACGGCGCGAAGCTGACTCTGGCGCAGAATGGAGATCATGTTTTCGGTCAGCTCGAGGGCTCGAAGCCGACGCTGATCGACGGCGGATCGGATGGCCGATTCGTCCGTTTCGTGTGGGTGCGCGATCGTGAATTTGGTTATGGAGCATTCTCGGTAGAGGAGTCGGGACATCATCTGAGCGGTCGCCTGTGGCACGAGGAGCCGATCCCGATCTTCTCCGGCGAGGCCTGGTTTGGAGAGCGCTCTCCCTGCACCGGCAGGACGATGGTGGGAGGGGGTACGGTGGCCGCGACTTTCTTTCAACGAGCGGGGCGCTTCCCGCTGTATGGCCTGCGGGCGGCGTCTGACGGAAAGATCGAGGTGCGCCGAAGCGCCGCCACGCTTGGCGCGCTGGCCGGATTGATTCAGGCAGCCGGGCCGCATCACATCCGGCTCGAAGCGCATGAGTTCCGCCGGAAAGACGCCGCGGCGAACCGGGCGTGGGCGGGACGTGAACTGTCATCGCTGCGTGATTTGCTGGTGGGCGGTGGAGTACGACTCGGCGATACGGAGCTTGCGGTTCTGGGGAGCGACCAGCCTCGCCAGAACGCCAGGACTGAAGATCAGCGAGCGCTCTACAGCGTCATCGAGATCGTAGTCCCGGCCACCAAAACTCTGGCCCACTGAACACTCTTCGATCTAGGATGACGTTCGATTTCGCGAGGCGAACCAACATGGACAAGTACGTCTATTACTTCGGAGAAGGTCACGCGGACGGGAACGCGACGATGAAGGACCTTCTCGGCGGAAAGGGTGCCGGCCTCGCGGAAATGACGAACATCGGAGTCCCGGTCCCTCCGGGATTCACGATATCAACGGCAGCCTGCACCTGGTTCTATGCGCACGACCGAACTTTGCCGGCGGAGCTCAAAGGCGAAGTGCAGCAAGCCCTCGGGCGGGTTGAGAAGACCGTCGGCAAGACCTTCGGCGACGCCGGCCGACCGCTGCTGGTGTCGGTGCGATCCGGAGCCCGCGCTTCGATGCCCGGCATGATGGACACGATTCTGAACCTCGGACTGAATGACAGCACCGTGGAGGGTCTGGCCCGTTCGGCCAACGATCCACGGTTCGCCTACGATTCCTACCGGCGCTTCATCCAGATGTATTCGGATGTCGTCCTCGAGATCGACCGCGAGAAATTCGAGCACGAATTGACGTCGACCCGGGAACGCCTGGGAGTCAGCACCGATCCGGAGATACCAGCCGATACACTGCGCGAGCTGGTCGTCACCTACAAGAAGATCGTTCGTCAGGTCCTCAACAGGGACTTCCCGCAGGACGTGCAGGAGCAGTTGTGGGGAGCGATTGGGGCCGTCTTCGGATCGTGGAACAACGCCCGGGCCATCACCTATCGCAAGCTCAACTCGATTCCCGACGACTGGGGAACCGCCGTCAATGTGCAGTCCATGGTTTTCGGGAACATGGGATCGGACTGCGCTACCGGCGTAGCCTTCACCCGCAACCCTTCGACCGGGATGAAGCTCTTCTACGGCGAATATCTGCCGAATGCGCAGGGGGAAGACGTGGTCGCCGGCATCCGCACGCCTCTGCCCATCTCGAGAGCCCAGGGAAAGGGCGGCGAGAAGTCTCTCGAAGAGGCCATGCCGGAGGTGTACGCGCAACTCAACGATGTTTACCAGCGGCTGGAGTCGCACTACCGAGACATGCAGGACATCGAATTCACCATCGAGTCCGGAAGGCTCTACCTTCTGCAGACAAGGACGGGAAAGCGAACCGGCTTTGCCGCGGTCAAGATCGCCTGCGACATGGTGAAGGAAGGTCTCATTGAGCCTCGAGAAGCCGTAGCCCGAGTGGAGGCAGGACAGATCGTGCAGCTGCTCGCACCGATTTTTGACTCCGCGCAGAAAGAGACGGCACTGCAGTCGGGACGGCTGCTGGCCCGGGGACTCCCGGCGGGCCCTGGCGCCGCGGCAGGCCGTATCGCGTTCAGCGCCGAGCGCGCCGTTCAGATGGCAGCCGACGGCCCTGTCATTCTGGTCCGCATCGAGACTTCGCCGGAAGACATCGCCGGCATGCACGTCGCCGTCGGAATTCTGACGACGCGGGGCGGGCTGACCTCGCACGCCGCTGTGGTGGCGCGCGGGATGGGGCGTCCGTGCATCGTCGGCTGCGGCGCAGCGCGGGTCGACTACGGACGTAGCGAGCTGCGTGTCGAGAACCATGAGCCGCTCGAAGAAGGCGAGTGGATCTCGCTCGATGGAACAACGGGCGAGGTGATCGCCGGTCAACTGCCGACCCGTCCCTCCGAAGTGATGCAGGTTCTCATCGAGAGCTCCATGAAGCCGGAGGAGTCGGAGGCTTACTCCAACTTTGCGCGACTCCTCGGATGGGCCGACCAGGTGCGCACCCTGGGCGTCCGGACCAACGCCGACACGCCGAACGACGCCCGCGTGGCTCGTCTGTTTGGCGCCGAGGGGATCGGACTCTGCAGGACCGAGCACATGTTCTTTCAGGAAGGACGCATCCTGGCCGTCCGCGAGATGATTCTGGCTCGCAACGAAGAAGGCCGGCGTACGGCTCTGGAGAAGATCCTCCCGTTTCAGCAGGGAGACTTCGAAAGCATTTTCCGTGAGGTCAACGGGCTCCCGGTCACGATTCGCCTCCTCGACCCCCCGCTCAACGAGTTCCTGCCGGAGACCGAGGCGCAGATCTCCACCGTGGCGCGGGAGATGAGCTGGGGCTTCATCGAGCTTCGGGCAAAGGTTCATCAGCTCCAGGAAACCAATCCGATGCTCGGTCATCGCGGATGCAGGCTGGGCATCACGTACCCGGAGATCTACGAGATGCAGGTACGCGCCATCTTTGCAGCGGCATGCGCCGTAAAGAGGGAAGGCATCAACGTGCACCCCGAAGTGATGATCCCGCTCGTCGGCACCATTAAGGAGCTGTCGCTGACGACTGACATGGTTCGAAAGGTGGCAGCCGAGACCATCAGGAGTGCTGGCGTCGACGTTCCTGTGATCGTCGGCACGATGATCGAGATTCCCCGCGCAGCGCTCATCGCGGGCGAGCTTGCAGAAATCGCCGAATTCTTCTCGTTCGGTACAAACGACCTCACGCAGATGACGTTCGGCTATTCGCGTGACGACGCCGGAAGCTTCCTTCCCGAATATGTGGAAAAGAAAATCCTGCCGAAGGATCCCTTCGAGTCGATCGATCAGCAAGGGGTGGGCTTCCTGGTGAGGATGGGAACAGACAACGGCCGGGCGGCAAACCCCCGGTTGAAGGTCGGTGTCTGCGGCGAGCATGGAGGAGATCCCGACTCGATCCGCTTCTTCCGCTCCTGCGGCCTCGATTACGTCTCCTGCTCGCCCTACCGCGTTCCGGTGGCTCGTCTGGCAGCGGCTCAGGCCGAGCTCGAATACCGCGCCAGCGAAGCGTAGGCCGGTACCGGATGATCAGTTGGGCGACGGGGCGGCCGAACGGGGGGCGGCCCATGGCTGCCTGGCTACCCATGCTCTGACGTACTCGAGGTTCTCCGCCGGCATTGCGACGTGAAGCTGCACGAGGGATTTCTGATCGAGTGGATGTTCGGCCAAATTGAAGGACATTGTGAAATCTCCGATTCGCCAGGCTACGGGTTGTCCGCAATGACCGCCCGGGCCGCAGCCATGGCGCTCGACAGCGCGGCGTCGGACATCATCCCCTCGTCGCCGACCCAGTCGCCCGCGACATAGAGGTTTCGAATGCCATTCACTCGGGTCGCCGCCCGGCCCCCACCGTCATCGCCCGGTCGGAGAAGAATGTTCGAAACGGTCATTCGCGGAAGGAACCGGCTGTGGACCAGCCGTTCCCGCCAGCCTGGCTGTAATCCATCGAGCATCATCTCGAGCTCCTGCTCACCGGAATCTCGCTCGCTGTGCGTCCCGGTTCCAACCGGCGGGAGATAGCGCGCGACGTGAATGAGCGCTCCTCCCTTCGGCGCGAGTTGAGCATAGGCCGAGTGCGCAGCGTAGTAGAGCGGACGGTCGATGCCGAGTGCGAAGGTGGCCCTCGGCTGAGGCATCGATTCCACGGCGACGTCGAGACAGGCGATCTGTACCGGTGTGATCGCCGGCCACCAATCGGGCAGTTGATCCTCGGGATCCAGCAGGGATGTAGCTGTCGCCGGATCGACGGCCATGACGACTGTGTCAGCGTTCAGACGCGCACCTCGATAGGCCCGGAGAGCTTCCTCCAGAGTCATCGAGTACGTATCGGTCGTAGCGTCTTCCTCCAGCCCCCCGATCTCGATCCCCTCGACGGCCCCGTTGTGTACGACCCGGACGACCCGGGCGCTGGTGACGAAGTTGACGCCGGCGCCGACCGCTGCGCTATGGAGAGCATCGACGATGCGCTGCCAGCCGTCGTGGACAAAAAGCACTCCACGACGAGCGGCCATCTGCAGCTGCGCGATTGCCGCAGTTGCCGACTGCTGGCGCGGCGCATGGGTGTACGTGGTAAGGCGGATGATCGCGGCGATGACCTGGCGGAGCGCTTCATCGGTCGTCTGCCCATCGATCCACTCCTGGAGTGAAAGCCCGGCCAGGCGCCGTGCATCGAGAAAGCGAAGGCGGATCATGAGTGCCGCTGCCTCGCGTTTGGCACGCAATGAGAGGAGAGAGGTGGTCAAGAGTCCGGCCACCGTGGTCGGCAACGCGTGCTGCGCACCTCGATAGATGGCCCGGCCGGATCGCTTCGGAACACCGCCGCTCACCGGAACGCCGAGCTCGCGGAGAACGCGCGATCCAGCCCCGCCGCGAAACCATGCATGGGGTCCGAGATTGAAGCGAAATCCGCTGCGCCGATGCGTCGCCGCGCGTCCCCCGAGGGTGGATCGCCTCTCGAAGAGAGTGACCATCCGACCGGCACGCGCCAGATAGAGCGCTGCCGAAAGGCCTGCCAAACCCCCACCGATAACGACGACATTTTTGCTCACGCGGAGGCTCATGGTACTCCACCCCCGCGCGCCACGCGAAGGGGCCGCCGGGCGGCAGTGCAGTGCGCTGACGGCCCTTGGAATTCGACCCGGACCGGCACACCACCGGGTGGCACATGGTGCGCCTATACAGCAAAACATTGCGATCCTTCAGCGATTTAGCGTGATCACGCCCGTTTGCAAATTGGTTTTTTTTCGCTAGAATCCACGAGAATTTTCAGTCCATGCCGCATCCCCGCGTGGAAAGGTGCCTTGAATGAGAAAAATAGCTCTTGGGTTCGCTGTGCTCATGGTTGCCGCAGTCGCACTCGCCGCCGATCAGAGAGGACCCGAGATCACCCCACCTTCCGTTGGTGAGGATTGGCTCCGCCTTTCGAGCACTGAGAAGCTCTTCTGGTCCATCGGTTACGCGCAGGGATATCAGGAAGCGCTCAACAAGATCGACGTCTCCGCCGGTCCCAACTCAGTGTGCGCCGGCCTTGCCGACCGCACAGAGAAACAGACCTCGACGGCGGGTAAGATGAGCGGTTTTGAACTGGTGTCGGGCCTTGAAAAGTTCTACGCCGATCCGGCAAACCAGCTGATCCCCGTTGGATCCGCGGTCCGAATCTATCTGCTTCAGTCGAGCGGGAAGGATCAGACTACGATTCAGGAACTGATCGAGACCGCGCGGATGCTCGGGGCGCAGGCCCGCCGCGCCACCAAGTAGCCGTCAATCCTTCAGATCCGGCGAGGAAGGGGCGTACAGCTCCGCGTCACTTAGGCGCATGATGCGCTGCTGTGCCGGAGCTGCTATCCGGCCTGGTTGATCCAGGATCGTCGTCAGAACCTGGCGGCGCGTTCGACGTAAACATCCTCACATGGCTGGCATCCGCGACTGGTTCGAGCTCGGATTGACGACGATCCGCTCGCTCAAGACGAGCGACGTGTCCGATCTGTATGCGCTCGAATGGCCGGCAGCAGTCGACCAGCTCACCGCCGATCACCGCGGGGCCATCGATCGTGAGCCGAAAGCATTCAAACGCCTGATTCGCACGAACAGCGCCGTGATGTACGGGCTGGCCAAGCGGCTTTCGCCGATCCGGCGTCTGCTTTTCGTACTGGCCAACGTGGCCTTCATCGTTTCGGTGGTAGGGATCCTGACGCATGCCGGCGTCAGATTCTGGGTCTGGGACTCGCTTCTCTGCTCCTTCTTTCTCTTGACTCTGCTCCTCGGGATGGAGCTGATCGACAAGCTGAAATTCCGCGACGAGCTCGAGCTCGCCCGCGAGCTGCAGGCTGGTCTCATTCCCAAGATCCTGCCGACATTCGCCGGCTTCGAGCTCGGCGCGTTCAACGCCATCGCCAACACTGTCGGAGGCGACATCTACGACTTTGTTCCTCTCAGCGACGGAAGGTTGGCCGTCCTTTTCGGAGACGCCTCCGGTCACGGGATGACCGCCGGTCTGGTCATGGCGGTGGCCCACGCGGCCTTCCGGACCCAGTTGGACATCGATGCCTCCCCCTCGGCGATCATTGCTGCCCTCAACCGCATCCTCTGCAGGACGGGCAGCAGACGGTCGTTCTTCTCGTCCTGTTATCTCGTGGTCGAGCCTGACGGATCCTTTGTCGCCACACTGGCCGGCCATCCACAGATCATCCGGGTCAATGCGGCGGGTAAGGTCGTCGACCGGCTGGGAACCGGTTCCTATCCCCTCGGCATCAAGTCGGATCTGGTATGGCAGAGCATCTCGGGCACTCTCGCGCGCGGCGAGTCGCTGGTGCTGCACAGCGACGGTCTGACAGAGGCCAGAAACGAGGCGGGCCGGGATCTGGGCGATGACTACCTCGAGAGCGTCATCGGATGGTTTCCGAACGTCTCGGCTCCCGAGCTGGTCGAGTCGATCGTGAGCGAATGGCGCAGCTTTACGAACCGCCGGCCGCCCGAAGACGACGTCTCTGTCGCCGTGATCCGCCACGTCGGTTGAGGGGTGTATCGCCCCGTGCCTTTCGCACCTCCCGACGCTGGCCATCCTCCCCCACGGACCTGCCGCCTACTCTTCGTTGAGCCTGCGAAATCCGGAAGAGAGGATGGTAACGCGCTTGACGTAGTTCCGGGTTTCAGGGAAGGGTATCGACTCGAGGAGCTCGTCCATCGGACGCCGGTTCGAGCGCTTCCATCTCATGACGTTTCCCTGACCGGCGTTGTACGAAGCCACGGCCAGCTGCACGTTCCCGTCAAAGAGATCGATCATGTGTTTGAGATGGTAGGTTCCCAGCTCGATATTGAAGTCGGGGTTCTCGAGGCGCGACGTGCTGAATGAACCGCGGAGCCGGTTTCCCAGCTCGCGGGCCGTGGCCGGCATCAACTGCATCAGCCCCATGGCTCCGACACTGGAGTGCGCCTTCGGGTTGAACGCGCTCTCCTGGTGGATGAGAGCCATGACCAGATAGGGATCGAGCCCGTTCTTCTTTGCGTGCTTCCGGATCGTGTCGACATACTTCGCCGGGTAGTACATCTTGAGAAAATAGGGGGGCACTTCATCCTGCTCGGCTGTGGCCAGCTTGGGGAAAGCCAGCTTGAGATATCGGTACGCGAGCTCGTAGAGACCGTTGCTGTTGTATAACTCTCCGAGCAGGGCGTTCGCATAATGCTGGTTGGTACGACTGGCGTTGCGCTGGATCTCGACGCGCGCATCTCGGGCGTCGGACAAGGCGTTGAGCTCGTAGGCCAGCCTCAGCTCGGGCGGCATCTCTCTCTCGGCGATCTGCTGCCAGTCCTCCCTGGCCTTGAAACGTGGCGCCGGCGCTCGCTTCGCTCCCCGAGCCTCAGACTCCAGGGCGTAGAGATCGTAATACGGCACGGTCAGGAGTCTCTGATAGATCGCCGCCGCACTGGCCTTATCGCCGACCCGCTCGGAGGCACGCGCATACCAGTAATCGGCCTGGCGCTTGATGTTCGGGCTTCGGTAGCTCCTGGCGATGAAGTCGAGGAGGGGGCGCGCCGTGGCCATGTCTCCGCGCAGGTACGCTGCCCAGGCCTGATCCCAGAAGTGTTGCAGGCCGGCTTCGGTCGACGGATCAACGGCGGCCATCTGCGTGATCAGTTGCTGTTCGTAGCCGTCCTGATGCTTCGCCTCGGCGACAGAGATCAGGGCATTCAGCGTTTCGATCTTCGTCTCAGCATCACACGGAAGAGCCAGAAGATCCTTGAGCCGCTCTACGGAGAGGTGATCGTAGTTCTCCTTGCGGGCTTTGGCCGCCAGGTCGATCAATTGCACCGTCCTCCGCACATTCGCGAATTTCGGCTTCAGGAGTGGCTTCTTCTTCCCTTTCTGCTTTACCTTTACTGTGCCGACCTGCCTCCTCTCGACGATCACCTTGTTGACGATCGGGTTGATCGAATTGCTCAGCACGCGGTAATTCCTTGCGCTCTGCCTGAGCGCGGGAATGGCGTAACGGTACGGACCGGAACTCAGCATCTCGAGCTGCCGATTTGAATCGTCAAAGCGTCGCAACTGAGCGAGGGCCAGTCCCCGCTGCAGTTGCAAAGAGCTCTTCAGCTCACCGGCCGCAGAAGAGGAGGCGTCGAGCGAGTCCAACTCCCCGAGGGCATTGGCCGGATCGCCATCACGAAGGAGCGACATGGCCCGATCGAGGCGCTCGGCGACGGTCAGCGGGAGCGGCGCGCCCTGGCCCGCGTTATCCAGGCTTCGCAGCACGGCCACGGCGCTGGCGGCCTGAGTAGACCTGGGCTCGTGGACGACGATCGCTTTCGCCGCGTCAGCAACAGCCGAAAGGTTTCCGTCGTAAAAGCTGGTCTCTACGGCTTGCCAGTTCGCATTGCCAGCTATGGCGGGCGCAATCGAGCTCTGCCCCAGCGCGCTGAGAGTTTCTGCTGCGTGGTGCCAGTCCTCTTCACTCCCGTAGAGCGATCCCAGATTGAGCCCGACATCGTCCGAATATGCCATCCTCGGATGCCGCGACCACAAATCGGCCAGCGTCATCCGCGCAGCATTGCGGTCGCGCTGCAACTGGTGTCCCTGCGCCAGAAAATAGAGTCGATACTCTTCAATGGCTCGGCTGCCGAACGTAATCGTTCGGAAGTTCTGCACGGCGACAGCTCCCTCGCCGCGCTGCAGCGCATCCACACCAGCCTCAAAAGAGGGTCGTAGCTTTTCGAGATCCGGGGGTGCCGCCGGTTTCGGCGGAGGAACGAGAGCCTCGCCGCGCTCGGCCCGTTGGCAGGTGCATAAAACGAGTACAGCGACGATGGCGAAGGCGGAGCAGAGTTGCCACGCCATGCGTGGCAGCGCCGACGGGTGCGCGGCAGGGGACGGCATTTCTGAGAACGTTGCGAAATTCGGGCCGCAGACGCCCGGACCTGGCGAGAGAGACTACAACCCGAGCGCCTCAGCGTTGCCGTCGGCCAGAATCCTTACGAGCTCGTCGTAGAAATAGTTCGACACTTTTCGTATGTCTTCGGAAATCCGCTCGTCGTACATCTGGCGGCTTCGATCGATATCATCTTTCATCCGTTCGTACAGATCGCGATTCTTACGTCCTTGATCGACCTTCGACTCGTTGTAAAGCTTGATCTCGGAGACGAGCAACCGGGCGAAACGTCGCGCCTCATCATGGCGCTTTGCTTCGTCGTCATGCGCCGCTGCTGAAGCGCCTGCGCGACTGAGTCCCTGAGGCGGGATGAACTGGGTCGAGGGTCGATCCACGCCCGCAGTGTGGGCTGCTGCCGTCGGCGATGCAGACGGCGGGGTTGGTGGTGGCGGCGGTGGGGGGGGAGCCGCAGCGGTCCGCGGCTGCACGGCGCCAGGGCCACCCATCATCTGCCGAATCTGTTCGGGGGAAATGGCAACAGTCGATTCCGAGGCCGGCGCCGACATGGAAACTGTTGCAGGCGGCCGAGCGGGAGGCGCGGAGACAGCGGGCGGTGCGGGCGGGCGGGCGGCGGGGGCGGAAACAGAAGGCGCCGTGGCCGGGCGGGCGGGCGGGGCGGAGACCGGGGGCGGCGCGGGAGCTGGTGTCTGCGTCGCCGGAGCGACAGCTGCCGGCGAGCTCTGAGGAGCTTCCTCGGCCGCGGCGTCGCTCGCGGAGAGGGTCGGTGAAGGAATGCGCTTTCGCAACGCCAGGGTGTCGATGAGGAGGCCTGTGGTGAAGACCAGTAACTCGATCGCCGCTTCATCGAAGTGGGCTACGTCGTCTCCGACGGCATCGACGTAGACAACCGCGGAGATCTTGTCCTTGATGACCATGGGAACGACCAGAGCGCGGTCCGAGGTTGCGACGCCGAAACGGGCTGACAGGTCCGCGCCGTCCCAGCTCACCGATCGCTCCTCGCGAAGCATTTGATCGAGGCGGGGAGCGGTGCCCGGAGCGGCGGTAAATCGCTTGATCGTCTCGTCATTCCCGCCGTGGGCCGAGAACCCGACACCCTTCCAGCCGGTGAACGTATCGTTCTTGACGATCAGCAGTGCGGCACGAGAGCCGAAACTCTGTGACTGCTCGAGCAGGGCATTGAGGACATCTACCTGAGACTTGCCGCGTTCGACAGCCTGCACCGCCGAGCGGAGACGGCTGGCGTCGGCTGGCGTCTTCTCTGCCGGGGGCTGTTCGGGCGGAAGTTGCTCGAGCTCGGCAATGGCGCTTCTGACCTGCGGGGGGAAGGCGAACGCGTTGACGTCGGCCTGAACGCTCTGCAGAGCGGCTTTCAGCTGCTGATCGACGGCGATCCGGATGTCGTCGACCGACGATCGCAGCTCCGTCACCATCCGGGCGATCGACTCCCGAACGTGTGTCTCGATCGTACTCGAGACTTCCTCACCCCTCACGGCCATCAATCCTCCAACTGCTTTAATTTGAGCACCGTCGAAGGCGGTTCCGGTCCGCGATTATCGAACTCGCCTTCTCCGGGTGTCAAGAAAGGGCGGTACGCCATACCGGCGCGAGACCGCTCGGCTGAGCCATTATCGGCCTTTGCCGAGGTAATCGAGCGCGATATGTGACAACGCGCGAACCCCGAGGAGCAGACCGCTCTCGTCGATGTAGAAAAGCGGAGAGTGATTCGAGGCCGCATCCGCTTCCCTGACGTTCGCAGGACGGGTGCCCAGCCAGAAGAAGAGTCCGGGCACCTTCTCCTGATAGAACGAAAAGTCCTCAGCACCGAGTACGGGACGCGTCACCAGGGTCGAGGACTTTCCGGCGACCGCCTCCAGCGTCGGGGCCATCCGGCTCGTGAGGGCGGGATCGTTGTACGTGATCGGGTAGCCGGTCTCGATCGTCACGTCCGCTTTAGCGCCCGCCGACTCGGCAATCTTTTCGGCAGTCAGGCGGACTCGATGGTGCAGTTCGTCGCGCATCGCCTTATCGAGCGAGCGGAGCGTGCCGATCATTTCCACATCGTCGGGAATGATGTTGTTGCGAACCCCTCCCCGAATGACTCCGATGGTCACGATCGACGGAGCCAGGCTGGAGTCGAGCTGGCGGCTGGCTACCGTCTGGAGCCCCAGTACGATCTGAGAAGCGACAACGATCGGATCGACGCCGAGCCAGGGATAGGCGCCATGAGTCTGCTTGCCGTGGACCTTGATCGTGAGTGTGTCGACGGCGGCCATGGCGCCCCCTGAAACATAAGCCACCGTGCCAACGGGAAATCTCGAGGTCACGTGCAGGCCGAAAACTGCGTCCGGCTTCGGGTTCTCGAGAGCGCCCTCCTTCACCATCAGCTTCGCGCCCCCTTCCTCACCAGCAGGCGCTCCCTCTTCGGCCGGTTGAAAAAGGAACTTCACCGTTCCCGGAATCTCCTTGCGGATTGACGACAGCACATCGGCAACTCCAAGGAGGATTGCCACGTGTGCGTCATGACCACAGGCGTGCATCACACCGACTTCGGAGCCGTTGTAGGAGGTTCGGGCCTTTGAGGCGAACGGAAGGTCCACCTGCTCGCTGACCGGGAGCGCGTCCATGTCGGCACGAAGCGCTACGACCCCTCCGGGCTTTCCACCTCGCAGAAGTCCCACCACACCTGTATGGGCGATCGGAGTCTGAACCTCGATCCCCAGGGCTCGCAGCCTGTCGGCAATCAGCTTCGAGGTCCGGAACTCGCGATTTCCGAGCTCCGGGTTCTGATGGATGTCGCGCCGGCAGGCAATCACGCTCTTTTCCACCTCGAGCGCCCGTTCGTCGATTCGCTTCGAGACCGCTTCGTCCATCTTCGTCTCCGCGGAGACCGCCCCGAGTTTCAGCGTCATCATCATCGCGGCCAATGCAATGACCAATGCAGGTTTTCGAGTGTGTCTCACGGCACAAGTATACGTACCTGGTCTCCTTGACGCCCTCGTCCTGCATTCCTACAATGCCGCGGCCTTGACTCCCCCCCTGCCACGTCCGGTAACAAGCGTCGTCGACCTCATCGGCAACACCCCCATGCTTGAGTTGACTCGGATTCCAACAGCCCGCGATGCTGCGATTTTCGCCAAGCTCGAATTTCTCAATCCCGGCGGCTCGGTCAAGGACCGCATCGGGATCGGCATGATCCGGAGCGCCGAGCGCGATGGCCGGATCAAACCAGGGGGCACGATCATCGAGCCGACCGCCGGCAATACCGGAATCGGGCTCGCTCTGGCGGGCGTTCGTCTCGGGTACAAGGTCGTTCTCTGCGTTCCGGATAACTTCTCGATGGAGAAGCAGGAAGTCATGCGCGCCCTCGGCGGAGACGTCGTCCTCACGCCAGGCGATGATGGAATCCGTGGGGCCATTCAGAAAGCGGAAGAGCTGGCTGCATCAACCCCGAACTCCTATGTCTGCCAACAGTTCCGAAATCCCTACAACAGCGAAGCGCACTACGCGACGACCGCGCCGGAGATCTGGGAACAGATGGACGGCGAGATCGACGCCTTTGTCTGCGGCTCCGGTAGTGGCGGAACGTTCACCGGGGTCGCGCGATACCTGAAGGAGAGAAATCCGAAGCTGTACGCGGTGATTGTCGAGCCGCAGGGCTCAGTCCTGCAGGGGGGCGACCCAGGTCCACACGAGGTCGAGGGAATCGGCTCCTCATTCATTCCGCCGGCACTGGACATGTCCCTGGCCGACGAAGTGATGATGATCCGTGACCCGGAGGCATTCGCCATGGTCGCCCGTCTGGCCGCGGAAGAGGGAGTTCTCGGCGGCTCTTCTTCCGGAGCGAACGTGGCAGCAGCGCTCCATGTGGCAGGGCGGCTCGGAGCGGGCAAACGCGTGGTGACCCTCATTCCCGACGCTGCGGAGCGCTATATGTCGAAGGGCATCTTCTCGAACTGGAAGAAAGGTGTGCCCGCCGATCCCGCCGATTGACAACCATTTGCAACGATGACGGGCGGTCGCTGAACGGCTGGGGTCCGAAGAAGACATGGATCGCGTATCGTTGACCGGCTCGTTTACCAGTTACGGAGAGACATCATGGGATTCGCCACGGACTGCATTCACGCCGGACAGGAACCGGAGGCCGTCACCGGCGCGGTCACCGTCCCGATTTTTCAGACTTCGACGTACGTCCAGCCGCGCCTGGGTGAGCACAAGGGCTTCGAATATGCGCGCACGCAGAATCCGACACGTGCGGCGCTGGAAGGGAACCTGGCCGTTCTCGAGCGCGGCAGGCAGGCCTACTGTTTCGCCTCCGGGATGTCCGCCATCGATACCGTATTTCGTCTACTGAAATCGGGCGATCACGTCATCGCTGCTGAGAACATGTACGGCGGCTCCTATCGTCTTTTCAGCCGGGTCCTGGAAAAGTTCGGGTTGCAGTTCACCTACGTCGATACCTCGTCGACTGCCGCCGTGGCCGCCGCGGTACGACCAGCGACGCGAGTCCTCTTTCTGGAAACTCCGACCAATCCGATGATGACGCTGACGGACATTCCAGCCTGCGTGGCGATCGCCCGGGCTCACGGCATCCTCGTAGTCGTCGACAACACGTTTTGCTCGCCATATCTGCAGCGTCCGATCGAGCTGGGGGCGGATATCGTCGTCCATTCCACGACGAAATTCCTCAACGGCCACTCCGACTCGGTCGGTGGAGCCGTCATCACCGCGACCGATGAGCTGGGCGAACAGATCCAGTTCCTGCAGAACGCTGTGGGAGCGATCCTCTCGCCGTTCGATTCATGGCTCGTTCTACGCGGCACCAAGACCCTCGCTCTCCGCATGCAGTGCCACAATGCGAACGGCATGGCCATGGCCACCTACCTCACGAATCATCCGAAAGTGAAGAAGGTCTACTACCCCGGACTCCCGGATCATCCGCAGCACGCGCTGGCGAAAAAGCAGATGAACGGTTTCGGTTCGATGATCTCGTTCGAGCTGGGCTCGAAGGAGAATGCAGCTCTGTTCCTCAATCGGGTCCGTCTCTGTTCCCTGGCCGAGTCGCTCGGCGGCGTCGAGACTCTCATCTCACATCCGGAGACGATGACGCATGCATCAGTGCCGATCGAGACGCGCAAACGCCTCGGGATCACTCCGGGCCTCGTTCGCATCTCCGTGGGGATCGAGGACGTCGAGGACCTGATCGCGGATCTCGAGAACGCATTCGACGCCATCTGAGCGCGGTGGCCGGCAACTTCGCCAGGACGTCCGGCCTGAGGGCCGTATCGGCATGCCTGAGCGGATTCGTCGCTTCCTCTGCCGCCGTTTTCGTCCGCTACAATACGCGCCGTGATCGAGCTGCCGCTGCTCCTCGTCCTGGCCTCCTATCTGATCGGATCGATTCCGTTCAGCTACCTTGTGGTCCGGGCGGTGGCGGGCGTCGATATCCGGATGCACGGCAGTGGGAACGTCGGCGCCACGAATGTCGTTCGGAATGCCGGGAAGCTTCCGGGAGTCCTTGCGCTCGTGCTGGATGGGGCGAAGGGATACGCCGCGGTGACGCTGGCCGGGTATCTGATCAGTCGTCCGGGCTGGCCGCCGCTCGATCCGACCGGTTCGAGCGCGGTTCACTCGCGCGCGTTCTGGCTGGCCTCCGCAGGCCTGGTGGCCATGCTGGGACACATCTTTCCAGTCTGGCTTCACTTCCACGGCGGGAAAGGGGTGGCTACGGCAGCGGGGCTCTTCCTGGCCATCGATCCGCGGGCGACCGCAGCAGCGGCGCTGGTTTTTCTGATCGCCGCCCTTGCCACGCGTTTCGTCTCTGTCGGATCGCTGGCTGCCGCTGCATCGGTCCCGATTTTTCTGCAGTTTATGACCAGGGCGCCCTATTGGATGGTTCTGGTCAGTGTGGTCATTTGCCTCATCGTCGTTTTTAGACACCGAGCGAATATCGAGCGGCTCGCCACCGGTCGTGAACGCCGGATCGGCGGTCGAAGGGACGACGAGTGAAGATCACGGTCGTCGGTGCGGGCGCCTTCGGTACGGCCATGGCCGTGGTGGCGGCGCGCTGCGGCCACGAAGTCCTGATCTGGGCGCACGATCCAACCGTCGCAGACGAGATCAACAGACAACGCACCAATCAGCGATATCTGCCGGAGGCCTCTTTCGACACTTCGATCGAGGCAACCAGCGACCTTCATCGCGCCTCGAGCTTCAGCGAGACGCTCATCATGGTCGTTCCCAGCCATCACTACCGATCAGTGCTCGCATCGATCGGTGAGCATCTCTCGAG
The DNA here is from genome assembly GCA_017883265.1 of Thermoanaerobaculia bacterium. Taxonomy (GTDB): domain Bacteria; phylum Acidobacteriota; class Thermoanaerobaculia; order Gp7-AA8; family Gp7-AA8; genus JADGNX01. Next base: position 56,834 of record JADGNX010000002.1, read on the forward strand.
GCCGGTCCGCATCGTGTCGGCCACAAAAGGCATCGAAAACGAATCGCTGGAGCGGATGTCGCAGGTCAGTGCGGGAGTGCTTGGGGAGAAGCTCGACCGCTATGCGGCGCTCTCCGGTCCCACCTTCGCCGTGGAGAGCGTTCGAGGCGATCCGACGACTGCCGTGATCGCCTCAACCGATCCCGACTTTGCCACCGAGATCCAGCGAATCATGTCGGACACGTTTTTCCGGCTCTACCGCTCAGACGACGTCGTCGGTGTCGAGCTGGCCGGCTCTCTCAAAAACATCATCGCCATCGCCGCCGGAGCGGTCGAGGGTCTCGGATTCGGCTCAAACACCAACGCTGCCCTCGTCACTCGCGGTCTCCATGAGATTCGGCGCCTGGGCCTCGCGCTGGGCGGCCGCCCTGAGACGTTCGCCGGCCTGGCGGGAATGGGAGACCTCGTCCTGACCTGCACCGGCAGCCTCTCCCGCAATCGTCGCGTGGGCGCCGATCTCGGCCGCGGCAAGCTTCTTCTCGAGATTCTCGACGAGACGAAGTTTGTGGCCGAGGGAGTGCGAACGTGTAAGTCGGCGAAGGAGCTCTCCGATCGCCACGGCATCGAGATGCCGATCACGACCGAAATGTTTCGCGTTCTCTACGAAAACGAGCCGCCGCGGGCGGCAGTGCTGCGTCTCATGTCGCGATCGCTCAAAGCCGAAATGGGAACCTGAAAAGGAGGCCAGAAAAGTCGCTAGGCGGAATGTCGAGAGGCGGCCGCTTCGGCCACCTCTCGCGGGGGAATCCCGAACCCAGCCCGACCAGAATCCAGCGCCGATCTCGTCTGCAAACTCTATACTCGAGCCCCGCCTCCAGGCGGGGATTTGTCCCACCAGGTGCGAGCGTCTCTCGTCCCTGATCTTGCATCGCTCAGGAGCTCATGTCGCCAGAAGCGTTGCTTCACAAGTTCGGCTACCTCGCCGTCTTTCTCGGGACGTTTCTCGAGGGAGAGACGATCCTCGTTCTGGCCGGATTCTTCTCCGAGCGCGGCCATCTGGTTCTCATCACCGTCATGCTGGTCGCTTTTCTCGGCGCCTACACCGGGCACGTCTGCTGGTTCTGGGTCGGACGGGCGAAGGGCGTCAAAATTCTAGATCGCTTTCCCAAGATGAAGAAGCACTTCGGCAAAGGGGTGCGCCTGTTTGAACGCTACGGCGCGCCCGCGATCTTCATCACCCAATACCTTTACGGGCTGCGCATCACGTGCGCCATCATCATCGGAGTCTCGAAGATCTCGACGATCAAGTTCCTGATCTACGAAGCTCTCAGTTGCATGATCTGGGCGGTTCTGATCGCCGGTGCCGGCTTCTACTTCGGCGTGGCGGTCGAGCGCATCCTCGGCCGGGCCGCACACATCGAGAAGTACGGTTTGATCGGATTGATCGTCGTCGGCCTCGCCGTCTACGGCTACCACCAGTGGAAGGATCGCAATGAACCGGTACCCGAGCCCGAAGAGCCGACGGTCTAGGAAGGAAGGGTAGCTCGGTCAGTCTTCTTCTGCTCTTGACTCTATTTCTGCCTTCTGCTTCCTCTTTTCAATCACTCGTAGCGCAATGCATCGATCGGGTCGAGCTTTGCCGCCTTGTACGCCGGGTATATTCCGAAGAAGAGGCCGATCGACACAGAGACGCCCAGCCCAACCAGAATCGACCAGAGCGGCGTGACGGTCGGAAGGGGGCTGACATTGCGGACGACGAAAGCGATGCCCAGCCCCAACAGGATGCCGACTGCTCCTCCCATGGCCGAAAGGCTCATAGCCTCGGTCAGGAACTGCAGGACGATATCGCGACGGACGGCGCCGATAGCCTTGCGGATGCCGATCTCCCGGGTCCTCTCGGTGACGCTCACGAGCATGATGTTCATGACGCCTACCCCGCCCACGAGGAGTGCGATCGAGGCGATGAAGACCATGGCCAGAGTGATGCCGCCGGTGATGGCCTTGAAGTTTCCGATCAGCTTGTCGGGCGAAAGGATGCCGAAGTCGTTCGGCTTGTTGAACGGCACTTTGCGCCGGATGCGCAACACCGCGGTTCCTTCATCGAGGATCTTGCTCACCTGGTCGGGAGACCTGGGAACCGTAGCGATGTTCACTCCCTGATCACGCTTGATCCAGGGAAACTGGCTGTCGAACGCCGTCAGAGGCATGAAGACGTGATTGTCTGTCGACTCGAAGAACGTCGAGCCCTGCTGCTCCATCACGCCGATGACATAGAAGCGCCGGCCGGCCAGGGTTACCGGCTTACCGAGCGGGTCGACATGCGGGAAGAGAGCCTTGCTGATGGCGTCGCCGAGAACGACGACGTTCATCGAATGCCGGACGTCGCTCTCGGCGATGAATCGCCCCTCCCGGACATAGTGGTTATTGGCCGGCGCATAGTCCTCGGTCACCCCACCGATCGTGTCGGGCGTTCCCTCCTGAGCTTTGTAGTGAACGCTGGGCGCCCCTCCACCGCCGCCAGCGAACCAGTATCGCTCCGGAGAAACAGCGGCCATAGACGGGCAGAGGCGCTTGAGGGCGATGGCGTCCTCGTAGGTCAGGTTCTTCCGCTGACGCTCCGATTCATCGCGATTGCCCGGGCCAAAACGCGCATCGAACTTCTGAAACTGCACCAGGGTGGCCCCGAAGGACTGGAAATTGGCGATGACGTTGTTGTTGAAGCCCTCGATGATCGAGACCATGGCGATCACCGTGGTCACGCCGATCACGATTCCGAGAATGGTCAGAGAGGAGCGCAGCTTTCGACCGAGCAGCGCGACGCCTGCGAAACGCACGTTCTCGCGGACGCCGAGGAGGAACGCCTGAAAGCGCGAGATTTTGTCACTCATAACGGAGCGCCTCGACTGGCGGCAGCTTCGCAGCCTTCCGCGCCGGGAAAAAACCGGCTGCCAGGCCGGTCAACACCGCCACTCCGAGTCCGCTGAGCACCAGTGACGGTTTCACCAGCGTCGGCAGAGGAGCGACGGAGGAAATCACTTTGCTGATGGCGAAACCGATCACCACTCCAACGATGCCGCCGATGAACGAAAGGAGCGCGGCTTCGGTCAGAAACTGCATCTGAATATCGCGCTGCCGCGCACCGATGGCGCGGCGGATGCCGATCTCACGCGTTCGCTCGACCACCGACACCAGCATGATGTTGGTAATGACGATTCCTCCCACGACAAGAGAGATTCCGGAAATGAAGGTCATCAGTGCGAACGAGCCGGCCGAGATCCCTTTCCACAGATTCTGCAGGGCTTCGGCGGTCACGAAGGCGAAAGGATCGTCGGCATGGAAGGCCGTATGTCTCCGGTTGCGCAGAATGACGCGCACCTCATCCTGGCATTGAGCAAACTCGGCGATTCCATTGCGTGGGCGGATGGCGACATCGAAGCTTCGTTGCGCGCCGAAATACTTGAGATAACTCGACAACGGCATGTAGAGATGATTGTCCTGATTCTGACCGAGCACGGAGCCCTGTTTCTTGAGGACACCGATTACGGTCACCGGGTGAGAGCCGACCTGGAACGTCCTGCCGATCGGGTCGAGACGGCTGAAGAGCTCATCCCGCACGTCCGTGCCGATCACGGCCACTGGAGCGGAGTGAAGCTGCTCGGTTGGTGTGTAAGTGCGGCCGGCGTCGAGGTCGACGTTATCCAGGGTCACCGCATTCGGAGTGGCTCCGAACACCAGCACGCCATCGAGATGCTTTGCCGCGCGCCGTACGCGTAGGCGTCCGACGGTGCGTCCACCGACAAGACCGCAGCTGCGACATTGAGTCTCGATGGCTCGGACATCCGCGAGCTCGATCTTCTTGCGCTTGATGGCCTGGAGAAATTGCTCGCGACTGGTGATGATGCCGAACTGCGTGGCGATGAAGACATCGGGGTTGAGCTGAAACACCTGCTCGGTCACATAGTTGTTGAGGCCGGCGATGACCGAGACGACGGAGATGACAGTAGTGACGCCGATGATGACGCCCAGCAGCGTGAGAAAGCTCCTCATCTTGTGGCGTCGCAGCGCCTCGCTTGCTATCGATAGAGTTTCCATCGGGCTCCTCTGCCTCGGTGCGCGGCCTCGCTAGTCGGCCTTGTGGGCAGCGTCGCCCGGAGGCGGCTCCTTCATGATCCGGACGTGGTCGCCATCTTTGACGTCCCGCAGAGCCTTGAAGGGACCGGTAACGATCTCCGATCCGGCCTTGATCCCGCTGATCAGCTCGATCGAGGTCTCGCCGGTCAGGCCGGTCTTGACCGGAACGAACTTGACCTGCGCGGCGGTGCGATCGAACCGATAAACGCCCTCTTCATCCTGCGACTTGCCGGGTGCCGCCTTCGGCCCCTTCGGCTTCTCACGCACAACAAGAGCCTGGATCGGAATGGCTACCGCAGAGGGGCGGAAGCCTGTCACGATGTCGGCATTGCACGAGAATCCGGGGCGGATCTCGGCCGGAGGACTCTGCAACTGCACCTTGACCTCGAAGTTGATGGCCTCGGTCCCGGTGGACCCGGCCACTTTGATCGGGCTGGAGCCGACCTCGGTCACCACCCCATCGAACGAGCGGTTCGGATACGCGTCGACAGTGACCTTGGCCTTCTGTCCGATCTTCACGTTCGGAATGTCGGTCTCGTCGACCTGCATGACCGCCTCAACGATACTCATGTCGGAGATCGTCATCAGGACGGTGCCGGCGTTGTTCATGGTGCCGATGACGGCCACTTCACCTTCCTCGACGGGAAGCGCAGTGACGATGCCGGACATGGGCGCCCGGATGGTCGTCTTGGAAAGGGTGTCGCGAGCTCCGGCCAGTCCCGCCCGTGCCTGTTCAATGCGGGTCTCGATGGCCTGAACATTGGCTTGTGCCGCGTCGCGCAGCGAGCGG
>JADGNX010000006.1 GCA_017883265.1 Thermoanaerobaculia bacterium
ACATGGGTATCCCGGGTCATGAGGGCGTGATGGCTCGCGTGGAACTGCCTCCCGGCGCCGCAGAGGGGCCGCATACGCATTTCGCGGAGGTGTTCGCCTTCGTAGAGGAAGGCGAAATCACGCTCGAGAATGAGGGGCACCCGACGGTCACTCTCAAGGCTGGCGATGTCTTCCACATCGCGCAGGGGGCCGTCCATCAGGCCATCAATCACGGCACCACCACCGCGAAGCTGGCCGCGGTATTCGTGGCTGAGAAAGGGAAGCCGCTGACTACGCCCGTCAAATAGACCCGGCCGTTTGCGTTTGCCGCGCTTCTCGAGAGGACGTCGATGTAGCTCATCGACGTCCTCATGACGCGTACGCCCTCATGTGCCGAATCGGCAGCGAGGGCAGGGGCAGGACGGCGCACAGACAGAAGTGTCTGTGTACAGCGGCGCGTAGCACCGCGTTCGTCGCGGCACGCGTCGCGCCCGCCTTACTCTCGCGCGTGATGCCCGACTTGACTACTCTGCCAATCCCCGCCGCGACATCACTCGCGCACCTGCGGAAACAACCAGCGCGCTTCGCGCAACTCCTCGTCGAGGATCTCGCGTTCCGCTGCGTCGTTCAGTTCGGGGGCTTCCCAGTTCGCCAGCCACATCGGGTTGACATAGGGCAGCACCGAGATCGCCGTGACACGATGCGGAAGACCGACCAGGGCCAGCCTCGCGTTCAGATGGCGAACGACGTCGAGAGCGGTCGGTATGTGGCTCTGGTCGATCATTCGGGAGGCTCGATGCCGTATTCGCGCATCTTGCCCGTGAGGGTCCGGGCGGCGATGCCGAGGCGTTCGGCGGCGACGGCAACGGTGCGCCCGTCGCGCAGAGCTTCCTCGATCTTGTACTTCTCGATGATCCGCACTGCCCGCTCCGTGGCCTCGGTCAACGTGCCGGAGAGGTCGATGGCGCTGTCGATCGATGTCCCGCTGGACGCCGTGGCGATATTGACGACATCCTTCGGCTGGATAGTGTCACCGTCGCAGAGGATGGCCGCCCGCTCGATGCAGTTCTCCAGCTCGCGGATATTTCCCGGCCAGTCATAACGCCGCAGCGAAGCGCGTGCCGGGTCGGAGATGCGGAGACCGGATTTCCCGAGCTCGCGGGCCAGACGCTCGATGAAGAACGACGTCAGTGCGTCGATGTCTTCGCGGCGAGCCCGCAGCGGCGGGACGGTCACCGGGAAGACGTTGATGCGGAAGAAGAGATCCTCGCGGAAGCGGCCGGCGCGTACGGATTCGCCGAGGTCGCGGTTGGTGGCGCAGATGATGCGGACGTCGACGTCGATCGGGGCGTTGCCGCCGATGCGCTGGATCTGGCGTTCCTGCACAGCCCTGAGGAGCTTGGCCTGAACGCCCGCTCCCAACTCGCCGATCTCGTCGAGAAAGATCGTGCCGCTGTCGGCGAGCTCGAATTTTCCGGCGTGCCGACCGCTGGCCCCGGTGTACGAGCCGCGCTCGTGTCCGAACAGCTCGTTCTCCAGGAGCGTATCGGGGATCGCCGCGCAGTTGATGGCCACGAAAGGCCGTTCGCGGCGGGGAGAGAGGCGATGAATGGCGCGGGCGAAGAGCTCCTTACCGGTGCCCGATTCGCCCTGCAGGAGAACCGTCGAATCGGTCGGCGCCACCTTCTGGATCTGCAGCGAGATCTCCTGCAACTTCGGAGAATCGCCGACGATCGACGGAAGATCGTGCCGCTTCTGGAACTCCTCGCGCAGGAGCAGGTTCTCGGTCTGCAGGTCGCGGTGCTCCCGGCAGCGGCGAAGGACCATGAGCAGATGCTCGACATCGATCGGCTTTTCGATGAAGTCGTACGCGCCGAGCCTCATCGCTTCGACGGCCGTCTCGATGGTGCCGAAACCGGTCATGACGATCACCGGGCATTCGGGATCGTTCTCCCGCGCCTGGCGGACCACGGCCAGTCCGTCGGCGCCGGGAAGACGAAGGTCGGTGAGGACGGCCGCATAGCGCCGCCCCTCAGCCAGCCGCCGCACGGCCTCGGAGCCGTTCCCCCACCACTCCGTTTCGAGCCCTTCGGTGGCCAGCGCTTCCTCCAGCATCCGCGCCAGCGACTCCTTGTCCTCGACGATAAGAATCTTCTTCATGGCATCGGCCGCTCAGAGTCCGAAGTAGGAACGAATCCGGGAGAGGACGCTGATCTCCTCATCCGCTTCGGAGCCTTCGACGAGCTCAGCGGACACAAGGCGTCTCTCGATGACTTTCTGGCTCATGGCCTGAGCCAGACCCGGATTGTCGGCCAGGATCGGCTGCAGCGCCTCGCGCGTGATCTCCAGAGTGGTCACATCCGTGAGGGCGATGACATCGGCGGTGCGCCGCTCCCCGGTCAGGAGCGCCATCTCCCCGAAGACGCTCTCCTCGCCGAGTTGGGCCAATTCGCGATGCTGATTATCGGCCTCATCCGGAACCCGGACCGAGACCACGCCCTCGACGATGACGAACATCGACTCGCCGACTGCGCCGCGGCGGATGATGGTCTCCCCCTTCGCGTAAGTATGGAGACGAGTCGCTGCTGCAATGGCCTCGTGCTCCCGACGCGAGAGCGGGATGAGGAGGTCGACATCATGCAGCCGCTCCTGGATCTCTTCCGGCGTGATCTGCCGCTGGATGGTCCCCACATGTTTGCGGTAGGTGCGGATGGGGTAGGCCAGGGCGATGCCGTTGCGCCGAAGCGCATACCAGATGGCCCGCCGGGCGTCGGCATCGACCCGGTCGCGCATGCTGTAGTCGCGCAGGAAATACTTCACCTCGTAGGTGATCGAGGAGTCATTGAAGGCAGCGATCCTTGCCAGGCAGGGGATCTCGCGAGCCACGCCTTCGATGTGAACGACGGCCTGGGTCAGCACATCGATGACCCGGGCCGGCACCGCCTCGGCGTCCACGCCGATGGGAACGACCCGCGCGTTGAAGTTGCCGCGCGCAAAAATCTCGAATCGCTCCCGCGAGATGACCGAATTCGGCAGGACGACGAGCTGGTTGTTGAAGCCGCGGATGTGGGTGGCCCGCCAGTTCACCGCCTCGACCACTCCATGGTAGTCACCGGAGTGAATCACGTCGCCCACTTCGAAGCTCCCCTCCATGTGCAGAGCGATGCCGGAAAAGAGGTTGCCGAGCGTGTCCTGCATCGCCAGTCCGACGACAGCCGCCAGGAGTGTTCCGCCGGTCAACCAGGCGGTGATGGAGCGCTCGGTCAACTGCGAGATGGCCGATCCGAAGAGGATGAGGTAGAGCGTGATGGAGACGAGCTGACGAAGCAGTTGTGGCGCGACGACCTGCCGCTTGCGGGAGATCACCACATCGAAAATGAACGTGTCGAGGAGCCTGACGACGAGGAAGATCAGACCGATCAGTCCGAGGAATTGGAGGAACTTGAGGTCCTTGCCAAAGAAGGTCTCTCGAACCTCCGGAGAGATCGTGAAACGGCGCGGATAGGCGCGCAGGGCGAAGTAGAGGGCGAACACGGAGAGGGTCCATGCCAGGGGACCCCAGAACCGCGAGCTGCGGAGATGCCGCCGGGCAGTGGTCAGATCGCGCGTATGGCCTCCACGATCTCCGCGACCGGCTCGTCGCGCATGAAGAGCGTGATGCCGGCGATCCCGGCGATGCCGCTGCCGGCTACCTCGTGAAGGTTCTGGAGAGAGAGACCGCCGAGGGCATACACATCACATGATTCCGCGGCGGCCGCTATCAGGTCTGAGCGAGAGATCGAGGCTCTCCCTGGCTTCGAGCGCGTATCGAAGAGCGGGCCGAAAAGCACGTAGTCGCATCCCGCCGCGGCCGCGGCTCTCACGTCGGTTCTGGAGTGGCAGGAGCGGCCGATGAGGAGATGCTTCCCGATCGATCGCACCATCTCGACAGGCAGGCCTCGCGCCGGCAGATGAACGCCGTCCGCACCGGCGGCCATGGCTACGTCGGTGCGTCCGTTCACCAGGAATGAGCTCTTCCCCGCAGTGATGGTACGCATGTGGCCGGCCACCTCGAGCAGCGCGCGCGCTTCGAAGCTCTTTCCCCGGAGCTGGATCATTTCGACGCCGGCCTGCGCCAGCGCTGCAACACGCGCGAAGAACTGCTCATCAGGCGGACCTTCGAGGTCGGCGATCGCGTAGCTCTTCACCCCCGCCCCTCACTTCGGGGGCGGCTGAGACGCCTGATGTCACGGATCCCGATGATGAGATGGACGATCCCGATGCCGGACACCAGGCCGCGGACCCACGGGCTGTCCGCGAGAATCGCTGCGCGGACGGAATGATGCAGAAGAGGGTTGAGCGTCCAGAGACGCGTCCAGGGAGCGGCCAGGAAGACAAAGCCGGCCTCCACGCAGTAGAGGGCAAAGAATAACTCCAGCGACATCGGTGGTCATTGTAACGGGACGTGCTAGTGATCCTTGTGGCCGTTGTCATGTTCCGCCGGCGGCGCGCTGCGCTCGGGCGGAGGTGGGGCGGCATGGGTCTGCGGTGGCGGCGCCGTGGCGTGGGCGGGAGGAGGGGACGAGGAATGAGCCGCCTCGCGCTCGCGCGGTGCCGGCTGACGTTCGCGTGGTGCCGAGTCGCCCGGGACGAGGCGAGCTCCCCCGATCCGATCGATGACGCGACGCGGAATGTCGCTCCCTCGGTCGACTGGAGAGCGACCATTCCCGCTCGGGGCAGGGACAACCACGGTCCGGTCGCCGCGTGATCCGTCAGCAGCTGGGGCCTCGCTGCGCCGGCCGCCGGAACCACGCCAGTCGTCGCGACGGTCCGAGGTGCCCGGCGTCGTCGTCTCGCGCGCCGGCTCGGGAACGGGAGCCGTCGGCCGCGCGATACGTTGACGCCAGTTGCCGCGATCCGCCCCGTCGAGGCCGGCGGCATCGCGCGATCCGCCTCCGGTGGGAGTCTCGCCGCGAGGAATGACCCGCGACGGATCATTGGTGTGCGCAGTGGATGGATCGGCGGGCGTCTCGCCGCGCCGGTAAGGCCGGCCGGCGTCGATCACGGGACCGCTGGGGGCGCCGCCATCACGACGGATCACGCCGCGATCGACATGCCCGGTCGAGGGATCGGGGCCGCTGGACGGCCCGCGTTGCGTCGAGCCTGCTCCGGCGATGGCGCCAGAGCCAGCCGCACCGTCGGCCGGCCGAGGACGGGCAATGCGATCGCGCACGACGGCGGGGAGCTCGGGATCCCGGCGGAAGAATGGCGTCATGTCCGCGGGCGGCCCCTGAGTATCTTTGCCGGGGCCACCAGGGAGACCGCGACGGGCGATCACGCCGACCGCGCCAGTCGGATCCTTGAGGTCATTGCGAGAGAAGCGAGCCGGCGCATTGGAGACGGTGGCGAATCCGTCGTCACGCCCCAGACGCCCGCGAATGATGTCTATGGTCACCGCGACGTGATCGACCCTGTTGGAGACGAGCACGTTCGGATCGACGAAGGTCCAGGGACGGAGATCGACGTCGTGAACGCGGAGACGGCCGTAGAAGCCGAATCCGAAGTCGAGGCCGACCCGGGCATACGGCCTGTACGCCCAGTTGTAGTACGGGCGGTAGCAGTCATACCAGCCGGCCGGCGCCCAGCCGACAAACGACGACCCGTACATCCAGTAAACCCATGCCGGGGCGTAGCCGGCGCCGGGCAGCCACACCCAGCCGTACTGCGAATCGAACGCCCAACGGCCGTAGTGATACGGCACCCAACCCCACGACTCGTCCGACACCCAGGTCAGCGCGCCGGAACTGCTGCCGACCCAGCTGCCGTAATAATAGGGCCGCCACCCATCCTCAACGCGCGGTCGCCACACCCAGCCGCCGTAGCTCCCGACAAAGACCCAGGATCCGTGCGAGGAGAGGTCATCATCGGAGTAGGCCAGCGAACGGTCGAGGTAACGGCTGGAGTTGTTGTACTGATCGATGCGCGTGAGGAACCAGCGCTCGAAATCGCTGGCACTCTTGATGGGGAGATCGACGAGGCCGTACAAGCCGTCCTGATCGACATACCCCTCATCTCCAGTACGGAGACGCCGCACACTGCTCTGGGTGCGCACTTCGACCGTTCCTTCGTAGACCGAGATCCGATCCTTTCCCCCAGCCTCGGTCTCGACGCCGAAGACCGCGTCTCCGGACGCGACGTAGCTGGCGCTTTCGGTATCCAGGCGGAGTTGCTCCTGACTGTCATCGATGCGGCGGATGATGACCTCGCCATACTCGAGCTCCGCGATCGTCTGATCCGCCTCACCGTCGTAGCTGTCGAGAATGGAGCGAAAACGGATCGCCGTCGAACGGTCGAGAGCGATGGTGTTGCCATCAGCGAGCCGGATCTCCGTTCGCCCTCGGCGATTCGTCGTGACTTCGTCGCCGGGAAACAGCGGGAGGTTCAACCGCGCCTGCGTCTCGCGACCGTCATCGGCCTGGCGGATGATCGTCCCGCCATCGTCATAGGTAAAGTAGGACTGGTTCCTTCCGCGCGCCGCCTGCATGGGAACCGCAGAGGCGGCAATGACCAACAGCAACAGACCGATTTTTCTCATGATGCTCTCCCGAGCCACAAGGCTGAACTGCGGACCACATGCCATGCATCTTTTACCAGAATGCGCTATCGAATCAATCACTTGCGTGGAAAATGGAGCCCCTGGCCAATCCATCCCTTCTCCCTTAAGGGACAGTGCGTCCCGGTCCGGTGACAACCGGGCTGACCTCCGTCCCCTCGTACGCATCCCGGGGGCGGGGGCAGACCGCAAAGGACATGATCCGGCAAATGGCGAGGCGGCGCCAGAGCGCCGGGCGGCGCGGCCGCCCCACCCCATGGGAGGACGCGTTTTCGGCTCTCAAACAGGCGCATGGTGTGCACAATGGATGAGCGTTCACCGCTCACCTGATGGAGGCAACAGCCTTGAGTTTCTACGTCCGAAAAGCGCTGGCTACAGGACCGATCCGCTTCGCCGTCAACGCGCGCAACAACGGGACGACCTCCGCAGAGGATCACGACCGGGGGTTCAGCACCGACGCGCGCGGCTCGTACCGGCGTCTCGGAAAAGAAGTGCTCTTCTTCGCCGATCAACACGGTCTCGGCGGCCCTCGCCGCAAGAAAGAGAAGCAGGTCCTGACTTTCTGGCGGTACCTCAAGCCGGATGGCGCACGCGGCTGGGGACGCATCGCTCTGATCGGCCTGGGAGTGTTTCTCATTCTCGTCGGCATCGCCGTCTGCTTCAGAAAGGGAGCGCAGGGACTCATCGAGGTCGGGGTCGGACTCGGCATCGCTGCGACACCCCTCGTGACGACGTGGCGGAAGATTCAGGAGCTCCGCCGAATCGAAGAGGCGCAGCGAGCGGAACGCGAGGCCCTCGAAGCGCGCAATCTTCAGCTCGTCGGCGAGTTCGCCCATACGCTCCGCCGGCTCAAGGACGGCTACGATGACGGCGTTCTGGCCAGCGTAAAGGCCGAGCGTGAGGGGCGTGAGATCCCGTATGACGCCGTGTCGTCGATGGCCAGAACCGCGGTGCTGGAGGTCGGCTTCGACGCGCTCAGCCGGTCCACCGGTCCCCAGAGCGTGGCGCGCGCCATGAACTCTACCAGTGATGCTGTGGAGCTCACGCCCGAGGACAAGGCGGGAGTGCGACATCACCTCTACCAGATCGTGGTCTGGCATCTCCTTGTCGACGACCGCTTGACCGATGCGCAGCAGGAGACGCTGGCTGAGCTGCGAGAAGCTCTGGACCTCGATCCTTCCGTTGTTGCCAGGGACGACGCTGCCGTGGCTGAGTTCCGCAGGATCCGAGGATTGGGGCAGGAGAATCTCCCGGCGTACGACTGCGGAATCGATCTTCAGTTTCACGAGATCTGCTATCACAAGACCAGCGGCGCGGTGATGAAGCTCAAGCGCGAAAAGACGACGACGCCTGAGGGCTCGAAGCGGGTCGTGGAGCGCTGGGTGGAAGCGCGCAAGTGCGATCTCTTCGTGACCAACAAGCGGGTCATCATCCGCGACAGGAAGCAGCGCGACGTCCCGTTGCACAAGATCTACGACGTCGAGATCGACGCGGATCTCGATCTGCTGATGCTGACGACCAGCGATCCGAAGAACCCGCACGAGGTCTCGCTGAGCGATCCGATCCACACCGCAAGGGTCATCGACATCGCGGCCTCGATGGCCGTGGACCCCACGCGGATATGAACCCTATGGCGGCATCTGTAGCACAGACGAGCACAGACACTTTTGTCTGTGCTGCACAGACACTTTTGTCCGTACGCTGGGCCCGTCCTACTTCTTCGCCGCGCGCACTTCGATGTGGCCTTTCCGGACGCGCACTTCGAACTGCGGCTCCGGAAATGTAGCCGGACCGTCGATCACCGATCCGTCGCGCAGTGAGAAGCGGGAGCAGTGCCACGGGCACTCGACCGCATGGTCGCCGATCAGTTTCCCCTCGTTCAGGGGCCCGCCCATATGGGTGCAGGTGTTTGCAATGGCCTGGATCTGGCCGTCGAGGCGCACCAGGAGCACTGCCACTCCGCCCGCGTCGACTCGAGTCAGTTTTCGCTCCTCGAGATCGCTCTCGAGCATGACGGCGGTGAACTTCTCCGGCTGGCCGGCGTCGGCGGTTGCTGTGTGATCCACCCCCATCTGCTCACCGAGGACCAGATGTCCTCCGAGGTAGGCGGAGGCGCTGGCCAGCGCGTATCCCATCATCGACAGGGCCACGCCGGTGCTGCGGCTCCTGCGGTTGCGCCGCAGGAAGAAGGATGTAGCGTAAAGAGCCGTCGCCGCAACATTCAATACGCCGTGCACCACGCCGATTTTTCTGGCTCTCCCGTAGCTGTCCGCCCAGTCTGCTGTGCCGGTCAGCGCGGAGCCTACTGCCCCGAGCAATCCGATACCGACGAGAGCATCGGCTCCGGCACGCAACTCCCGGCCACTGCCGACCATGTCCATGACATCGAAGGCCATGGCGCCGGTCCAGGCGCCGACGGGAATGTCTGTCAGGGCCGGATGAAGGGCATGACCGAGCCACTTGCCATGAAGGAAGTCTTTGATCTCACCGCCGGATGGGCCGGCCGCGGCGAAGGCGTCCTTCACCGCCTCCTGTACGGAGTCCTCGAGTGGGTCCAGCCACTTCTGTTCGCCAATCAGATCGATCATTGTTTCGGTTGCCATATCGTGGTCCCTTCCTCTTATTCATACGGCCGAGTTCAAGAAACGAGCCCGGGCGTTTCAGCGTTGGTCGATCAGAGTCTAACGACAAGAGCCGGGCGTGGGCTCGGGCCGGGGGTGGTTCTTTCAGAGGGACGTCGGAATTCTCCCTCTCGTCTTCCCGTTGCCCGAGCCCGCGCCCGGCCTTTGACCTCCAGATTTTGAATATGGCCTCAGCTGCCGATCGCCAGACGATCGGCAAGAATCCGTGGAAGCCCTGCTGCGTGAATGGAGCGCTGCGTGGCCTCGATGTCGTAGTCGATCCGGAAGAATTTAATCCGTCCTCGCCCGCTGTCGTAAAGAGCGAACGACGACTGCGGATTGCGGTCTCGTGGCTGCCCCACCGAGCCGGGATTGATCAGATAGCGTTTAGCAGGATCGAGATCCACAGTGGCATCGCCGCGGATCGACGCTCCCTCGACCCGTCCCCGCTCATCGATCGAGAAGAGGACCGGCAGATGGGTATGGCCATAAAAGATCACGCGCGCGGCGAACAGCTTGAAAACCAGGCCGGCATGATGCTCGGTGAACAGATACTCGTCTTCGTCATACGGTGATCCGTGGCACAGCAGGAGGTCTTCGTGCTGCAGCGGACCGACGGTGAGCTCGGCCAGGAACCGCCTGTTCACGGCGCTCAGATGATTGCGCGTCCAGAGCGCGGCCGCGCGTGCGGCGTGATTGAAGCTCGAGCCGTCGTCGATCCCGGAGGCCACACGATCATGATTTCCGCGGATGTAGTATCTGGCTCCACGCAGCGTCCTCATCACATCCAGCACCTGATTCGGCTCGGCGCCGTATCCGACGAAGTCGCCGAGGCAGATGACGCTGTCGAGCCGTTTGCGCCGCGTCTTGCTGACGACAGCACGCAAGGCCTCAGCATTCGAATGAAGATCGCTCACCACCAGAGCGCGCATCAGTGTGCCGCCCCGTCGACGACCGCCGTGAGAACCCCGCGAGGCAGTTCGAGGACGATGCGCTCGACCAGCTCGTGAACCGTCTGATCCTCGCGAACTTCGATCGTCAGGTCAGCCGCGTTATAGAAACGCAGGCGGTTCCTGAAGAGCTCATGAGTCGCCAGGTCGTCGCGGAACATCGGCCGTTCCGCAGCCTTCTCGCCGATCCGGCTTCGCAACAGCGGGAAGGGAGCCGAGAGATGGATCGAGTAACCTTCCGACTCGACGAATTGGATATTGTCCTCGAAGGTGAACGTTCCTCCTCCGGTGGCTATGACGGCCTTCTCCAGATAGCGCGTGGAGCGGAGGATGTCACGCTCGCGCATCCGGAAGTAGGGCTCTCCCCGCTCGGCAAAGATCTCCTTGATGGTCATCTTTTCGGCCGCCTCGACCAGCTCGTCGAGATCGAAGAAGGGAAGCTTGAGGCGGTCCGCAAGGGCCTGGCCGATGGTGGTCTTCCCACACCCCATGAAGCCGACGAGGTAGAGCTTCACCGCACCTCTCCAGCGGCGTCGATGAGCGTCTGGGCATTCTCGACGATCCGGCCACCGCGATAAAGCGCGGCGACCACGGCGCAGCCATCGGCTCCGGCCTCGATGACCGATCGAACGTTCGTCCGATCGATCCCTCCTATGGCCACGATCGGTTTCTCCGTGCGATCGCGCAGCCGGCGCACGGCCTCGATTCCGAGCGGCGACCTCACGTTCTTCGTCGACGACAGAAAGATCGGGCCGATGGCCAGATAATCGACCGCCCGGTTCGACGCGGCCAGGAGCGCCTCGTCGATCGAGTGCGTCGAGTAGCCGATGATGAGATCGGCTCCTCCCGGAAGGGCGCGCGCCGCTTCCGGCGGCAGGTCCTCCTCGCCGAGGTGGACACCATCAGCCATGACACCGATGGCCAGATCCGCCCGATCGTTGATCAGAATGCAGACCTCGGCCGGCAGCTCCATGAGCACCTTATCCACCTGAGCGCAGAAGGCCGCGTCGTCCAGTGCCTTTTCACGAAGCTGAATCCAGCGGATCCCTCCCGCCACCAGCTCACGCACCATGGCGTCATGCGATCTGCCGGACGCGCCCCGGTCAGTCAGGGCGTAGATCGAGGGCACTGCGCTTCGCTGGAGGGTCACTGGTTTCGGGAGAACTCTTCCATGAATCGTGTCGACAGATCGCCGGACGCGAAGCGAGGGTCGGCAAGGATGGCCCGGTGCAGCGGAATCGAGGTCTTGACCCCTTCGATGGTGAAGAGCTCGAGGGCGCGCTTGCCGCGGGCGATGGCTTCCGCCCGATCCTTGCCATGGACGATCAACTTGGCGATGAGCGAGTCATAGTGCGGAGGGACGACATAATCGCGATAAACCGCCGTGTCGACTCGCACCCCCGGTCCGCCGGGAAGATGAAAGGCCGTGATCTTTCCGGGGTTGGGAGCGAACGTCACCGGATCTTCGGCGTTGATACGGAACTCGATGGCGTGCCCGCGCAGGTGAAACACACCCTCCGGAACCGATAACGGGGCGCCGCCGGCTACGAGGATCTGTTCCTTCACCAGATCGATCGACGTGACCGCCTCGGTCACCGGATGCTCGACCTGAATTCGGGTGTTCATCTCCATGAAGTAGAAATTCTCTCCGTCCAGCAGGAACTCGATGGTGCCGGCATTGACGTAATTTACGGCCTGAGCGATGCGGATGGCGGCATCCCCCATGCGTCTTCGCAGATCCGCATCGACGGCGACCGAGGGCGACTCTTCGATCAGTTTCTGGTGGCGGCGCTGGATGGAGCACTCGCGCTCACCGAGGTGAACGATGCGTCCGTGGGTGTCGCCGAAAATCTGGATCTCGACATGGCGAGGCCGCTCCAGATACTTCTCGAGATAGACGTCTGCCACGCCAAATGCGCGCTCGGCTTCGTTTCGCGCGGCGTGAAACGCCGTCTCGAGATCGGACTCCTGCCAGCAGATCCTCATGCCACGGCCACCACCCCCTGCCGCCGCTTTGAGGATGACCGGAAACCCGATGACCCGGGCCACGCCGGCGGCTTCTTCGACTGTGGAGAGCGGGCCGTCGCTGCCGGGGAGAATCGGCACCCCGATCTTCTTTACAGTGTCTCGCGCCGCGGCCTTGTCGCCCATGAGCCGGATCGTCGCCGCTCGCGGACCGATGAACGTCAGCCGGCACTCGTCGAGGATCTCCGCAAAATGCGGGTTCTCCGACAGGAATCCGTATCCGGGATGGACCGCGTCGGCCCCTGTGATCTCCGCCGCCGCGATGATGCTCGAGATGTTGAGGTAGCTTTGCCGCGACACCGCCGGGCCGATGCAGACATCGTCATCGGCATAGCGCACGTGAAGGGCGTCGCGATCGGCCTCCGAGTGCACGGCCACGGTCTTCAGCCCCAACTCCTTACAGGCCAGGATCACCCGGAGAGCGATTTCGCCGCGGTTGGCGATGAGCACCTTGGAGATCATGGAGTCGAGAGTCCTTCCGCCTGCCGGTGTTCCCGTCCTCCATCAGAACAGAAGGAGTCCACTCAGATGCGCACCGCGAACAGACGCTCGCCATATTCGATCGGTTGCCCGTTTTGTGGATAGATCCTGGCGATCACTCCGTCGATGTCCGACTCGATCTCATTCATCAGCTTCATCGCTTCGATGATGCAGAGAACCTTTCCCTTCGTGACCCGGTCGCCGACGTTGACGAAGATCTCCGATTCGGGATTGGAAGCGCGATAGAAGGTGCCGACGATTGGCGAAGTCACGATATGCCAGGCCGGATCGGTGTCATCTTCGGGAGGTGCGGCCGGCTGGGCGTCGCGGCCGGGTGAGGGAGTGGCCGGCGGCAGCGGTGCGCCCGCCGGCTCGAAGGACGCGCCGCGCGACTCTGCTCCGGGAGCTGCGGCAGCCGGCTGCGGTGAGCGGCCTTCGATTCTGACCCGGACGCCTGCCTGTTCGATCTCCACCAGGCCGATATTGCGATCGGCAACCTTGTCGATGAGCTCGAGAATGTCTTTCAGGTTCAAAAAGGATTCCTCAGATCAGTTCCGCGCGGAGTGGTCCTCTGGCGCGCGCGAGCTCGAATCGCGCCCGGCCGTAGTTGCCGGTGGCAGCGATGACGAGAAGTACGAAGTACTCGTGAGTAACGGCGGAGAGAAACATGGCATAGCGATCGGTAACTACGGTGAGCTGCTCGACCTCTCCGGAATCGAGATCGCTGCTGGAGATACGGGCCGATTTGACGAACCCGCCGAGCTCGGCCCCCATGCTGTCGAGAGCCACTCCTCCCGGATTGACTGATTCGACGGCGATACCGTCCAGTCCGATGAGCGAGATTGCGATGGCCCCTTCGACCCGCTCGAGGAGCGCGGCAAGTATCTGCTTAAACACTTCCAGACCCCCTCTTCACCTTCGAGAGCCAGGCCTCCAGGCGGGCTGACTTTGCCGCCACCGCGCTCGGCGGTGGAGCGGGCGCAGGCTGCTGTTGCAGATCGTCCAGCCTGGCCCGGATCGACTCATTGCCGGGATCTCTCTCCAGCACCCTCGAGTAGATTTCCCGGGCATCGTCGACCAGACCCTGGCGCGCGTAGAGGTCGCCCATGGTGATCGTATTCGTCACGTCGTCGGCGGGATGTTCCGAAGGCTCGGCTGTCGGAAGGGAGGGTTCCTCCGCCTGGAGCGGCGGGCGTGCCGTGTCGGCAGCGAATGGAGGGAAAGGCTCTTCAGGTTCGATCAGCCTCGCCTCATCCGCGATGTCGCCCTGGGGACCGGCGATATGCATCCCTGCCGGTTGCTCGACAGCGAAGGCACGCGAGTCATAGCGAAGAGGTGCCGTTTCGTCGAACTGCGAGGGATGCGAGAAGCCTGGCTCCTCCGCGACAGGGACATCCGGCGTGACTGCCGGCTCGAAGTCGGGAGTCTTCACTTCCCTCGTGAAGTCGGCCGGTGCCAGAGCGGCCGCCGGCGGAACATCCTCGATGGCTGGAGGGAACGATGCAACGGCCGGCGCGGTGTCAGCGGGCAAAGCCTCCTCGCTCCCGACCGCTTCCCCTCTCACCAGATCTTCCGGGCTGCCGCCCGCAGGAGGCCACGCAGAAGGTGACAACTCCTCCCGTTCGATCGAGGCGGGAGCGGCATCCTCGCCGAGCTCCGGGCGTGGACCAGGCGCGGGCGGGTTGAGCTCGGCGTCGAGCTTCTCGATCAGCGCATCGACGTCCTGATCCTGTGGCAGAAGGGCGTGGACCAGCTTGAACTTCTTGATGGCCTCCACCTTCTGGCCCGTTTCCAGATAGGTGTCGGCCAGGATGCGCGCCGCGACCACGTTTCCCGGGTCGATCTGGAGCGCCCTGGTCATGACCTCGATGACTCCCGGGCTGTTGCCCCGCTCTCGCAGCACGCGGCCGAGGCTGACCCAGGCCGACAGATAGGTGGGGTGCTGTTCGAGGCCGGCGCGCAGCGCCTGTTCGGCCTCATCCAGCGCCCCCATCTTGCGCAACTCCTCGGCCAATGGAAAAAAGAGACGGCTCTTCGGATCGGTCTTGATCCGAGCTCGCAGCTCTTCGATCTTTGGATTCGTCGCTTGGGCCATCGCCAGGTAAAAAACCACTAATTCTTGCGTGAAAGGCAGCCGCGGCGCAACCACCGCGCGCGCTTCGTGTGCCTGCCGGAGATGCGAACCGCCCCCGAAGGGGCGGTCCGATGAGTCGAGCTGAGGTTAGATTAGTGCACGGTCCCGTTGAGCGTGAGGATTTGCGTGCCGGCGTCCGTAGCGATGGACAGCGTGCAGACGCTGTTCGCCCCAGAGGGCGCGGTCTGGATGAACGTGGCCGTGATCGAAGCAGATCCACACTCCTGCAGGACAGTGGCTGCCGGAGGAACGCCCCCGATGCTGAAGTTGGCGCAGCCCGCACTCTGGCTCGTCCCGGTGATCGTGAGAGGGCCGAAGCCGTTGTTCACGAAAGCAAGGGTCTGAGGAGCGGACGGCGCCGCGTTCGATGCGGCTGGAGGTACGGCCGTGTTTGAAGTTGAGATGAATGGACCGAACGAAGCGGGGTTGAGGAAGACTATTCCTGTGGCAGGCGGGTTGACCGTCAGGCCATTCGTAAAGGTGTCGGTACAAGTCGTGGTTGTGCTGAGGAAGATCACGTTGAACGTCGTCGGGATCGGCGCCGTACCTCCCGCAGCACAGGCTTTAGTATTCAATGTGATGCTCGGCGGCACTGTCACCACGAACGTCGTCGTGCCGTCGGGATTCACGATCGTCGATTGCGGTGTAACCGCGCTGGTGCCGATGGTCAGACGCGGATTTCCGACGGCGTTGGCCACCGTGATGGTCAACGACGAGCCCGGAGTCGCCGGGTTGGGTGACACTCCGATGATGGCCGGTTTTAGAACACGGAAAATGAAATTGGTGGGGGCAGATGTAGCCGTGTCCTG
Organism: Thermoanaerobaculia bacterium; assembly: GCA_017883265.1. Classification (GTDB taxonomy): domain Bacteria; phylum Acidobacteriota; class Thermoanaerobaculia; order Gp7-AA8; family Gp7-AA8; genus JADGNX01. The sequence continues at coordinate 15,591 of JADGNX010000006.1, forward strand.
TGCCGAAATGTTGGTGACGATCACCGGTCCGGTGACGTCTGCACAACTGGAGACCGCAACCCCCGATGTGATCGCGACGATTTTAGTTCCGCTGACGGAGATGACCTGAGCGGCGACCCCTCCGATCGATACGGCCACCGGATCGTCGAACCCCTGGCCGTCAATGGTGACCCTCGTTCCGCCGGTGAAGGGTCCCTCAGTGGGACCGAAAGCGATAACGCGCACCGGCGAGACGTAGCGAAATGCAAGCGGGAGGGCGGCCTGCGTGTTGGAAGCGACGTTGAGAACGCGCAAGGTCACCTGGCCGTTGGGGGCAGTCAGGTCGGTCGCCGGGAACGGCGGCGTCACGGCCGTGATTTCGTTGAAGTTCACGGTGAGAACCTGGAGCTCTGCGGCGGCGGTCAGGGGACCCGGGCCGCTGCCCGTGCCAAACGTCACCTGCAATGGCGACTGAAAACCCTGGCCGGTAATCTTGATGATCGTTCCTCCCTCTTTCGATCCGGATGGAGGACTGACGGCGAAGATTGCCGGCGTGAGAATGGCGATCTGGAAAGTAAACGGTGTGGCGGCGCTCACCCGCTCTTCATTCGCCGCGCCGGATGAGACGACCACAGTGATCTTGGCGCTCAACGTCGGGGTGGTCGCGCCGAGGTCCACGGCCGGCGTCACCACGACGATCTGGGTCGGCGTCACGGAGGTGACCGTTCCCTCTTTGGGGGTACCGCTGCCGGTATCGAACAGTACGCGAACCGTGGGCCGGAAGTTGGTCCCGGTGATGGTAACCAGATCGCCGCCCTGTGGTTTTCCGAACGTAGGCGAGACCGAGGAGATAGTCGGCGACGTCGGCGTTGGAGGAGGCGTTGTGACGACAGCGGTGAACGTGATGGTCGAGGTCTTCGTCGCCGTGCCGACGCGGGCCGTCACGGTGACCGCACCGACCGAGGCCGAGGTCAGGGTTGCCGTTGCCACACCGCCCGTCGTCGTCCGGATGGAAGTCCCTGTGTTCGTATCGGTGAAAATGCCCGGTGCAGTCGACGAGAACTCGACGGCGGTTCCGTTGGCGGCTGCTGTGCCGTTGACCGTGACTGTGGCGGTCAAGGTCGTCGTGGTGCTGACTGTCGGCGAGCTATTGGCAACGGCCAGAGTGACGGTGGTCCCCGTGCTGGTGGTTCCTCCGCCGCCTCCGGTGGGAGGTGTGGAAGTCGGGGCGGTGGGCGATTCTCCCTTACAGGCTGCCAGCAGAAGCAGCAGGGCGATCACGCCCAAAAGAATTCGATTCTGTCTCAATGTCGTCATTCTGAACCCCCGTGTCCTCTCTCCACCCCAGGTCGATCGATGCCTTCCCGGTATGCTGTCCCTACTCATCAGGAGCAGCCGCCGCAATTGAAGCAGAACGTCAGCGGGAATCGCGTGCTCCCGGACACATCCTCTCCGGCCAGGGTCTGACCGAAGACTTCCACGATGACATCCATCTGCACCGTGCGCTTACCGGTCTCCGGATCGACACCGCCGTTCTGCGGCAGCAGCGCCGGAAACGGAGCCTGCGAGAAGGCCGACGCATCGAAGACGATGAAGTTTGAAAGACTCTGGATGCCGCCGCCTACCGTAAGCAGCGTCGACATGGAGCGGACGAAGGACGGCGGAACGACCTTGCCGCCATCGGTCCGAACATAAGAGACGCGATAGCTGCTGATCTTCACGTCGTTCAAATTGCCGACGTTGGCGATGTTCTTGAGGCGGGCCTCCATGTTGATGGTGCCCAGGTTCTGGTTGCAGTTGGTCCCGCCTGCAAGGTCGACCGTCTGCAACGTCTGCGACGTCGTGACGATCAACTCGATGGGCGAAGTCTGACGGTTCGTTTCGCTGCATCCGGTCAGCGCCGCGCCAAGCGCGCAGAGGATGATGGCCACTGACATTGTCTTTCGATAGTTCATAGCGCCCCCTGGGTTCCCCGCGATGATCGGCATTCCGGACATCGCCTCCACTACGAGTTCCTGATGATGCGTGGTGTGATGAAGATCAAGAGCTCATCATGGGTCGAGTTGATGTTGTGATTCTTGAAGAGATTTCCGATCACCGGGATATCACTGACGAACGGCACCCTGTTCTGTGAGTTGGATTCCGTCGACTGGTAGATGCCACCGATGACGGCTGTGCCTCCGTCTCGGACCATGAGCTTGGTCGATGCGCGGCGCGTCGTGAGAGGCGGAGGAGAATTCGGTAACGCCGCGCCGGGGTCGATTTTGGACACCGAGATATCCATGATGACCGTTCCCTGCTCGGTGATCTGCGGAGTGACGGCCAGGGTCAGGAGGGCGTTGACGAACACGGTCGTGGTCGTCAAGATCGACCCGGAGGTTATGGTGGATTGATACGGGATCTGCACGCCGCTCTCAATGCTGGCCGCCACGTTGTCCGTCGTAGTCACCTTGGGGGCGGAAATGATCTTGACCATCCCCTCGGCTTCTGCGGCGGCCAGAGTGAAATCGAGATCGAACGTTCCGAGCACATTCGACAGCGTCGCGGTGATCAGCGGATTTCCCGAGGCGAAGTCGAAGCGACCCCCCTGCAGTGAAATGCTGTTGGGGAAAGTCAGACCGGTGCCCGATCCGAGCGAGGGATTGAGAGTGGCGTTGAAACCCCAGGAGATGCCGTACTGCTGAAGAAACGTCTTGGTGGTCTGGATGATCCGGGCCTCGATGAGCACCTGCGGCGTCGGCACATCGACCGAGTCGATGAGGTTCTTCTCGGTCGGCAGATACTGAGCGATCTCGCTGATCACGATCTGATTCGTCCTGGCGTCCACGATGATCTTGGCCCGTGGTGAGGCGATCTGCTTGATCAAGACCTGGACGTCCGCCGCACGGGCATAGGACAACTTGAAACTGACGGTACGCAGCGGCACATTCAGTTTTTCCTTCTCGGCCAGATCGAGGGTCTCCTGAGCCTCGCGTGTAATATCGGCGATCTTCCCGATGCGCATCACGTTCCCTTCGAGAACGTAGGTCAGCTGGTTCTGTCGCAGGATGATGTCGAGTGCCTGGTCCCATGGCACTTCATTGAATTCGACGGTGACCTCGCCGGTGACTCCCGGATCGACCGCTACATTCAGGCCGGTGAGCTGGGCAAAGGTGCGAAGAACATCCTTGATATCGGCACCCTTGAGGTTGAGGGAGATCGGCTCGCCGTTGAATCCCTTGTCCGCCCCGCCGCTCAGTGAGCGGCCGGCTCCGGAAATCGTACCCGACAGCTGCGTCCCGCTGTTTCCGCTCGCCGGCTGCTGCGCGGTGGCGTCGTTAAAGACGTCGTCGCTCGGTGCGGCGGCCGTACCGCTCATGGTCGGCGCGGAGGTGGCGCTCGAGGTCGCCCGCCGCGCAGGACTTTTCGGAGCCGGCTGGGAAGCCTGCGCGGTGATGATGTGTGTGGCTCCGCGAGTCGGATCCACCGGCATCTTCCAGTCCGTGCTCTTCACCGGCTCCGGATTCTTCACCGCCTCGGAAACGACTGTCGGAACCTGCGTCGTGATATCCGCGTCCGGGGAACGGATAGCCGCCGGAGGTAGCGGCGACTTCGAGCCCTCGGCAACGACCGCCGCCGGCCGCGACATTTCAACCTTCGGCTCAACTTTCGGCGCCTCGACAGCGGTCTGTTCAGCGAGCGAGGGCGCTGCCGTTGCTGTATAGGCGTTGGCACCGAACGTGACGTTGAGTCCGCTCCCCTCGCGGGCGACGTTGTAGTCGACCTTTTCATCGAGGTCGAGGACCACTCGTGTGACCGGATCGGTGCCGCCCTTGAACTGGGAAACGCGAATCCTCTTCACGAACGGATCGCCGAGGTTCACGTTGTTCTGGCGAAGGGCATCGCGCACGCCGCTCAGGTCGATGACGATCCGGGCCGGGTTATCGAGCCGGAAGGCTTTGTAGTGGACGGCGCCGTCGCTGGCCAGTCGGACCTGCAGCGTGTTGCCCGAGCCGTGGGTCTCGACGGCGGTCAGGACGCGGGCGGCGGAGGTGGGGAGAGGCTCGACATTGCGGAAAGAGACCACCGGCTCGGCAGCAGGTGCGACCGGTGCTGCCTCGACCTTCGGACTCTCGGGCATGGCCACTGGTTCGGTAAGAGCCGGGCCCGCGGGAGTGCCGGTTGGCACCTCCGATGAGGGAGCGGCGACCGGCGGCGCCGTGGTGGCCAGGTCGGCAGTGGCGACAGCGGAGGCTTTTGCATCCATCCCGCTCAGATCGACCACCACATCATGGTCGATGGCAGAGACTTTCGGAGTCTGCTGCTCAGAGAAGCGAATTGTCACTCGGGTCAGGCGGTTGCCCATCTCCACCGCGTCGTCTGCAGTGATCGATGCCATTCCGGGAGGGAGATCATGAGGTAGGGAAAGCGAGCCCGTTTTGGCCACTCCGGAGAGATCGATGACGAGCACGTCAGGGGTCGGGCTGTAAGACGTGTACGCCGGTGTTCCGCTGGTGCGGAGAATCAGGCGCGAGGGATTGCTTCCCACTTCGACAGAGGCGAGGACGGAAGCAGCGGCGCTCGGATCGCCAGCCGGCGGTTTCGCGGCGGACGACCTGTGAGGCCACGCAAATCCTCCCGTCGCGGCCAACGAGATGAAACTCGTCACGAGCAGCACAGGCATCGCTCTTTTCATACTTCCCACCTTCACCATTACACGACCCTCCACGCCATCGCCCAGTCCGTTCTACTTCTTCTTCTGCGTCTCGAGGGACAGATCCTTCGGTACTTCGCGGAATCGCTCGATTTGCGTCGGATCGTTGACTTCCTGACGGAAAACGACCCCGGTCGGCGTGATCCTGATGACCTCGCCGTCCAGCACCTTGTCGCCGATCCGGATCAGATATCCCTTGTTGTCGGGGCCGTTCACCATGGCTACGAAGCCCTGCTTAGTCCGGACCACACCCTGCAGCTTGATCTCATCGATGAGGAAACCAGGGACGCCGGGTTTGCGGCTGCCGTCGAGTTTCGGAGCGGGGCCGATGAGGCTTCGGAACGGATCACGACGGCCCTGCGGGTCGTAGTGATAGGCATCGGGCGCGCTCGGCTCCTCAAGGATCTCCTGGAGACTCTGCTGAACACTCTGCTCGGCGCCCGGCGCCGAAAAGGTTCCGGTCTGCGTTACCGCCGGCGGGCCGGCCGGTCGGGTTTGCGCCATGAGGGTGGCGATGACCGCGCCCACCAGCAGAAAGAGAACCGTGAATCGGAGGCTTCGCCAGAGGCTGTTCATCATTTCGGTCCCTTGGGCGGCTTCGTGCCGGCCGGTGCGGCCGCCTGCGCCGACGGCTCGACATAGACGAACGTCTTGGCCGTGAAGGAGGTCGCGACGGTCCGGTCGAACTGCGAACCGAGCGCCGTGATCGTGAACTGCTCCACGTTGATGATCCGCGAGAAGTTGCTCAACCGATTGAACAGGATGGCGAGGTTATGGTAGCCGCCTTCCATCTCCACGGAGATCGGCCATTCGGCATAGGGATCGCTGCCCTGAGGCGTCCCGATGGCGGGAAAGGAAATCTTTTTCAGGAGGAAGTCGCCCTGGTCGACGAGCGCCTTGATCTTCTTGATGATCTCTTCCGTATTGCGGTTTGACGGCAGAATGCGGCGCAGCTTTTCGAGCTCGACCTGAAGACGGGCCACCTCTTCGCGGAATTGCGGAAGCTTCCGTTCTGCCGCCCGCCCCTGCGCGATTTGATTGTCGAGGTCGGTCAATTGGGAGTCCGCGCTCTTGATCTTGGTCTCGATATCGCCGATGAGGAGGTACTGGACCAGGCCGACACAGACCACGGCCAGAAAAAGTCCGATCCCCAGGCCGTAGTACCAGGGCTTGCCGTCGAGCCCGACATTCAGAGCCATAGCCGCCCCCTACCCCTTCGCCCTGCCGCCCGGCACACCGGACGAGCTCGTGGCCGGGGCTCCAGGCGCCGTCGAGGTCGCCGCAGCCATCCCCGGTGTCTTCGGTGCGTACGTGAAATGAAAGGTCATATCGAAGCTGTAAACGATCGGCGCAGTGCTTATCTGCACCAGAGTGGACAGCTGCGGCTCTTCGAAGATCGGATCGGACTTGATATTTTCGACAAAATTCGCGACGGCGTTCGGGTTCAGGCCGCGTCCCGCCACAATGATCTCTCCGCCGTTCTCGGTCATCTTGTCGAGCCAGACCAGATCAGGCAGGTCCTGACTGATGCGATCGAGGATCCGCACCGGCCCTTTCTGGTTCTGCTTGAGTTGATTGATCAGGTCGATGCGCCTCTGCAGCGAGTCCTTCTGCGTCTGATACTGGGCCACTTCCTGAATGATGTGCTGAAGCTTGTCCGCTTCGGCCTTCCGCGTCGCGACCTGCTCTACCTTCGAGGCCAGCTGGCGGTTTTTGACCAGCCAGTACCCTCCGGCCAGCACGATGCCGACGAGGAGCAGGCCGATGATGAGCATATTATTAATGTTGCTCGGTCCTGAGCTGGCAGCCGGTCCTGCGGACGCAGCCTGTCCCCCGCCGCGGACTGCGGCTTTCCCCTCACGAACTAAGTTGATCTTGATCACGCGTCCCCCAGCTTCCGAATGGCCAGACCGACTGCTATGGCCATACTCGGCGCCACCTCTGCCACCCATTCGGGGTTGAACTCGCTCTCATTGAAACTGATGTTCTGGAAGGGGTTCATGATCGACACGGGGATGCCGAACTTGTCGCGGAGGATGGAGTCGAGATTCAGAACGCCCGAACCGCCTCCGGCGAGCACCACCTCGTCGACGCGGTCGGCGCCCGACGTGGCTGTGAAGAAATCGAGGGTCTTACGAAGCTCGCCCGCAAAATCCTCCGATACGGAGTTGAGGATGGGGATGACCTGCTGGATGCTGTGATCGGCGACCGCCTCGCCCTTCTTGAGGGCCTCGGCCTGCTCGAACGAGAGACTCAGCTCGCGCTGAATGGCGTCGGTGTATTGATTGCCGCCAAACGTGATGTCGCGCCAGAAGAGGGAGTTCGATCCGGACAGGACGTTGACGTTGGTCACTGAGGCGCCGATGTTGACCAGCGCCAGGACTTTCCCCTCCTGCACTGTGTGGTTCATCTCGTAACAGTTCTGGAGGGCAAAGGCGTCGACGTCGACGAGGGCCGGCACCTTGCCGGTCTGGCTGATCACCGACGTGTAGTCGTTGATCTTCTCCTTCTTGACGGCCACGAGAATGACCTCGACGTTGTCTCCGGTGCCCGAACCGGCTACCGGGACGTAGTCGAGGTTTACATCGTTGATGTCGAAGGGGATGTATTGCTCGGCTTCCCACTGGATCGATTCGGCCAACTCCTCAGGTGACATGGCGGGGAGGGAGATCTTCTTGATGATGACCGAGTGACCGGAGAGCGATGTCGCGTAATTGGAATTCTTTACGTTCTGCTCGCTGTTCAGCCGTTGGATCGTCTCGACGACCAGGGACGAGTCCATGATCGAGCCGTCGACGATCGCTTCCGGAGAGAGTCGCTCCAGTCCGACCTTGACCAACTGGAACGTTCCACCCTTTTTCTCTTTCAGCTCGACGAGTTTTACCGCCGAGGAACCGATATCAAGGCCGACGACATTTTTGCTCTTTGAGAAGAACACCGCTCACCCCATCCATCTCACTCACTTCTCGTGGCTCAGTTCTGTGAAAGATGGCCTGAAAGTACAACGTTTCCCGAAGTATGTCAACTCTACAAGACATAGACTCGCCAACAGATACGGCTGATTCTACGCCCCCAAATCTTCCTCAATAAAAGAAAAAGGTTTGCGCGTATGAAAATGGGTCGTTAGAATCCACGCCTTTCGCACCATCGAGGAGCCATCATGGCAAAAATGTGTGAAGTCTGCGGCAAGGCCCCGGTCTTTGGAAACCGGATCAGCCATGCTCACAACGTCTCGAGCCGCCGCTGGCTGCCGAATCTCCAGCGCGTGCGCGTCCTGGTCGGTTCCGCCGTCCGCCGCATGAATGTCTGTACCCGCTGCATCCGGTCGGGCGCCATCCGGAAGGCTGCCCGATAGAGGTCAGCACCTATTATGCAGTGGCCTGCCGGGTGTTGTACTTCCGCGCTACCTGTGCGACACCCTCGATGCCGGATACCGCCCGGACGACCTTCTCCAGATGCTTGAGGTCCGAGATCTCGAGGACCATCTCGACCGTCGCCTTTCCCTCACCAGTCCGGGTATCCATCTGACGGATGTTCGTCTTGAGGTTGGCGATCGTGGAGATCACCCGTGCCAGGATCCCCTGCCGGTCGTCCATGAGGATGTCGAGCTCCACGGAGAACTGCGCAGCCCTCTGATCGGCCCACTCGACGGCGATCTCCCTGTCGGGGTTGAACATTAGATTCCGGACGTTGGGGCAATTCGCGCTGTGAACCGCAACTCCTTTGCCACGTGTCACATAACCAACGATCTGCTCCCCCGGGAGCGGGGTGCAGCACTTGGCCAGATAGGTCATGAGGTCGTCATACCCACGAACCTTGATCGACTGCGGACCGGTAAAAGGAAAGATCCGCCTCACGGCCTGCTGGATGACGCCGACCTCGGGCTCTTTTTCCTTATCGCGGGCCGGAGCGAATCGCTCCAGGATCGAGCGCGCGGAAATCTTGCCGTAGCCGACGTCGGCGTAGAGATCATCCAGCCTGGCCAGACCGTATTCCGATAGCACGCCGTCCAGAGCGTTCTCGGCCACCAGTTTTCGGATCTGGACCTTGTGGCGCTTGGCTTCCTTCTCGATCAGCTTCCGCCCCAGCTCGATCGAGCGGTTCTTCTGCTCCGTGTTGAGCCAGTGCCGGATCTTGTGACGGGCCCTGGAGGTGACGACCTGGCTGATCCACTCCCCGCTCGGGGTCTGGTTCGGACCGGTCATGATCTGGACGATGTCGCCGTTCTTGAGGGCGGTCCGGAGAGAGACGAGCTTGCCGTTGACCCGGGCCCCGCCGCAGCGGTGACCGACGTCGGTATGGATGCGGTAGGCGAAATCGAGCGGCGTGGCTCCGCGAGGAAAGGCGAAGACGTCCCCCTTCGGAGTGAAGGTATAGACCTCATCCGGATAGAGATCGATCTTCAGGGAGTTCATGAAGTCCCGGGGATCCTTGATCTCGTGCTGCCATTCCACGAGCTGGCGCAGCCAGAGGAAGTTGCTGTCGTCGCGAGAAGCCGCCAACCGCCCTTCCTTGTACTTCCAGTGCGCCGCGATCCCCTGCTCAGCGATCAGGTCCATCTCCCGAGTCCGGATCTGGACTTCGAACGGCTGGCCCTGGTCGGCCACGACCGTCGTGTGGAGCGACTGATAGAAGTTCGGCTTCGGCATGGCGATGTAGTCTTTGATCCGCCCCGGGACCGGCCGCCACATCTGATGGATGATGCCGAGCGAGGCGTAACAATCCTTCATCGTCGGAGTGATGATTCGAAAGGCCAGATAGTCGTAGACCTGGCCGATGTCCGTCTCCTGACGCCGCAGCTTCTGGTAGATCGAATAGATCGACTTGACCCGGCCGTGCACGTCGGCATCGATGGCGTTCTCTTTCATCTTGCCGTCGAGAGTCGTGCGGATGCGGTCGACAATGTCGCCCGATCCCTTCATCTTCTCGTTTACCGCCTCGTTCAGCTCTTCGAACTCCCGCGGGTGCATGTAGCGGAACGCCAGGTCCTCGAGCTCGCTCTTGACCTTCCCCATCCCGAGGCGGTTGGCGATCGGAGCGTAGATCTCCATCGTCTCTTTGGCGATGCTCTGCCGCCGCTCCTCGGCGAGGAACTGAAGGGTCCGCATGTTGTGGAGGCGATCGGCCAGCTTCACCAGCACCACGCGGAGGTCCGAAACCATGGCCAGGAGCATCTTGCGAAACGTCTCGGCCTGCTGCTCCTCTTTCGAGACGTAGGCGTAGCGGGAGATCTTGGTGACGCCGTCCACGAGGTCCGCGATCTCCTCGCCGAAGAGCTCCTCGAGCTTCTCCTTGGTCGTCAGCGTGTCCTCGAGAACATCGTGGAGAAGGCCGACGGCGATCGAGGTCTCGTCGAGACGCATATCGGCGAGGATGTAAGCGACATTGAGGGGATGGACGAGATACGGCTCGCCGGAGCTGCGGACCTGCCCCCTGTGCTCCAGGGCCGAGAAGATGTAGGCCTTCTGAAGAAGCTCCTCGTCGAAGCTCGGCTTGTAACTCTCCACCTTGTCGAGGATGTCTTCGAAGCGGATCATGGCAAACGGCAAGTATAACGCCGCGAGTGAGGGCAGAAAGCAAACCAGAAACCAGAAACCAGAAATAACCCCGAACCGAGATCGTGGTCGAATTGCCAACTCCGTTCATCAGCGGACTTGACTGGTCCTCGATGCGGACAAGAGCCTTTCTGGTTTCTGGTTTCTGGTTTCTGGTTTCTGGTTTCTGGTTTCTGGTTTCTGGTTTCTGGTTTCTGGTTTCTGGTTTCTGGTTTCTGGTTTCCTACACCCTCGGCACGATCCACGTCCGGCCGGCCGTCGTCACCGCCTCGGCATCGAAGCCGAACGCGTCGCGCATCACTTCCGGCGTCATGACCTCGCGCGGGCGGCCGTCCATGACGACCCGTCCCCGATTCATGACCAGCATCCGGTCGGCGTAGGCGGCACTCCAGTTCAGCTCGTGAGAGGAGAAGATCACAGTAGCCGTCGTCCGCTCGACGACCTGACGAAGGAGCGCGGCGAGCTGCTGCACGTGCGCCACGTCCAGCGCCGTCAGTGGTTCGTCGAGCAGGATCAGCCTCGGCTCCCCCGCCAGTACGCGGGCCAGGAAGATCCGCTTCCGCTCACCTCCGCTCATCTCGTCGAGATACCTCTCCGCGAGATGCGCAGCGTCGCAGAGCCGGAGCGCCCTCTCCGCTTCCTCATAGTCGCGCGCCGACTCCCAGGAGAAACGGCCGAGCCATGGCGCTCTGCCGGAAACGACGACATCGATCGCCCGTATCGGTACGACCGGCTCGGGGTTCTGAGGCAGATAGCCGACGGCGCGCGCGTAGGCTTTCGGCAGCCATTGACGTGACTCCTGGTCGTCGAGCCGGATGCTGCCCGACTGTGGAACGAGTACACGCGCGGCGCATTTGAGAAGTGTCGATTTGCCGGAACCGTTCGGCCCGGTCAGAGCCACGAGCTCGCCCGGCTCGAAGCGGAGGGTCACGCCGTCGATGGCAAGGGTGCCTCCGCCGTACGAGAACGAGATCCGATCCAGCTGCAGCACTTAAGTCTCTCGCCTCAGGAGCAGCAGAAAAAAGGGAACGCCGAGGAACGCGGTGAGCGCGCCGATCGGCAGCTCCAGGGGCGGCGCGATGGTGCGCGAGACGACGTCGGAAGTCACCACCAGCGCCGCCCCCGCAAGAGCGGAAAGCGGCAGCAGATGGCGGTAATCGCGCCGCCAGGCCATGCGCACGAGATGAGGGACGAGCAGACCGACGAAGCCGATGATGCCGCTGACGGCAACAGCGGCTCCGGTCAACAGCGACGCGGTGGCGTAGCCGGCGAGCTTGACGCGCTCCACAGCGACGCCCCGTCCGCTGGCGTCCTCCTCGCCGAAGGAGAAAAGCCGGAGGTCGTTGGCAATCCAGACCAGGACAACCAGCGCGACTGCCAGCGACACGGCTAGCACGATCACATCGTTCCACGAGGCGCCGGCGAGGTTGCCGATCATCCAGCGGAAGGCCACAGTCAGGTCGCTGTTCGGCGAGAGCGAGAGCGAGACGAGAATGATGGCAGAGAAGAACGAGTTGAGCACCAGCCCCGAGAGGATCAGGCGGATCGGGTCGACTCCTCGCCGGCGGCGCGCCAGAAGAAACACAGCCGCCGTGGCCCCGCATGCGCCGGCGAACGAGAGAAGGGGAATCGCTGCCGGATGACGCCGGGCGATGCCGAGCGCGATCCCGACAGCAGCCCCCGAAGCTGCGCCGCCGGAGACTCCGAGGATGAAGGGATCGGCCAGAGGATTGCGCAGCAGGGTCTGAAACGTCAGGCCGGCGACGGCCAGCGCTGCCCCCTCCAGGGCTGCGAGCAGAACTCGCGGAAGGCGGATCCCCATCACGATACGGCGTGCCGTTGGGTCGGAACCGAAAAGCGTTCGCAGTCCGGCCCCGCTGGCTCCGAAAGTGACTCCCACGAGAATAGCCGTAGCAACGATCGCCAGGAGCAGGGCGATGAGGAAGAGCAGACGCCGCAAATCGCTCGCCGAATTCACGGCGTCGGCTTCCACCGGTCGAGGATCGCGTTGAGGTCGGCAGCGGCCTGTGCCACCCGCGGCCCGGGCCGCGTAAAACGGTTCTCGTCGACCGCCGCCACCGTCCCCTTCCAGTGCGGCACGCGCTCGAGGACGGCGTCGATCTGCTTTCGGCTTACGGACGCTCCCGGGTAGAGAAGAATGTCGGGAGGACTGGCGGCGAACGATTCGAGCGAGAACGCCGGCCAGCCATGCATTGTCGGAGGGACCGCATTCTTCGCGCCGGTGAGCGCGATCAGATCGTCGATGAAGGTCTCCCCGCCGGCCACATACATCGGACTGGCCCAGACCGCGAACAGGACTGATGGCGGATGGATGCGATGGCGGCGCTGGCGCTCGATAGCCCGCCGAAGGGCAGAGGAAGCCTCCTCGCCGCTGGTCAGTTTCAGAATGTCAGCCACCTTCCGGAGGCCGGACGGAATCTGCTCGAGACGCTCGCCGGCCACGACAAACATCGCTATGTGGGCCGAGGCCAGCGATGGTGCCAGGGAGGCATGATTGCCGTTTGTCGTCGCCAGCACCACATCCGGGGACAGTGCGGCGATCAGTTCGACATTCGGCTGCATTCCTCCGACCTTGCGGAGCCGTTTCGCTTCCGGTGGAAAGTCCGAGAAATCGTCTGTGCCGACGAGGAGCTTCTGGCCGCCGAGTGCGTACACCATCTCGGTCAGATTGGGTGCCAGGGTGACGACGCGATGGATCCGGGACGGGACCTCTACGCGTCGTCCGAGATCATCGATCACCCCCACGTGGGAGGGCGCTCCGCAGGCGACCGCAGCCACCAATGCCGCGGCAGTGAAGAGTCGGCAGTTCAAGAGTTGGAGTATAGAGGCGTCAACTCGATTCGTCCGACTCCTCGTCGTCGAGATCGTTCGCTATGCCGAGCCGGTTACACGCTGCCTCATGCATCTGCTTGGAAGCGGCAAGGGCGCTCTGAAGATCGGCAATCCGGTCCTTCACCTTGGACAACTCTTCCTCGATCTGGTCCTTGAGGTCGCTGACCTCCTGCCTCGTGACCTCGAGAGTGCCTTCGTAGAATTTTCTCTGCTGATCGGTGAGGATCGGCATCCCTTGAACCTCCGATTGTGCGTCTGCCCGGCCGGGCGGCGGGCGATTATAGCTTGAACTCGATCGGCACCGTCACGTACGACTTGACGTTGACGCCGTCCTTGGTTCCCGGTGCAAACGTCGAGCGCCGCATGCATTCGATGGCCGCCTCATTGAGACCGCCGCCGCGATTCACCCCTCGAAGAGTCTTGACCTCGAGAACCTTCCCTGTCTCCGAAACCAGGACAGAGAGGATGACCGTTCCCTCGACATGCTCGAACTTAGCGGCTCTCGGATACACGACAGGCGCGCGATTGATGATATGCGGCGGCCGGAGTCCCTCCGTCCCGGGAGGCACGAGATCGCCTTCATGCGCGCGCGCCGGCGGAGCCGGCGTTTCCGCAGCCGGCTCGACGGGCGAAGGGGCGGGAGCCTGGCTGGCGGTGACCGCGAGGCGCTCCTGAACCGGCGGGGTTGACGCGGTGGCCGGAGGGGGCGCGGCGGGAGGCTGCGCTTTGGGCGGGACGGCGACGGGCACGGGAATCGAGCGCGATGGAGCAGATTGCTGCTGGAGGCGCGCCCTTTCGGCTGCGATGCGACGCTGGACTTCCGCGTCGACCTGAGCGGTGTCGACCACCGCCGCCGCAGGAGCGGATGCTGCATTGGTCGTCCCCGCCGCAGAGCCGGTCAGAGGCGCGGTCGTGAGCGCCGCTGCTCCCGGCTGCGCCGAGACCGTTTGGGGCGGCTGATTCGGGATGGGTGACGCAGGGACCGTCGTCGTGGCCGGCGGCGAGGACGGCCGCTCACCGCCTCGGAACATGAAGTACGCTCCGGCGACGCCGGCCAGCACGACAACGGCAATGATCGCCGGAAGCATCGAGCGCTTCTTCTCCGGGACGGTCAGCGGCGAGGACGGCACAACGTCGTGATGACGCTCAGAAGCGGGGATTGGCGCGGTGATCGGCGTGACGACCGGCTGGACGACCGGCGCGACGACCGGAGGACGGGGGACCTCCTGGGTCGGTGGGGAAGTCTTCCCGATCGCCACCACCGGCGCCAACTCGGCGCCTGGGCCGTCATCGATCGCAGTGGGCTCATCGGCGGCGTCATCGAAATGTTGCGGGGGTGGGGGCGCCGGCTGGGCGCTGTGGATCCGATGCATGTGAATCGCCAGATCGGCGCTGGTCGGCGTGGGACGAAATGTGTAGAGGACCGCGTCGATCTCTCGCGCCATCTCGCCGGCGGTCTGATAGCGCTTATCGGCGTCCTTCTCCAGAGCCTTCAGCACGATGCGATCGACTTCCGGCGGCACTTCGTCGTTGATCCGGGAGGGTGGCGGCACGCGCGCCTCGCGCACCTGTTCGAGGATGGAGATCTCGCTGTCGCCTCCGAAGAGACGGCTGCTGGTGAGCATCTCGTAGAGGACCGTGCCGAGGGCGAAGACGTCCGATCGCCGATCGATTGGCTTCCCCCAGGCCTGCTCCGGCGACATGTACTGGAGCTTTCCCTTCAGGGCTCCCGTATGGGTGTGCGACGCTTTCGAGGCGGCCTTGGCGATACCGAAATCGCAGAGCTTGATGTCGCCGTCATGCGAAACGAGCACGTTCTGCGGCGAGACATCGCGATGGACCAGACCCATCTCCTTCTCGTCGAAGTCGCGCTTGCGATGTGCGTAATCGAGGGCCGAGGCGATCTTCGAGGCGATGAAGAGTGCCAGCTCGACGGTCAGCGGATGTCCGGAATTCTCGCCGCGGCTGATGATGCTCTTCAGATCACCGCCGTCGACATATTCCATGGCGATGTAGTAGGAGCCTGAGATCTTGCCCAGATCGTAGATATGAATGATGTTGTTATGGTTCAACTGCGCCGCGAACTTGGCTTCGTCGATGAACATGTCGACGAATTCCTGGTTGTCGGAGAGGTGCGGGAGGATCTTCTTGATGGCCACAATCTTCTGAAATCCCTCCACCCCCCGCATCCGAGCCTTCCAGACTTCAGCCATACCGCCGGTGGCGATCTTCTCGATCAGCACATACTGACCAAATCGAACGCCGTCGGAGTGATCGCCAACGAGCTCAAAGTCGGCGCTAATGCAAGGCTTGGAGCCGTCGACCCTACGGTGAGGCCGACACTGGCGGCGAGCGCCGCGACGACAGCTAACGCGCCAAAGCGGCTGCGCCCAGTGCGGACGACGGTTGCGTGATTCATCGCGTTTCCCCCCCGGAAAGCGGCGGCATCGGTGTCTTCCCCGCTCAGATGAGAGCAGACGGATCAAGGAATTGCTAGGGCTCGGCTGCCGGGGACGTCGCACAGAGGTACGCAAACCCGGTGAATGATGAGCAAAACCAATCCGCTAGCGGGATACGGCAACTCGCTCTTCAAGGGCTTCGCGGGCGAGGGACCTCGACCCCGCGACCCTGCACCCCACCCACCGGCGAGCCACCACCCACCGGAAGTCCGATGAGCCGTCATGGCACGACCGTCGGGGCGAAACCGTCAGCATCGTTCCAGCCGTCGCCTGAACGGCTGAACCTCTTCTACAGCTTCCCGGT
>JADGNX010000070.1 GCA_017883265.1 Thermoanaerobaculia bacterium
GGTCCGGCTGGACATGCGAGACGAGGAATCCCTATGACAGGACAGATCCCATGGCGAGCCATGTTCGTGGCCGCACTCTTTCTCGTGGCCGTGCGTCACGCCTCCGCGGCGTCTGCGATGACGAAGGAAACGATCGAGTCGGGCGGGCGCAAACGGGTTTGCTATGTCTATGCTCCACAGCACCTTTCGGCTGAGTCTCCGGCGCCCGTTCTGCTGCTCTTCCACGGTTCCGGACGGGACGGCGTGTCTCTGATCAGTGAGTGGGAGAAACTAGCTGACTCAGAGGGTATCGTCCTGGCGGCACCGGACGCATTGGATCGCAGGCAGTGGGCGATCCCTGACGACGGTCCCGAGCTCCTGGGCGACATCATCGCGTTCCTTCGCAACAAGTACCGCATCGACTCGCGGAGAATCTATGCGTTTGGTCACTCCGCAGGTGCGAGGTTCGCTCTGATGATGGCGCCGCTGGAATCCACATTCCTGGCGGCCGTCGCGGTACATGCCGGCGCGTTTGCCGGCGCAGGTGATCCAGGAATCGTGTCGCTGGCAGAACGAAAGATCCCGCTGTTCATCGTCGTCGGAACGAAGGACCCCTATTTCCCGCTCAATATCGTCCGTCAGACCCAGGAATCGTTCTCGAGTGCTGGCTTTCCTGCCGAGCTGCGTGTGATTCCCAATCACGACCACAATTACTACATCCGTTCGACCGAGATCAACGCCATGGTGTGGACTTTCCTGTCATCACGACACCTGGACACGGATGGGCGCTACAACGCCTATCGTATCGAGACGACCTCCGCGGGAGGCCTCGCGATCACACCGATCGATAACCCCTGATGCCGGCCCTGCAGCCCGCTCACCTTCTGGCGACGCGCGTCCTGCTCGATCCCGCTTCGATCTTCAGAGCTCCGGTGAACGCCGCAGTCTCCCCTGTATTCGTGACCATGACCACGGCCGAACCGGGAAGGGCGTCGGCGGCGACTGAGAATGTGGCCCAGACGAAGTTGCCGGCTGCGTGGAAGGGCGAGACGCGCTTCACGCTCGGATTCAGAACATCGAATGTGGCCAGGCCCCCGGCAAAGCCGTCGCCGCCGATGGCGAAGGAGATGGTCTGGCCGGCGTGCACTGTGATCGGAGCGGAGTCGAGCTCTGCTTTCATGGTCGCCGGGTCGATGAAGCCGATGTAGCGCGGATTGAGAGAGACCGGCATGCCGTCCGTTTTCACCTCGACGTTCTGATAATGCTGCCCGCTCGTGACCTGCATCGACTTCGAAGAGGCGAATTGCGTGCGGAACGGAACGACCTTCGCGCTCCGGTAGATGCCGGAGAGGTTGTTCGTGTCGACGGGGCCGTCGAGCGGCTCGGCGTAGAAGCGATAGCTGCCGCTGGGGACGCCGCTCAGCTCGAAGCTGCCGTCGGCGGCGCTGAGCGCGGTGGCGATCGGTTCCCCATTGTCGTTGAGTGCCACGACCTGGGCGGCGAAGATGCCGCCGCTGTCGCTGCGGATCGTCCCGCGGACGGTGGCTCCCGACGAGGGGTCGCTCATCGGATAGATCTGGCTCATGGCGATGCGGTCATCGCTGTCGAGGGTGGCCGATCCCTCTTCACCGACATAGGGGTACATGATGGAAGAGACGACGGCCGAGTGGTCGAGGCCCAGGAAGTGTCCGACCTCGTGCTCCACGAGCTGCTTGATGTTGTAGTGGCCGCTGGCGGCGATGCTGTTGATCTGGATGTCCGACTCCACGATATTGCCGTCGTCATCGTTCCAGTAGCTGGTCATCGCCAGAAAGTTGCTTCCGCTGCTGAAGATCGGATCGCTCATGGTCACGACGTTCTTTCCGTCCTGCCCCGCCCTGACGTTGTCGACCAGCCCGTCATACTTGAACTTGACGGCGCTTCCCGGCACGGTCGTCCACTCCCTGAAGGCGCTCGTGATCGACTCCTCACCTGACGGAAACGACCCGAGGACGCTCCGGTCGATGGTGTACGGAACCGGGAAGGCGCTCTGCGGCCAGGCGATCGCGGTGGGACCATTCTTCAGATTGAAAGTCAGACGCGCCGACGCGAACAGCGGGCTTGCAACGGCAAACGCTACCACCAGGGGGATCAGACGTTTCATCGAGAAGTCTCCGGCCGTGCTGACGCCCAAATGCTGCAATGGAAGTGCCACTCAGTAGCAAATAACCAGTGAATAGCGCGGATAATTGCCTGCGGTCGAGCAAGTTAGCCGTTACTCGCATCCAGCCCGGAGCCTTCGGACGGCTCAGGGGCCCCAAACGGGGACGGAACTTCACGTCTCACCGACTCGGCACACGCCGGCGGGGTGTCGGGAATGCCTCCGCGCCGGCAACGCGGCCCCGGCCAGCCCTCACCTCTACAACACCGCGACCACGTCGATTTCCACGGTGGCGCCCTTGGGCAACTGGGCCACACCCACCGTACTGCGGGCCGGCTTGTGATCGCCGAATTGCTCGGCGTAGATGCCGTTGAGCGTCTGAAAATCGCCGAGGCTCGTCAGATAGACGGTCGCCTTCACCACGTGCTGGAAGTCCGTTCCGCCAGCCTCGAGTACTGCTGCCAGGTTGGCGAAAACGCGTCGGGCCTGGGTCGCGAAATCACCGCCGACGAGCTCTCCCGTTGCGGGATCGATCGGAATCTGGCCGGAGGCGTACAGAACGCTTCCGGCGCGAACAGCCTGCGAATAGGGCCCGATGGCTTTGGGAGCCTTCTCCGTCGCTACATAGTCCATGGCGTTCCTCCCTGGAATGCGCGCTCGCGGCGTTGAAACGAGCGCTCCTCCGGTTTGCCGGCGCGCCGCAAAAGGTCGCGAACACGGCGCGGCAGTATAGCCTGCGGAAACGCGTGGCGCGGCGGTTATAATCGGACAGCTCGGAGACACCAAACGCATGGCCTATCTTGGAAATCCGTCGCTTTCGACCGCGGTCAAGGATCGCGTGAGCGCGACCTTTCAGCAAGCCCTGGCTCTCTACCGTCAGGGGCGAACCGAGGATGTGCTCGCGGGATGCGAGCTCATTCTCAAGATGGATCCGCTCTTCGATCCGGCCAAGAAGCTCCAGGAGAAGACCCGCAATCCAGCGGCGCCGATCGACGTCGAACAGCTCGTGGCCGTGCCGTCCGCGAGCGACGCCATGGCGGTCGCACGGCAGGCGATGGAGGCCCGGGACTTCCAACGGGTGCTCAACATCACGACCGAGGTCCTGACCAACGACCTGATGAACGACGAAGCGCGCATCCTCGGCGATGAGGCCCGCGAGAAGATGGAGGCCGCGCCTTTCGTCGATCAGTTCCTGGCCAAGTGCCAGCAGCACCTCCAGTCGGCGAATCTCCCGGCCGCCCGCCTCGATCTGGAAAAGGCGCGGGCGCTCGACGCGGCGCATCCGGCCATCACCAAGATGGAGCAGCTCGTCGCCGCAGGCCCGGCTGCGAAGACCGCGGCACCGCCTTCGGCGCCCTCCTTCGACTTCGGCGCCAACGCCAGCCCGTCATTCATCGTCGATCCGCCGGCATCGGGAGGCGCCACGCCGAAACGCTCCACGGATCCCACGGACTTTGGCTTCACATTCGAAGAGGACAAGCGTCCCCCGCAACCTGCTTCGGATCCCTTTGCCAATCTTTCGCTCGCAGGTTCCGCTGCGTCCAAGACCGCGACGCCGGCTGCTCCTGCATCCCCACCCGCCGCCTACTCTTTCGGGGAGAGCTCCGCACCGCCGCAGCCTGTAGCCGCAAAGCCTGAAGACTTTTCGTTTGCCACTCCGGAAGCGCCGCCATCAGCGGACACGGCCTCCGGATCCGGCTTTTCCTTCGACCCTGTTCCTTCGCCGGCGCCGGACACTCCGGCTCCAGCCTCGACGGCGTTTTCGTTCGATTCGCAAGGCGGCTCGGGCAATTTCTCTTTTGACGCTCCAGGAAGCTCCCTCCCTGCCAGCGGCTTCAGCTTTGACTCGGCAGCGCCGGCCTCGTCCATTGGAGGATTCGATTTCACGACGGCCCCCAGCGAGACCAGCGCCGACGACCAGAAACGGATCGAGCAATATCTGGCCGACGGCGACCGGGCCTTCGCCAGCGGCGATCTCCAGCAGGCCATCGATCTCTGGTCCCGCATTTTCCTCGTCGACGTCACGAACGATCAGGCATCGGAGCGGATCGAGCGCGCGAAGGCGAAGCGCCGTGAGGCGGAACAACGGGTCGAAGGACTCCTGGCCACAGCCATTCAGACCTTCAACTCGAAGGACTTCGATTCGGCACGATTGCAACTGGAGGAGGTCGTTCGAATCGACCCCACGAATTCCAGCGCCCTCGACTACCTGGGGCGGCTCCCGAAGCAGGGACGCCCGCAAGCCTCGATGCCGGCCGAATTCGAGAAGGCGCGGCCGCGTGACGAGTCTCTCGATGACGATTCGCTGGCGTTCGGCAGAGCGCCGGACAGCGGAACCTGGGGACCTCCGATTCCGGAGGCCACGCCTGCCGCCGGGCCGGCCGCCGCATCAAAGGGCCGGACGGAATCTCGCACAGCCGTTGCCGACGCATCTCGACGGAAGTCGCCGATGGGACTCATCGCCGGCGTCCTGGCCCTGGTGGTTCTTCTTGGGGGCGGATGGTTCGGGTACAAGAAGTTCTTCGGCAAACCGGCGTACGACCCGGCGGCCACCCGGGCTACGCTCAGGGCGGCCACCACGCTGAGCCAGCGCGGCCAGTACGATCGTGCCATCGCCCTGCTACAGGACGTAAAGCCCGACGACCCTCAACACGATAGGGCGCTCGTGATGATCGCCGATTTTCAACATAAGAAGTCGCAGTCCTCCCAGCTCATCGACGGCCGGCCGGCGGCCAAAGTCTTCCAGGAGAATCTGGACAAGGGCAGGTCCGCGTTCGCACTCCACGATTACGTCGGCGCAAAGAAGGCGTTCGAGGATGCAGCTCGCATCCGTCCCCTCCCGCCTGACATGAAGCAGTCCTACGACGCCTCGGCGCAGCAGGTAGCGAAGCTGGACAGCGCTCTCGCGCTTTTCAAGGAAGGGAAGTATCAGGACGCCATCACGTATCTTCAGCAGCTCACTACAGAAGACCCCCAGAACCAGAACATCAAGCAACTCCTGCTCAACGCACACTTCAATCTTGGCGCGCAGGCATTGCAGGGAGACAAGCTTACGGAGGCGGTAGCGGAATTCGATCAGGTCCTGGCCTCGACGCCAAACGACGAGCTAGCCAGGCGCAGTAAGGAGTTGGCGCAACGCTACCAGAACCAGCCGAAGGACCTGCTCTACAGGATGTACATAAAATATCTGCCATTGCGGTAAAAGCGGCCGTCGCTGAACGGCCTCGAAGCTTTACGCGACGTCTCATTTCGAACGATTGCAGCAATCCGGCGGCCGGGTGGGGTGATGAAGATGCGGACGACTGGCAACGGATTCATGGGAGGGTGTGATGGGAAAGCGATTCGATGAGATCGAGCTGGAATCGGTCGTTCCTGCCGAGGAGCTCGTGGACGCCGAGGTCGCGGATGCGCACTTCACTGCGAGCGCCCCGGATGCCTCGCTGGCGCGGCGGCTTTTCACGTCGCTGACCGATTTTTCACTTTTCCTGGCGCTGACTCTGGCGCTCTCCCCGCTCATCCCCGGGCGGGCCGACCTGTCAGCGACGATCAGCTCCAACTGGCCCGCTCTGGTGTCGTTGACCGGCTTCGTCCTGATGGTGTCGTACTACTACTTCGTCGGGAGCTGGATGCTGTGGGGGAAGACCGTGGGAGGAGCCATCTTCGACGTGAAAGTCGTTCCTGCGGACCGCACAGCCATGGACATCCGACGGGCCACGAAGCGATGGGCCTGCATTCCGCTCGGCCTTCTCACTGCCGGAGTCGGCTTTCTCATGGCCGCGCTCCCCTCGCGCCGCTCACTTCTCGATCGAATGAGCAAGACGATCGTGATCGCGGCGCCGATGTAGAGCGCCTCACCGTGAGGGAAACCACTGGTAGAGAAAGAAGTAGACCAGCACGCCGGTGACCGAGACGTACATCCAGAGCGGAAACGTCCAGCGGGCGATTCGCCGGTGCTGTGGGATGCGCCTCTTCAATCCGTTGAAGACGGAGATGCTGGCCAGCGGGACGATGATGACGGCCAGCGTGGTGTGCGAGATGAGGATCGAGAAATAGAGCGGCCGGCTCCAGCCGCTACCGGCGAAGCGCGTCATCCCGCCGAAATAGTGATACGTCAGGTAACAGCAGAGGAAGAGCAGGGATGTGATGCAGGCGGCGAGCATGAAGCGCTTATGCGGCTCGATCCTCTTGCGGCGGATGAGTGTGTATCCGATGAGCAGGAAGACGCCGCTCAATCCATTGAGCGTCGCGTTGATCGGCGGCATTACCTGAAGCCAGCTCATTGGGGCACTGTATCAGTTGAGAGCGTTGCGAGACGGATGGGCTCAGAGGCCCGACAGTTTTCCGCGTCGCGACTGGTCGTGGTCCACCGGCCGCCCGCCCCGGCGCCCGAAGCTGGCGCCGCTCCACTCGCTCAGCCGCTCAGTTCGAAGAGGGCGTTCTCGCACAGCGGAAGCCGATGGCGTTGTCTCGCAACGTCACCCCGTAAGAAGCACGCCGGCTGGTCAGCAGATCCTCGAAGTCCTCATGAAACCAGCTGCCGCCGCGGCAGATCCGCGCCCCCCCTTTCCAGACCGTCGAGGTCCACTCCTGGACATTTCCCGCCATGTCCAGAAGTCCCTCCGGACTGTTGCCCGCCGGGAATGCTCCGACCGGGCAGGGGCCGCCCCGCTGCCCCTTTAAGGCGCGGTTGCCGAGTCCATTCCAGCAGACCTGATCCACGGGCAGGTCATCGCCCCACGGAAATCGGCGCGCAGCGGCGCCGCCACGCGCGGCCCATTCCCACTCGGCTTCAGTCGGAAGGCGTTTGCCTGCCCATTGACTGTAGGCTACCGCTTCGTCCCACGAAACGCAGTTGATGGGGTAATTCGTCTTATCCGGCGCGCCAAAGGTGCAGGTCCCGCCAGAGCCCGGCTCCTTGCACGCTCCCGCATTCACGCATGCGGAGAACGCTCCTGCAGTCACCTCCGTCGCGTCGATCAGAAAAGGGGCGACCTCCACCTCCTCCTGGTGCCCTGCGGGATGAAGGCGCCCTCCCTCGAAGCGAATCATGCGCACTTCAGCGCTGGTCGAGGACGAGCCGGTTCGTGTCACCGGTGTGGACGGGCCGATCGCGGTCGCGGTCGCGGGCGAACCGGCGGGCGGCATGGTGCCGGACGAGCAGGCGGCGACCGCCACGGCCAGCGCGACAGACATCCAGGGGATCGAGCCATTCATCGTAGCGGTCTCCACTTCAATCTTCGCGCGACAGATCTGCGACTGCCGCTGCCAGATGGTCCGCAGCTTCGGGCGAGGTCGCGCCGTAATACTCCCTGATCATCCCTTCCTTGTCGGCGACTACCAGCCTCGAGCTGTGCAGGAGCGCTTCTTCTCCCGGCTTCCCGCCGCCTGCTGCGAGCTTGAATCCATCGACCGAGAGCTTCACGATCGTGCCGCGATCGCCGGTCACGAACAGCCATCGGTCGTCGTTGCGCGTATGGCGGGCGTAGTTCTCCAGAACAGCCGGCGTGTCGTAGCCGGGATCGACCGAGACCGACACGAAGCGGACGGGCTGCGACCGGTTCACCTTCTTCGTCAACTGCCGCATCGTTCCGGCCATGAGGGGACAGGTCCCGCTGCAGCGAGTGAAGATGAAGTCATAGACCGTCACATAGCCCTTGTTATCGGCCAGTTTGAGAGGCTTGCCGTCGCTTCGGGTCAGAGTGAGATCGGGCACCGGGAAAAGCTTCGGGAGCTTTGAGTGGTGACTGCAGGAAACGAGGGCCACCAGCAGCAACGGAAGCATTCTCGGAGCGAGTTTCATCGCGGCGAGAATAATCGAGTCACGGGAAGCCGTCCACCGCGGGATTCGTTCGGACCCCGAATCGGGCGGCTCTCCGCATGCGGCTGCCTCAGGGCAGCTTGTTGTCAACCCGCCGCCGGCGTGGGCGAAGACGCGCGTCGTGTATAAAGCCAGGCCCAGGCGATCAGCAGGCCCTGCAGCGGGAGACGGATCCAGAGCGTTATCTCCGGAATCGCGGGATACAGAGCCGGGTGCGTAGCCATGTGGATGTTCGCCGGGAAGACCGCGATGAGCAGGGCCATGAGTCCCCACGCAGCGACGGTCCGGGTGCGCTCGACCAGGAGCAGGATGCCGAGGATGCTCTCACAGGCGCCGCTCAAATAGACCAAGGGAAGGTGCCACGGCAGATACGGCGGCATGATGGCCACATACATCGCCGAATGAACGAAGTGGTTGGCGCCTGCAACGACAAAGAAGACCCCGAAGAGCCACCGGAAGAGCAGTCTCAGCTTTCGCATACGTGACAGGCTGACCGGTGCAGGTTTAACGCAGCACAACGTGTGGCGATCCATCGCCGGTACGCCAACTGATTCGACGAGAATGTGAGTGTCCGCTAACTGACGCGACCTTCTCCCGGTTCCGTCGGGCGAATCTCTTGTGAGACCGGTTCCTTGTCGTAACTGCGTGGAAGAATCACGCGAAACGTCGAGCCACGGCCGGGTTTCGTCGCCAACTCCAGGCCAGCGTCGAGCAGCTCACAGAGCCGCTTTACGATCGACAGACCGACACCCTCTCCATGCGTCTGCCTCGGTGCCGTGGTCTCCGATGCGGAGGGGAGTGTCGTGGCCGGAGCCATATCGCGCCGCCGATCGGTGCTCGCCTCTCTCGCGTCATTCGCCACTTCTGTGGCGTTATGAATTTCCTCCGCCATCGGCGTGCCGTCGCCTTCCACGATACCCGGCCCGGTGTCCTGGATCGAGAAGGTCCAGCGGTCGGTGTCGCGCGCCTCGTCGACTCCCCATGTAACGGATACGCCACCGTGCTGGGTGTACTTCACGGCATTGAGCAACAGATTTTGAAGGATGCGCAGAACTTTGGCTTTATCGCCCTCGACCGTCAACGAGCTGGGGCCGTCCATCTTCAGAAACAAGCCGCGGTCCGTGGCCGCTGCCTGCGATGCGGTGCAGAAATCGCGCAGCAGAGCGGCGGCATCGAACTCAGTGATCTCGCGTTGTTCGTGGCCGGCTTCGAGACGGGCCAGGCTCAACAGATCGTTCAGCATCTCGTGGAGCGAAGAGACGCTCTTAGTGAGCATCTCGGCGACTTCGACCCGGACCGGCTCAGAGAGTGCCGCGCCATTTTCGTTGAGCAGGGTGGCGGCGCCTTTCACCACCGTGACACTGCCGCGCAGGTCATGTGCAGCCGTACGCCACGCCTCGGCACGGGCGCGCTCCATGCCATGCAGGGCGGAAAGCGCCTGCTCCAGATCGTTGACATGCCCGGCCGACTCAGTCTGCTGGAGGCGCCCATACTGTGTCGCGCTCCCGGTGACACCGTCGGCACACAGCGCAGACCAGGCGTGACGCGCTGCAGGCATGACGCTCGGATCCAGCGAGGGATGAGCGGCAGCGTAACGCTCCATCTCGGCCGCGACGCATAGCTGCAGGTATCCCCATTCGCGGATCAGCTCACTGAGTTGATAGCCCTGCTGCCAGCGCTGCAGTCCGTGCTCGAACACTTTCTCGGTTTCGAGCCGCTCGGCGTCTGGATCCGGCTTGTCCGGCCAGGCCTGAATCGTGTGCGCCAGACAGTCGAGGACGGCGGGGATGTGATCGTTGAACTGGGCGCGAGAGAGAGATGCCGCAAAGTTGCGCCCCGGACGATCCTCGCCGTAGGCGCGCCATGCTTCGAGAATGAGGTCGCGGCGATAGAGCAATTCCGCCGCCAGAGCGTTCATCTGTTCTCTAGCCAGGTTTCCGGAAAACACGACGTGAGTCTTTTCTGCCTGGCGCCGATCCAGAACGCTCGATCCTTGTGTTGACATAGCTAGTCTCCTTTCGGGCTTTCGTCTGACCAAGTAGCAAGCGACTGCGTCGCTGACCACGCGATGAAGGCTCGATCAATCAGGCGGATACCTGTCTGCGGAGCAAGAAGCGATCCATCGGCCAACCAACCGGTCCGACTCGCAAACGTCACGTGATTCGACCACTGGACCAAGACAATCCGGCCTCTAACTCTTCACTTTCCACCACCGTGATGCGGCTGGTTTCGAAGATGACGACAGACTGGTGCGAACCGCGTCGTCTGTTCAAATATGAACCGGAGACCCAGGCGAATTTCCAGAGGGAAACGGGGCTCCGGAGTAAGAAGGGGAAGGGGTCCGCAAGAGGCTGGCAGCGAACGGGACACCCTTGCTGGACGCCGTGTGGCAGTGTGACTGTAATCGAGGACGCAGCTTCTGTTGTTGGGGGGAATTGGCGACGAAATTGGGGACGCAAAATTGCGCAAAATTGGGGACGCACCTTCTGTCCCCTGGCTGGAGAACAGAAGCTGCGTCCCCACACAATCGTCCCCCCCAAATCATCGCTTTCGCGGGTTTCCGTCGCCGCTCCTCGGCTCGACGTGACTTGCCGAACGGTGTTCCCCGGGCTCGCGCCCGGGGCATCCTTTCGCCGCTCCTTGCGGCTGCGATTCATAAACCACAACGCGGCGGGGCGGCGGCGCCGGGCCGGCGCGGCCTGCCTAGGCGCGGACGCTGACGACGAGGAGGGTCATGATCGTCACGAGGTAGAGGTTCGACGTCATGAAGAGCCTCTTCGCACTGCGGTTGTCCCGGCGCCGGAAGAAGTCGAGGGCGGCCGCGAGGAAGGCCAGGCCGGAGATCAGAGCGAGGACGAAGTAGACGATGCCGGTCATGCCCGCGTAGAACGGCAGGAGGCTGACGGTCAGGAGAGTCATGCACCAGATGACCGCCTGGCGGGCGGTGGCGTCACCCTTTGGATCCTGCACGGCCAGCATGACGAAGCCCGCGCGGCCGTAGTCTTCGCGGTAGATCCAGCTGATGGCCATGAAGTGCGGCATCTGCCAGAGAAAGAGGATGCCGAAAAAGATCCACGCTCCGGCGCCGAGCGAGCCGGTGGCCGCCGCCCAACCCATCATCGGAGGGATGGCGCCGGGGACCGCGCCGACGATGGTGCAAAACGTCGAGGTCCGCTTCATCGGCGTGTAGAGGAAGGCGTAGCTCACGAGAGTGAAAGCGCCGAGGAACGCCGTGAGCCAGTTGACCAGCAGTCCGAGATAGAGCGTTCCGACGACGGCCGAAGAGGCCGCGAAGAGCAGCGCCGCCCGGGGAGCGATACGGCCGTCGGGCAACGGGCGGAGGCGAGTCCGCTTCATGTGGCGGTCGTACTCCCGCTCCAGGTACTGGTTGAGGGCGTTCGTCCCGCCAGCGAGGAGCGCCGTCCCGATGAGGGTGTGCAGAAGGGTGATGGCATGGACCGGCAATCCGGCAGCGAGATAGCCCGCGCCGGTAGTGATCAGCACCAGCATGACGATGCGCGCCTTCGTCAACTCGATGTAGTCGCGCGAGGTGGTCATGAATCCGGAGTGGATGGCCGTTGCTGCGCTGCTCATGCCGTCACCTCCTGACGAAGGACAGCCGGTTCCGCGGTCCGTTCGGGCAAGCTCACCGCCCTGCGGGATCTCACCGTCAGGCAGAGGAGGAGCGAGATCGCCATGGTCAGCGCACCGGTCATGACGTGAAGGCTGGTGACGAGCGGATTCCTTGCGCTCCAGACCGTGTACGCGCCGAGGGTCACCTGAGCTCCGAGCACCGACAGCAGAACCTGATAGAGGCGGCGGACCGGATCAGCGGCGCTGAGACGGCTGATCGAGACTCCGAGAAAAAGAATGGCAAGCGTCACGATGAGGGCGCCACTGCGATGAGCGAAGTTCGCGGCGATGGAGAGCGAGTGAATCGGGGGCACGATCCGTCCGAACGAGAGCGGAAAATCGGGGATGGCCAGACCGGCGCCGAGGTGTCGCATGAGGGCGCCGAGAAGGATCTGCAGGTAGACCAGTCCGACGATCACCGTCGAAAGACTCGCTGCTCCAAAGTGGAGGGGTGCCCGCCCTCGGGTACCCGCGCGGAAATCCTGGCCAGCCGCCCGCCCCTCGGCGGCCGAGGCGGCCGCCGCTCCACTTGGAGAAGCGAGCGACGCTCCGCTTGGAGAAGCGAGCGACGCGAAGAACGACGAGGTGAAGAAGGCGATCGACACGTTGAGCGAGAAAAAGATCTCGGCCAGCGCGGCGTGACCGATGGAGATGGCCGGTGGAAGGAGGAAGAGGACTGTAAGGCCGCCGAGCAGACCTTGCGCGATGACGGCGCCGACCGAGGTCCATCCGAGGAGGCGGACGAAACGCTTCGGCTCGCGACGCTGCAGCCAGACGGCCTGGATCACCGTGAGGAAACCGACGGTGGCCGCGATCATCCGGTGGCCATGCTCGTAGAAGATGCCGCCGACCATCGGCGGAAAGACCATGCCGTAGGAGAGGGGCCAGTCGGGAACGGCCAGGCCGGATCCGGTGCTCGTGACCATGGCACCGGCGAAGATGAGAAAGAGCGTTGACGCGGCCACGAACTTTGCGAATCGGCGCAGCCAGAGAGGAGTTTCGTCGGTATGGGTCATATGTGACAGGGTCTGTGGATCCCGGTCCAGTGATCAACGCTTATGAATTCAGCCGCGGAGCGGCGAAAGATTGTAGCCCCGGTCGTGAGACCGGGGGGTTGCGAGACGATTCCAAAATTTGCGTCGAGCCCCGGAGGGGCGAAAGATTCCTGGTAGTCGCAGCACTCTTCTGTCGCCGCTCCGCGGCTCAAACCTATAGTACGCGTCGCCACCCCCGGCCTCACGGCCGAGGCTACATTCTGCCGCCGCTCCGCGGCTCCAACCAACACGAAT
>JADGNX010000071.1 GCA_017883265.1 Thermoanaerobaculia bacterium
TTCAGCCTGAAGAATGGTACTCGTTCTTCCACGACTTCAGCCGCATCCACGCCGGCGCGCTGATCACGGTGGACGTGAGCCTTCCCGGCGCAGGCTCGCACGATGAACTGGTCGACCGGCCCTTTCGAGGCGTCAGCGAAGACGGCGGCGAGATCCTCATCCAGGTGGGCGCTGCGGATCCTCCGCATTGTGAGCTCAGGGTACAGCGGGTGTTTACGATCGAATTACAGCAGACCGATGAGGGAGCCGACGCCGCCCTCAACATCACGTCTCTCGATGGCACTCAAACGTCGCTCCTTTTCCGTTGGCCGTGGTTGCCCGAGCTACTCGAACCGGCGATGGGCCGATCCCACAGGGCGCTTCCCATGCAGGTTCAGGAGGCCATGGGCCTAAGCTCGATGAAGGACGAGGAATTTGTCGAACAGCTGCAGCAGCGTGCGCATCTTGGCTCGCGCGGCGAAGCCGTAGTGGCCATTCGAGCGACGCTCGAGACGCTGGCCGATCGCATCCCGCAGCGCACCGCTCATCATCTGGCTTTCCAGCTTCCGGCGGAGCTGGGAGAATCGCTCCGCCTCGGGATGGTGGAACCATTCGGCATCGACGAATTCATCGAGCGGATCGCCGCGCGCGAGAAGGTGAAGCCTTCCGCTGCAGCCTTCCATGCGCGCGTCGTGATCTCCATGGTGACTGAAGTCGTACCACAGGAGATCATGTTCAAGGTTCGGCGCGAGCTGCCGGAGGAATTCGAGACGCTCTTCCTTCCGGAGCTCGTCACAGAAACCGAGCGGCGCCAGACGGCACAGCGATAGCGTGGAACGACACGGAGCGACCTTCTGATGGCAGGCCACGGAATGCCGAAACAGTTGCCGGAGATCGCAGCGCTCGAACCGTTCCATGAGGAGGCCTCATGTCCGGATCTCAGGTGGCCCGTGTCGGATAACGCACCACGTGGACGCTGCACGGGGCGTTGGCGCTCACGGCGGAAGCCACAGACTGCCACGAGGATCGATCCGGCTGATCGGCGCCCGGAACGCCGAGGACCATGAGGTCCACATTGTTCTGACGGGCGAAATCGATCAACGCGTTCGCAGGCTTCGGCGCCTGGATCACATGAAGCGAGAGTCGCTGCTGCGGCATGCGCAGCGGCTCGACCCAGTGACGCAGCCGGATCAGGTGCTCGAGATGAATGCCGGACGCGCTTTCCGCGACCGAGGCGTTGTCCATCAGCGGAGCGGCGTCGATCACGGAGACGCAGATCAATCGAAACTCCCTGCTGAGCGACAGGATCTGTTCGGTCGTCCGCTGCAACGCCGGCTGTCGCTCGTCGTCGGGGTGCGAGGTGTCGACGGCCACCATGATGATCGGCGAGTTGCTGACCTGCCCCTTGGGGAAACGAAGGCGATGCCCAAGTTCGCGTCGCGCGTCGAGGAAGCGGCGCACGTGACGGAGCAGGCCGGCACGCTGCGACTTCGCCGCACGCGCCGTCAGCCGCACCTGCTCCGGATTTCGCAGATCGAAGGCCACATGCGCCGCGGACTGATAGCGGGTCACTGCGCTCGGCTCGAGGCAGCGGAGGATGATCTCCTGCAGCCAGGGCCTCACCGCCGGCGTATGCAGGGCCGGCGGAACGGGATCGAGCCAAAGACGATTGCGGACATCGGAATCGAGCTCGCCGAACGGCATCGTCCCGGTGGCCATCTCATACAGCACGACGCCGAGGGAGAAGATGTCGCTGCGAGGATCATTGCGCGTGCCGAGGAGTTGCTCGGGGGAAACGTACGGGGCGGAGCCGGCGCCGAATCGCTTCTCCTCGGCCAGCAGATCGGGATAGCGGGCATGATGAGAAAAGCCGTAGTCGATGAGCACCGCCGATCCGTCGCCCTTCATGATCACGTTCGAAGGCTTTACGTCGAGATGCACGACATCCTGCTGATGCAGGTCGTGAAGCGCGTCTGCGATAGCGGCGCCCACCCGGATCACGTCGTCGACCGGAATGCTCCTCCCTGCCAGCCGCTGATCGAGCGTCTGGCCTTCGACCCACTCCGTGACCAGGTACGGCGTGCGCGCCAGATCGCCGGCAGCGATGAACTTCGGCACGTGTGGACCGCGAAGCGCCGGCACGATCATGGCCTCGGTCTCGAAGCTGATGATGCCTTCCGTCGGCTCGTTCGGCCCGACGCGCGGAACCTTCATGATCATCGGTAATTCGAAGCCGGGCTTGGTGACGCGATAGATGTTGCCCATACCGCCGGCATGAATCCGCTCGGCGATCCGGAAGCCGTCGACCTCACTCCCCGATCGGAGCGGGAGCAGGACCGAGCTCACAGAGCGCGCTCGAGCCGCTGCGCGAGATCTTCAGGCAGCCCGGCCTCGCGAATCTTTCGCGCCGCGGCCAGGTGATCGTATGGCACGCGGTAGAACGTGATCTGCTCCGCCACGTCATCGAAGACGGCATACGCGGCAGCGCGATTGCCGTCGCGCGGCTGGCCCACGGAGCCGGCGATGGCCAGCCATCGCCGATGAGACGGAACGGGAACCGCGCTGCCGGAGATCGGCCGGAAGGGCGCGATCTTCCCGACCGTGGTGAGGAAGTAGAGCATCTGGTCGTGCACGTGTCCGGAGAAGACGTAGCTCGTGCCGGCCGCTTCGATGCTCGTTCGCGCGGCATGATTGTCTCCGATGTACTCCCAGGCCTCTGGAGCGGCCGCCGAGGCATGCACGAAGCAGATCGAGCCGTCGCGGATCGAGAGCGGCAGCGAGGCCAGAAATTGTCTCTGCTGCACCGTCAGAGCCTGGCGCGTCCATTCGATCGATTCACGCGCCAGCTCATTCAACTCGCGCGCCCCCTGCTCGATCGCAGCGTCGTGATTCCCCTTCACCACGATCGCACCGCTGGAGGCGAAAGCGGCGACGATGTCGGTCACCGGCCCGGGATCCGCCCCGTAACCGACAAGATCGCCGAGGAAGGCGTGGCGACCGACGCCTCGATCGGCCGCGTGCCTGAGGCAGGCTTCCAGCGCTTCGAGGTTGCCGTGCAGATCGGCGAGCAGCGCAATGATCATACCGGCTCTATTCTGCGCCATTGCCGCGCGAGCGAAGCTTCGGCGACCGTCAGTCGGGCCTTCGTCGCGAAACCGCCGTGCCCCTCGCCTCCGGACCGCTCTCCGCTGCCTCGTTCCCAAAGCCCGCGCGAAATGCGGGCAGGATGGAGATCGCCAGGTGGTCGACGACCTTAGTCACACCGGGCGCCGCCCATGCGGCAGTCAGAACGTCATCGTGCTCGGCCCACGAGCGGACGAGGCCGCTGAGAGTGACGCTTCCGTCATCCGTTTCGATGATGACGTTCTTCGCCTCGATCTCGGCGTTCCGTTTCAGAGCCGCTTCGATCTTCGACTTCACGTCGCCAACCCGGACATGCGCCGTGACCGCGATCTGATTGCTAATACCGCGCACGCCGCGCAGGGAGCGGGTGGCATCCTCGGCCGCCCGCTTCTGATAGTGCCAATCGACATCCCCTTCGAGGGTGATGAAGCCCCGTGTGGCCAGGACGCGAATGCGGCCCTGTGGAACGATGAAGTTCCAGTTCAGGGCGCTCAAGGCCGACTCTACGATGTGAGCGTCGTCCATGTGGTCCACGTCCGGGAGCAGCACTTCGATCGCGTTCTCCAGATTCTGCACGCCATAGACGCGCCTGGCGATGCGCTCGGCACTCCACTTCTCGGAGTAGCTTCGAACCTGGCCCGAGAGCTCGATCTGGCCGCCCTCGTCGGCACTCACACTGATCTTGCTCGCATCGACTTCCGGATCCCACTCCAGCTCGGTCTCGACCTTCTGCCTGAGAGTGATATCCGTAGGTAGCGACATATTTAGTTCTCCTTTTACGTACCATAATCGCTCTTGCCGGCAGAGTCTGGCTAGGGTGTCCGTCACAGGTGCTTGTGATCCCGATCTCTTCAGAACCGTGACGGAGGCCGGCGCATGGCCTCATCCAGGCGTGCATCGCGATGGTAGATATCTGGGGCGAAGGTAAGCTCGCCTGCCTCATCGACGAAGGCAGTCCAGTAGAGGACGTGAACGGCCAGCGGCTTCTTCACTTCGACAGTTCTTTCGATGCCGCGCCGCGATTCGCGGTCGATCCGATCGCTTGTCCAGGCTGGCTGGTCGCGCAGCAGCCAGGCCGCCAGCTCCGCCGGCTTCTCGACGCGCATGCAGCCGTGGCTGAAGGCCCGCGCGTTCTGCTCGAAGAGCTGCCTGGCCGGCGTGTCGTGAAGGTAGACGTCATACGGGTTCGGGATGTTGAACTTGATCAGCCCGAGAGAGTTCCATGGCCCGGGCGTCTGCCGCAGCCTGCCGCCCGGCAGGATCTCGATGTGCTCGTGCGCGAGGTACCCCGGCGCCTTGCGCTCCTTCGGCCATAGTTCCTTCGTGGCGATGCTGTTCGGAACGTTCCAGTCGGGGCTGAAGACGACCTCTGTAATGGTTCCGCTGAAGATCGGCGTCTGCTGGTACTCCTTGCCGACGACAATCCGCATGGCGATCACGGTGTGGTCGCGCTCGGTCACTACCAGTGAGAACGAAGGGATGTTGATGAGGGCGTGGGGATCGCCGAGGTTCGAGGGCAACCAGCGCCAGCGCTCGAGGTTCAGCTCGACTTGCCGCACACGATCGGCCAGGGTCACATTGAGCTCGGCACGTGTCCGTGGGCCCACCACCCCATCGGCCGCCAGACCGTGAAGCTGCTGAAAACGCCGCACTGCCGCGTCCATGGTCGAGTCGAAGGCTTCGCTGGCCCGCGCCAGCTCTCCGCTGGCGACCAGCCGCGCGGCGAGCTGCGTGACCGGCCCACCGCTGTGACCCAGGCGGAGCGATCTGCCTTCATCGAGCTTCTGCCATCCTCCCACGGTGGCCATGCGGCGATAGGCTGCCAGGGCATTTCGTAGCGCTACGTAATCGCGGTGCGCCGGAGGCATACGGGCGATGGTGACGCGCACACCGTGAATCTCGAGGGCTGTTTCGAGGGCAGCGACAAGGTCGTTCCCGCGCGGCTCCAGACACCATGTCGGCTCAATCGTCGCAGGATCGACGCGACCCGCAAGCAGATGCGACGCCAGAAGGAAGAACGAGTCCGTCAGCAGGAGGTCACGCGCATCCCCGTCGGAGGTTCGCGCGATGGCCGCAAGGTGATAGTCAGCCGGATCCAGCCCGTCGCTTCCGGCGTCCCTGATTGCCGCGAGCAACTCCTGCCCGTCGGCTGCGCTCCATGCCGGCGCGAATTGCCGGCGGGTGTAGAAGAGCGGAAGCGGCCGCGACGCACAGATCAGATCACCGCTCACCACGACGGTGCGGCCGCTGCTCAGCGTCGTCACAGCCGATCGGATCGTGAGTGCATCATCGGCCA
This sequence comes from Thermoanaerobaculia bacterium, assembly GCA_017883265.1. Classification (GTDB taxonomy): domain Bacteria; phylum Acidobacteriota; class Thermoanaerobaculia; order Gp7-AA8; family Gp7-AA8; genus JADGNX01. Next base: position 5,399 of record JADGNX010000071.1, read on the forward strand.
TCGCGCTACTCACCAGAATCGCGAACACTCCGAAGTAGACAACGCACCTCATGCGGCCATGGTGCGCCGTTCGTTCCCCCGCCGGCACCGTCGCCCTCACCCGGACTCGTGATCGACGTCACCACCTCTGCTCGTTTCTCTTTCTGTGCGGCGAGAGTGGCCGGTGACACGGCGGCGCAGCGTCACGGCAGCGGTTGATGCCACCGCGTGTTCGCCATCACAGACGCTCGTTCCGCGTATCACGCCGACAGTCGTTGCCGAGGGCGAGGATGGAAGACGACAAGAGGCCCGCTCATGTTCCCCAACATCGCAGGGCCGATCGACGGCACGATCCGAATCGTCGTCAAGGAGCACACCATGCAATGGGTTCGCTGGTTTGATGAGATCTCCCACTCCGATGTACAGAGCTTTGGCGGCAAGAACGCCTCGCTCGGCGAGCTGACACGAATGTTGCCAGCCGACGGCGACGTCAAGGTGCCGGCCGGCTTCGCCACCACAGCCTCAGCCTACTGGCACTTTCTCGATACCAACGGCCTGCGGGAGCGATTGGAAACGGAGCTGACGGCCATGAAGCGCGGCTCCGTCTCGCGCGAAGACACCGGACGCCTGATCCGTCGTCTCATGACCGAAGCGTTGATGCCGAGCGAGATCATCGACGAGATCGTCGCCGCCTATGGGCACCTCGGCGCTCACTGCGGCCAGAAGAGTGTCGACGTGGCGGTAAGGAGCAGCGCTACGGCGGAAGATCTGCCTGAAGCCAGCTTCGCCGGACAGCATGAGACGTTCCTGAATGTGCGCGGAGAATCGGAGCTCGTCGACGCAGTTCGCGGCTGCTTCACGTCCGCCTTCACCGACCGGGCCATCGCCTATCGCGAAGAGATGCACTTCGATCACATGAAAGTCGCGTTGTCGGTCGGAATCCAGCGGATGGTGCGCTCTGACCGCGGTGCGGCCGGTGTCATTTTCACGCTCGATCCCGACAGCGGTTTCCCGAACGTCGTCGTCATCAACGGCTCGTGGGGTCTTGGCGAGATGGTCGTAAAAGGACTGGTCACGCCCGATCAATTCACGATCTTCAAGCCGCTGCTGGCGGAACCGCACCTTCGTCCTATCATCCAGCGAACCCTCGGTAGCAAAGCGAGGAAGCTCATCTATGGCCGCTTCGGCCATGCCACCCGCCAGATCGCCACGGCCAGCATCGACTGCAACCGCTTCGTTCTCTCCGACGACGAAGCACTCCAGCTTGCGCGCACAGCGGCATCGATCGAGACGCACTACGGCGTGCCGATGGACATCGAGTGGGCAAAGGACGGAACCACCGGCGATCTCTTCATCGTGCAGGCCAGACCGGAAACCGTTCAGAGCCGGAAGCGCCGCGATGTCCTGACCAGCTATCGCCTGACCGGGAGCGGCCGCAAGCTCGTCACCGGCACTGCGGTCGGCGATGCAATCGCCACCGGCACGGTGATACGTGTCAGCCACCCGGACGATCTCGATTCGGTGCCCGACGGAGCGATTCTCGTCGCCGCAGCCACCGAGCCGGATTGGACTCCGGTGCTCAAACGTGTCGCCGGCATCATCACCGACTCGGGCGGTCGTACCTGCCACGCTGCGATCGTCGCGCGCGAGCTGGGGATACCGGCCATCGTCGGTACCGAAGGAGCCACGCACGCGCTTCAGAGCGGACAGAAAGTGACTATGTCATGCGCTGAAGGTGAGGTTGGATCGGTGTATGAGGGAACCCTGACGTTCGAGCGCCTCGACCTCCCGCTGCAGCAACTGGCCAGCACGACCACCAAGGTCATGATCAACGCCGGGACGCCTTCAGCCGCGTTGAGGTCCTGGCCGCTGCCCATCGATGGCATCGGTCTGGCCAGGACCGAGTTCATCATCGCGAACCTCGTTCGCGTCCATCCGATGGCCCTGGTGCGGTTCGATTGTGTCACCGATCCGCACGATCGGGAGATGATCGAAAGCCTCACCGCCGGATACGCACGGCGCACCGACTATTTCATCGAGCAACTGGCCCTCGGCATTGCCCAGATCGCCGCCTCACAGTATCCGCGTCCGGTGATCGTGCGCACCAGCGACTTCAAGACGAACGAGTACGCCAGCCTGCTAGGCGGCCGTGACTTCGAGCCTGAGGAAGAGAATCCGATGATCGGCTTCCGCGGCGCATCGCGTTACTACAATCCGGCTTACGCACCGGCATTCGCTCTGGAATGCGAGGCCATTCGCCGGGTGCGGGAAACGATCGGTCTCAGGAATGTCATCGTCATGATTCCGTTTTGCCGCACCATCGGCGAAGCGGACCGCGTCCTGACCGCAATGAACCGCAACAACCTCGGGCGCGGACGCTTCGGCCTCGAGGTCTACATGATGGCCGAGATCCCCGCCAACATCGTGCTGGCCTCTGAGTTCGCGAAACGCTTCGACGGCTTCTCCATCGGCAGCAACGACCTGACCCAGCTGATCCTCGGCGTCGATCGCAACTCCTCCCTGCTTCGCGACCTCTTCGACGAGCGGAACGAGGCGGTGAAGATCATGATCAGCCAGTTGATCCGTGCTGCGCACGCGGCCGGAAAGAAGGTCGGCATCTGCGGCCAGGCGCCCGGCGACTATCCGGACTTCCTCCACTTCCTCATCGAGGAGGGAATCGATTCGATCTCTCTGAACGCCGACGCGTTCGTGCGAGGCAAGAGCGCCGTCAGAGACGCCGAATTGGAGATCTCCTCCCGGCACGAACTGTTGACTGCTGCGGTCTCGATGTCATGAGCAGCGGTCTGTTTGAACGGATCCTGGTCCCGACCGACCTGAGTAGGTTCGGCGATCTCGCTCTCCGCTACGCGGTGTATTTCAACGAGCGGCTCGGCTCCAGGCTCACACTCCTCTATGCCGAGGAGATCTCCTGGCTTGCCGTGGAGCATCCGGCCGGTTACTACTATCAGAATGTCGCCGAGGCCCGGCTGGCCCTTACGCGGCGACTTCACGAATACGCGGTGTCGCACATTCCGCAGGCGGCAGGAGCTGCGACGATCTTCGAGGACGATGCGCCCGAGTCGGCCATCGTCCGGGCCGGCCTCGACATCGATGCGGATCTGATCATCATGGGAACACACGGCCGCCGAGGCATCGGCCGCGCGCTGCTGGGATCGGTCACCGAGCGCGTCCTCCATCAGACCGACATTCCTGCGATGACGGTCAATCCCTCCCTGCTGGAGTCGAATGCTGCCATCGATATCAGGACAGTGCTCTGCCCGGTCAACTTCACTGATGTCGCTCGTACGGCCGTGGCGCAGGCCAGCGCCATGGCGGAGTCCTTCGAAGCGCAACTCGTCGTCATGCACGTCTGCGAGGGAGTCGAGGTGCGGCTGTTCTCCAATGTAGAGGAACAGTTCGGCCGATGGATCGATCCCGCCGTCCGTGCCAGAACGCGTTACAAAGAAGTCGTTGTCCACGGCGACGCTGCTGCGCTTGTCCTGGAGGTCGCCGGCCAGGTCGGAGCCGACCTCCTGGTGATCGGAGCGCAGCACAAGCGCTTCGCTGAGGCCACGGTAATCGGCACGACAACGGAGAGAATCACCCGATTTGCTAAGCAGCCGGTGATGACCGTGATCCGCAAGGCCATCGGGGCGAAAACGCCCGCCATTTCCTGAAAGCACTGCCTGGCCGTGGTGAACCCGAGTGGTGTTTATTGGCCAGGCAGACGCAATGGTCGGATTCAGCTCTGCCCTACCTGAGCTACCAGCGTCTCCAACTGATACGCTTTCTCATCCACGCGACGTGGCACAGTGAGCACCGGGACGCGCGCGAAGCGGATCAGTCTTTCGGTCGTCGTCCCGATGACTGTCTCGTCGCGAAACCGTTCGTGTTGCGCTCCAATGACGATGAGGTCCGCGGCGAGATCGTCTGCGCAATCAAGGACGCGGTTGGCGGCGCCACCGCGGAGGACGATCTCACGGTACGTAGAGCGATTTCGAACGGCCGGATCGATCCACTCCAGAGCATTGGTGCGGGCGGGAATCGCGTCGCCGCGATCCTCTTCCTCGATCACGTGCACCACGTCCAGCTCACAGTCGAACGCAAAAGCAAGGTGTGACGCGTACTCCAGCGAGGAGCGCGCGACATCCGTGAAGTTGATCGGACAAAGGATCTTCTTCACAGGATCCGGGGTACGAAGCCGCCCTTCCTTTCTGCTGACGCTCAATACCGGGCATGCGCCTTCGCGCAATACGCCCTCCGTCACGGACCCCAGGGCCAGCCGGCGCCATCCCCGCAGTCCATGCGTGGCCATGATCACCAGATCGGCCGCCCGCTCATCCTGCTCCCGGACGATCGTCGGCACCGGCTCTCCCACGATCGCCGCCACGGCGTATGGCACTCCCAGGAGAGCGGCGTCCGCGTAGTCGCGGATTTCCTTCTCCAGGGCAGCAAGATGTTCCGGTCTGCTCGCCAGACGCAGGCGGATCTCAGCGCGGGCCTCGTTGACGGGAAAGGCGATCGGATCGACATACAAGAGGGTCAGCCCCGATGCGAAGCTCTCCGCGAAAAAGCGCGCGTACTGCAGCGAAACGACGGACTGCTGACTCAGATCGGTCGGTACCAGAATCCGCTTGATATCCAGCTCTCGCATGGCGTCCGTCCTATGTTTTCTTACCCCAGATGAAAGGCGCGCAGACCCGACTTGCCAGCACAACCGGCTGGAGCTCACCCCAACCCGAAGCGAGCACTTTGACCCGAAGGATACCGTTCAGACTCATGATTATCCGCGGCGGCAGCGGCGGCAAAGCGATGGCTGCTACGGAGCGAGGTGCTTCCTGTCACCCGGACCTCGTCGCCGCGCCGTACTAGGGGGTCTTGACCAGGAAGAATGTGTTGCAGGTGAGTCGTATTTCCAAACCAGAAACTAGAAACCAGAAACCAGAAAAGGCCGTTCTGGTTTCTGGTTTCTGGTTTCTGGGATTCAAGGCGGGAGGATCTCCGTCTCGATGCGGTTCCGGCCGGCGCTCTTGCCCTCGTACAGGGCCCGGTCGGCCGCAGCGAACAGAACGTCTCGATCGAAATGATCCCTGGCGGTGGCGATTCCGATGGTCACGGTCACCGGCCGCCGCTGGCGTCCGATCACGAGGGGCGTCAAACGGAGTCTGGAGACGATCGCCTCCCCCACGCGTTCCGCCGCACTCGCGTCGCCCCCTTCCAGAAGGATGGCGAATTCGTCGCCGCCCCAGCGTGCCGCCGCATCCTCGCTTCGTTTCACCTGGTCGATGACGCTCGCTACGTGCCTCAAGGCGGCATTTCCGGCGGCGTGGCCATGAAGGTCGTTGATCTCCTTCAAACCATCCACGTCGATGATCATCATCGAAACAGGCTGTGACAGTCTGGCCGCCCGTCCCATGACACGTGCGTACCGGTCCTCGAACGCCCGTCCGTTCAGCAAACCGGTCAAAGAATCGCGTTCGGAAAGCGAATGATAGAACTCCTCAGCGCGGCGCAGCCGCTCGGCACGGCGGCCTGCAGCGAGTCCGGCTACGCCGAGCACAATGCACGTCCCGACGAGCTGATAACCATAGAAGTCGAGGGCACTTCGGATCTCTTCGAGCGGGGCTCTTCTCACCGCGGCATCCGTGGCCATGCGCAGGAGAATCTGACCGATGGGTGCGCAGATGCCAAGAATGACCCCGAGCAAAGCGTAGGTCCACTCGGATCCAAACCGCTTCTGTTTGTAAACAGGGACCATCCGCCGCTGCGGCGGCTGCGCCGCATTCATGAGCATTTGAGCTGGAGCACACCGAATTCTGCTCCAGGACATGAACCTTGCCGCGCCGCTCACGAACAACAGTGACCAACATCACCCGTTGATGTGCCGCTACCTACCCTACCGGGTGGGGCCAAGACAGCGAGCAGGCACCATCTTGGGATCGCATCGAAGGAGCGCATCATGCCTAGCCCATACAACATTGACGTCCAGGACCAATGCACCACCTGCAATCGCCACAAGGAAGGCTTCTTCTGCCACCTTGCGGCTGATTCGCTCGAGACCCTCGATACCCTCAAATTCACCAGCATCTATCCGAAAGGCTCGCTGCTTTTCGTGGAGGGGGAAACGCCGCGTGGTGTTTTCATCCTCTGCAGTGGCCTGGTGAAGCTGACGACGTCATCCGCGGAAGGAAGAACCCTGATCGTCAAAATCGCCCAGCAGGGCGAGATCCTCGGTGCCAGCGCCACCCTCCTCGGCAAGCCCTACGAAGTATCGGCTGAGACCATCGAACCGGTCCAGGTGAACTTCGTCAAGCGAGAGGACTTCCTCCGCTTCCTGGCGACCAACTCCGAAGTCTGCCTGCAGACGGCCAGGCAGCTGAGCGAGAAGTACCACTCCGCGCAGCTTGAGATCCGATCGCTGGGCCTGTCGCAGACGACCTCGGAAAAGCTGGCCAACCTGCTCCTCAACTGGTGCCAGCGTGGCGAGGAAACGCCGAAGGGCGTCCGCCTCAGCGTCCTCCTCACGCACGAAGAGATTGCCCAGATGATCGGCACGACCCGCGAAACCGTGACCCGATTACTGAGCGACTTCAAGCGCAGAAAACTCATCGACGTGAAGGGCTCGACATTCCTCATCCCGATGAAGGAAAACCTCGAAGCCATGGTCTCATTCTAATGCGCGCATAGGTTTAGCGATCAATCGCAGCGGCAGCCACGGCTCTTTGTTGCGGCTCCCGCACGTTAGACATGCGATTTGATGCGAGCGACGGCGGAACTGCACCAGCGAGATCCTGGTGCCAGTTCTCCCGGCTTGCGTTTTGACCCTAGAAGACGATACCTTCACCGGAGTTGTCTTAAGAGCTCATGCAATCTGCCAGGGGCACGCATTACGGGCACACGGGACCGCATCTCCTGCGGTAACGCAACTGATCGAACGCGCTACTAACCCTAAGTTCATGTGCCGTTCGATTACGGCCCTTCGGGCGTCTTCAGAAGCGGCAACCCTTGTCTGAATCTTCATTCTCTGCGAAGCAGCCGACGACGGCTCTCATGACGCGAAATGCTCTATCTCTTTCACGCTGTTCACGCCTGATGAACTACTTCAACGAGGTCCGCTCCACCGGCGATCGTTGCAACTGTGCCAAATGTCACGCGGGCTTCGGCGGCACGGGACAGGCGACCGAGGCTGGCGCCAGCTGCCACGGGAAGGGATTGGGACCTGGCCAGAGTGCAGGCCGCTGACCGAACCATATACGAGCGAAAGGAATTAATGATGACACGTCATTCTGTCGATATCAGGGCCGTCCTGTTGCTAGCCGGCCTGTGGCTCACCATGACCTCGTCCTCGTCCGGTTCACAGCAGCAGCCCGCGCCTGCGACCGCGACGTCACCTACTACTGCAACTGCTGCCACAACGACGGCTGCTGGGGAGCCGGAGGCGCTTCCGTCCTGTGG
>JADGNX010000320.1 GCA_017883265.1 Thermoanaerobaculia bacterium
TTCTGGCGCGCCCGGAGCGCAGTGACCTCCGGATTGTCGGTCGGCCCTTCGACTCCACAGTTCCACGAGCGATTGTTGCTGTCGCCATCCTGATTCCCCTCGCCGTTCGCGTCGTTGTGCTTTTCGTTGTACGAGACGAGATCGTGGAGGGTGAAGCCGTCGTGTGCAGTGATGAAGTTGATGCTGGCGTAGGGGCGCCGTCCGGTCGTGGCATACAGATCGGAGCTGCCGGTGAAGCGGTTGGCGAACTCGCCGAGCGGCTGGTCGGAGCCGCGCCAGTAGTCGCGCACCGAGTCGCGGTACTTGCCGTTCCATTCGGACCATAGCGGCGGGAAGTTGCCGACCTGATATCCACCTTCGCCGACATCCCACGGTTCGGCGATCAGCTTGACCTGGCTGATCACCGGATCCTGCTGAATGATGTCGAAGAACGCGGAGAGGCGATCGACGTCGTGCAGCTCGCGCGCCAGTGTGGAGGCCAGGTCGAAGCGGAATCCGTCGACATGCATATCCAGATGCCAGTAGCGGAGGGAGTCCATGATCAGTTGCAGCACGTGGGGATTGCGCATGTTGAGGCTGTTGCCCGTTCCGGTGTAGTCCATGTAATAGCGGGGATCGTCCGGTATCAGCCGGTAGTACGCCGAGTTGTCGATCCCTTTCATCGAGAGGGTCGGCCCGAGGTGGTTTCCTTCGCCGGTATGGTTGTAGACCACGTCGAGAATCACCTCGATCCCGGCGCTGTGAAGCGTCTTCACCATCTGCTTGAACTCCTGGGCCTGCTGGCCGAGCTGGCCAGAAGAGGAGTATTCATTGTGCGGCGCGAGGTAGCTGATGGAGTTGTAGCCCCAGTAGTTCCGCTTCTCCGAGCCGGGAGAGTTGCTCTGAACGAACTGGTGGACGGGCAGCAGCTCCACGGCGGTCACCCCGAGACGCTTGAAATGCTTGATGGAGGCCGGGTGGGCTACGGCCGCATAGGTGCCTCGGATGTTCTCGGGAATCTCCGGATGGAGCTTCGTGAAGCCCTTGACGTGGACTTCGTAAATGACGGTCTTGTGCCACGGCGTGCGCGGGACATGGTCGTTGTCCCAATCGAAATAGGGAATCGTGACCACCGATTTCGGCATGAAGGGAGCGCTGTCGCGATCGTTTCTGCCGTTCTCGTCGTTGAACAGATGATCGAATACCGCCTCATCCATCTGGAAGAGACCCTCGACGGCCTTACCATAGGGATCGAGCAGGAGCTTCGAGGAGTTGCATCGATGGCCACGCTCCGGAGCCCAGGGGCCGTGAACGCGGTAGCCGTAACGCTGACCGGGACCGACATTGGGCAGATAGCCATGAAATGTGAACGCCGTGATTTCGGGAAGGTCGACGACGGTCTGATTCCCGCTGTCGTCGAAGAGACAGAGCTCGATACGATCCGCCACTTCCGAAAAAATCGAAAAGTTGGTCCCGCTGCCGTCGTAAGTGGCGCCATGCGGAAATGGCTCACCCGGCCAGATATCCATCGATCACCTCCTTGCCTGATTGGGCGTGCGGACGGGCACGCCAGAATCGCACGAACCGCAAGTGATAAGCCAGAGGGATCTCGGCGTTTCTGTGCTTCGCTGAAGGACGCCTTCGACGATCGCGGAAGGAACCATCTTCTCCGCTTGGCGCGCGGCCCTGCTCCGACCCCTGGCTGCACGCCACTTTGGCATGTCACTCGCTTCGGAAAGAGCCGAACGGCCGCGAACGCCGGTGCCCACGGGAGAACAAGCCATGGCGCGTGAAGCAGCTCCATCGCGATGTACGGTTGCGGTAGCGATCGAAGGGAGATGCTATTCGGTCGATGAGCTCCAGGAGTTGGCGGTTTATTTCTCATCGCTTCGCGCACACGGTTGCGAGGTCCTGGTCATGGATGGCTCTTCCTGGGATCTGCTGGAAGAGCACGAGCGCGTCTTGCGGTGGGTTGCTCGCCATCAGCGGGTCGAGCCAAGGCATCGCTCGATCGACGGACGGATCAGCGTGATCGATGCGGCGCTCGATCTGGCGACCAGTGATTCGATCATCATAGCCAGCGAGGAGCACCGCCTGGACGCGGCGGCCGTCGATGCCATCTGCCATCAGCTGGCGAGCCACGACGTCGTGGCCACCCATCAATTTTTCGCTCCGCTTTCGTGGTGGGGACGAATCGAAGCGGCCCGCACACTCCTCTTGCGCTCCTTCGGCCCGGCGCACGATCCCTCATCCGCCTTCGCATTCCGATGTGCGCCACTGCGTCAGCTTCGGCAATATGCGGGCAACGGACTATGGGACGACGGCGAGCCGTTGCGCGATTTCGCCCTGCAGGGTCTCGACGTCCACGATTCGCACGATCTCTTCGTGGAGCGGCGACCCTCTGCCATGCGCCGATGGTGGATGGAGCGCCCGCGACGGGCCAGCGACGAGCTCGAGGCCACCAGCCGGGCCATGCTTCTCTTCGCGGTCCTGCCCGTGGCCGTGCTGCTGGTCCTTCTCGCCGGCTCGAGCGCCGCGGCAGTCTGCGGAGTGCTCATGTCGGCGATCGCCGTGGCCCTGGCCGTTCGCGGGCGCGCCGGCGCCGCGAGCCATTTTCCGGCTGCCGTCTGTCTCTTCGCCCCATTGGCCATCGTCGACCGGGCCGTCAGCGTCTACTGCGCCGTCATTAGAAAGCTGGTCAATGCCGCATGGATTCGCTCTGAGCCGGCCATCCTTCCGCGCCTCATTCAGCGCTCGACGCGAAAGCATTCAGTAAGCCGGTAGATTCTCATTTCCCCGACCCGGGCCCGACCGCGGTTCTTGACTCTCAAATGTCGAACATAATTGGGTAGGCCTGGCGCGGCCGCAGAGGCCTGTCCGCTACTTCGCAGCGAAGGCGTCGCGCGTCAGATTCTCGGCGCCATCGGCCGTCACCGCCAGGTCGTCCTCGACCCGGATCCCGCCGAATTTTCGGAAATGATTGACCTTGTCCCAGTTTACATGGCGGCTGTTGTCGCTCTTCCTGAGATCGGCCAGAAGCGACGTGATGAAGTAGAAGCCGGGCTCGATTGTGAAGACCTGCTTTTCTTCCACGACGCGTGTCAGGCGAAGGAAGGGATGCCCTTCCGGAGCGGCTCTGGTCTCCCCGGCGCGGCTGGTCAGAAACCCCGCAACGTCGTGGACCTGAAGACCGATGAAGTGACCGACGCCGTGAGGGAGGAAAGTGCTGGTGATGCCGCGCGCTACGATCTCCTCCTCCGGCAGATCGATGAAGCCGAATCGAGCCAGCAGGGAGGCCACCTTGCGATGGGCCATCATGTGCAGGTCGGGGTAATCGACGCCTGGCCGGACGGCCGCGCAGATCTCCTGCTGCGCGGCGTCCATGGCATCGATGAGCTCCTGGAATTCGTCGTCGTGCGCCGAGTACGTTCTGGTGATGTCGGAGGCATAGCCGTTCATCGTGGCCCCGGCGTCGATCAGGAATGACCGGCGCTGGTGCCCACCGTTGCGTTGCAGGTGCTGGTAGTGAAGGACGGCGCCATGCTCGTCGAGGGCGATGATGTTTCCGTAAGGCAGCTCGTGCTCGGCGTGCGAGGTGGCCTTCAGATACTCCACGTGAATGTCATACTCGGAGGCTCCGGCGCGGAAAGCGTGTTCGGCCGCTCGATGTCCCCGCGCGCCGCGGCTGTTCGCCTGACGCATGCACTCGATCTCGTACTCCGTCTTGTGCGAGCGGTCGTAATGGACGTGGTCCAGGAGTTTCTTCGGATTCACCTCCGCAAACGGCCAGCCTTCGATCTCCCCGCCGCTCTCTCCGATCAGCGCCGTTCTTCCTTTCTTCGGAAGGAGGCTCTTCGCATCGGCGAGCTGGGGCAAGGTCCGTATGTCAAATTGATCGACCCAATACCCCGTGGGATTCTCAGCCGGCTTGTGCCAGTAGTCGACCGGCTGATACCAGGCCAGCAGAGGACGCTGGCCCGGAGTGTAGAGGAGGAGGCAGTTCGGATTGTCCAGCACCGGAACCCACGCTTTGAAGTGCGGATTCACTTTGAACGGGTAGGGCATGTCGTCGAGGAAGATCATGTGCTGCGAGCCGGCGAAGATCGCGACGCGATCGAAACCAGACTCCCCCAGAGCCTTGTCCCATCGCTCCTCGAGCGTCGCCACATGAATCGGATAAAGAGTCGCCAGT
>JADGNX010000072.1 GCA_017883265.1 Thermoanaerobaculia bacterium
TGAGCTGCGCTCGCAAGGGCGAGAAATAAAGCGCCAGGATGGCGCCGAGAACGATGGCAGCCACGGCGAGCTTCAATAGATTTCGAGATCCCATCGTGCCGCTCACTGTCCAGGATAGGCGAGGCGGGGCCCGACGGCTGTGACGGCGCTGCTTTCCGAATAGCGACCCAGCCCCATGGTCGTCAGGATGGTGTCCAGCGCCAATGCACACGGCACGCGATTGAACAGAAATGTTCCGCTCCCCGCGACATCGGGATCGATGATGAGGTTTCTCATGCCGCACTGACGTTGCACAGTCTTGAGGATGGTCCGGATGTCGGCGTCCTTCATGTCAATGGTCACGGCCGGTTCCACCGCCTCGCGCAACACGAGACCATGACTGTTGTCGAAGACGATGTGTGCCGCTGCCGCCACTCCGGCCAGCGCGCTCGCCGGAACGATGTCGTTGGCGGCATAGGTCACCCGTCGCTCTCTTCCGGCATCGACCGTCACAGGTCGGCCCAGGTAGGGCTCGAGCGCGCGCGCCACCTCCCCCAGAGGAGCGCGGGTGGCCACGATATCGACGTGGCCGCGAGTACGCGCGGATCGGCGCACCGCGACATCTGTGCGCGCAGCTCCGGCGGCGAGCACGATGAGGAGGCTCATCGACAGGATTCGTGTCATCGATTGGTGAACAAACCGGAGGAACGCATTATTACGCGGGCTTTCGCATCACGGGTGTCCCCATCGCTGACCGCACGGGGCTAATTTCAAATATGCCTGGCTAGTGACCGGCCTCCACGATCATCGCGATCCCCTGTCCGCCGCCGATGCAGGCGGAGGCCATGCCGTATCGCTGCTTCCGACGACGGAGCTCATATAGCAGCGTGAGCACGAGCCGGGTTCCCGTCGCGGCCAGCGGGTGGCCTAGGGCGATTGCGCCGCCGTTGACATTGAGCTTTTCCGGATCGAAGTCGAGCTCGCGTGATACCGCGAGGATCTGGCCGGCGAAGGCTTCGTTGATCTCGATCAGATCGATCTGATCGAGCGACAAGCCAGCTTTCTCCAGAGCGATCCTGGCCGCGGGCACCGGCCCGATTCCCATGATCGAGGGATCGCAGCCGGCTATGCCCCACGAAACGATCCTGCCCAGCGGCTGTTTTCCTTTCGACTTCGCGTTTTCCGCGGGGGTGAGGACCACCATCGCCGCGCCGTCCACTATGCCGCTGGCGTTTCCGGCCGTGACCAGGCCATCCTTGCCGAAGGCCGGCTTCAGTTTGGCCAGTCCTTCGATGGTCGTATCGGGACGCAGATGATCGTCGGCTGTGACCTTTTCTCCGCGGCGCCCCACTTCCACTGCCACGATCTCCGCCTCGAATTTGCCGGCGGCCGAGGCCTCGCCTGCGCGCTTCTGGCTCCTCAGAGCGTATTCATCCTGCTCTTCCCGGGAGATGCTGTACTTTCGGGCCAGATTGTCCGACGTCTGCGCCATGTAGTAGCCGCAGTAACTGTCGAGCAGGGCGACCATGAGCGAGTCTTCCATGGCTCCCTGCCCCAGTTTGAAACCCTGGCGGGCGCCGCGAATGACGTGAGGAGCCTGCGACATGTTCTCCATTCCGCCGGCCAGCACGGTGGTCGATTCCTCGAGCATGATCTGCTCGGCTCCGCTGATGATCGACTGGATTCCCGAGCCGCATAGCCGGTTGACCGTCAGGGCCGGAACGGAGTTGGGGATTCCTGCCTTGAGCGATACGTGGCGCGCCCCGTAGATCGCATCGCCCGAGGTCTGCAGGGCATTTCCGACGACGACATGATCGATCTCTTCAGGCGCGAAGCCGCTGCGCGTCAGCGCCTCCCTCGCGGCCACGGCCCCCAGTTCGATTGCGCTGGTGTCGGTGAAGTGTCCGTTGTATTCGGCCATCGGCGTCCGTGCTCCGTCGATGATGACGATCTCTTTCATTCCGTTACGTCTCCTTATGTGCTCCGATTTCAACTATCGACGCCCGGCCTGAATTTCTCATGCGCATCCAGACCGCAGTAACGGCCAGCATCTCGACGGCAGTGACCGCAAGGCTTCCCTCCAGTCCGAATCGTCCTCCGGAGGCCCACGCCTTCCCCGTCACTTGCGTGATGAACAGGGAACGGCCCTCGGCGTACCCGCTGACCGCATAGCCGAGCACCGGACCGCTGAGGACATTCCAGAAGAAGTGAATCGAGATCGGCAGCCAGAGGCGCTGCCGCCACTCGTAGGCCAGGCAGAAGAGGACGCCGGCTCCGAAGATGTTGAGCATGCCGAGAGCAGTCACTCCGTCGTTGCCTCCATGCAGGAGGCCGAAGAGGACAGACGTCGTGGCCACCGCTGCGCCGCGGTTCCAGCGTCGCATCTTCTGGTAGGCATAACCACGGAACAAGAGCTCCTCATGCGCCGCGGCCGGCAGGAAAAGCCCGAGTGACTCGACCATTGGAAATCCGCGACCGTGCCACCGGTGAAGCGTCGCCATGATGGCCACCAGGTTATCCGCGCTCAGAATCAGCAGTCCGGCCGCAAGCGCTCCAGCGCCCAGATCGGACAGCCAGGCGCCGTCCGCCGCTCCCAGGCCGATGTTCCACGATCCTCCCTCGCACAAGGCCACGGCAAAGACGGTGGCCACACCGACAGCGAGGAGCGACATCCACTGCTGCAGATCGATTCCGTGGGCCCTGACCAGACGGCCTGCCACCAGAAGCGTGGCCAGGTACGCGCAGACAAAGAACACGATGGCCGGGAACGTATGGCTTGCGCTCTGCGGGCTACCCCGAAGGCTTGCCGGATTGTCTGACCCCGTTATGAGCTCCGTCGGGGTCTGGCTCTCCCTTTTCTCCGACTGGCCGGGTTGATCTTCCTTCCTCACGGATACTCCATCAAAAAAAAACGGGCCTGCCGGCCCGTCTTCTCATCAGCAACCTCGTCGGATCGACTACTGCGGAGAAACGTCCTCGACGATGATGCCGATGTTCTTGGCGCCGCTGGCGCGGGCCATGTCGAGGAACTTGATGGTCGTCTCGTAATCGACATCGCGCGACCCGGAGAAGAAGACCATCTTGCTGGTGTTCCCATGCAGAATCTCGCGGATGCGTTGTGGGAATGCCGCCATCTCGACTTCGTCCTTGTTGATGAGGATCCGGTTGTCCGGCATGAGGCGCAGGATGATCTGATCGTTCACCGCGGAGGGAGGCAGGTTATCCGGGGCCTTGGGCGGAACCTTGACCAGGTAACCCATCTGCACGATCGGGGTAATGACCATGAAGATGATCAGGAGCACCAGCACAACGTCCACCAGAGGGGTGACGTTGATGTCGGAGCGCATTGCACCGCCGCTACCTACTTGCATGTCAAGTTCCTTGGCCTGATTTCTTGGGCTGAGCGATCAAACCGACGTTGTTGAATCCGACTTCACGACAGGCCTTGAGGACATCCAGCACGGATCCGTATTTCACCAGCTTGTCGCCCTTGACCGCGATCTCGCGGTCGGGGGTCTTCTGGTGAATGCTCTCCAGCTCGGCCTGCACCTGCTCCTTGCGCAGCACAGTCGATCCGAGATAGATCGATCCGTCGGCCTTGACCGCGATCTGCAGCTGCTTCTCGGTATCCGGAGTCTTCTCAGGATCCTCGGTCACCGGCAGATTCACCGGCACCCCTTTGGACAGCATGGGGGTGACAACCATGAAGATGATGAGCAGCACCAAGCAGACGTCGACGAGCGGCGTGACGTTGATGTCCGAGGTGAGCTGGGCTCGAGAGACTTTCCCGATCGAGCTAGCCGATAGATGCTTTCGACTCATTCCCGGCTCCCGTTTCCTTCAAGAAATAGATGGCCATTTCGGAACCGGAGTTCGACATCTCGACCGTGAAGCGATCGACGCGATTCTGGAAGTAGTTGTAGGCCCAGACCGCCGGGATAGCCACGAAGAGACCGAAGGCCGTGGTGATCAGTGCCTCGGCGATACCGGCCGACACGGAGGCGATACCGCCGCCCGAGGTAGCCATCTTGCCGAAGGCGTGAATGATGCCGAGAACAGTTCCGAAGAGTCCGACGAAGGGTGCGGTTGCGCCGATGGTTGCCAGCACACCGAGATTTTCCTTCAGCTCTGCGATGGTGATCATCGCTGTACGGTCCATTCCCTGGCGCGCCGCCTCGACCGTCAGCTCCGGATCCATGTTGCGTTTGTCGCGGCGAAGAGCTTCAAACTCCAGCAGCCCGGAGCCGATGACCTTGGCCAGATGGCTCTGCTTGTACTTCTTGGTGACGTCGATAGCCTGCTGATAGTCGCTCTTGGTCAGGACGTTCGACAGCGCGCCGAGAAGCTTGAGCGACTGGTTCTTGGCCTGACTAAAGACGATGTACCGCTCGACCATGACCCAGATCGAGTAGATCGACATGACCACCATCAGAAGGACTACGCCTTTTGCCATCAAAGACATCGATGACCACAGTGCCATAGGACTCATATCCATGATTGGTTCCCCTCCAAGTAGGCGCCGGGCACGCCGGCGCCGAAGTTTAGTTCAGCTTGAAATTGACCGTCAGGTTGAAGATGACATCGACCGGAGTGCCGTTGAGCGTGCCGGGCTTGAACTTCCATTTTCTAACTGCGTCCGCAGCCGCCTGATCGAGTCCAAAAGGCAGCGGCTTGAGGATCTGCACGTTCGTCACGTTTCCGTTCTTGTCGATGACGCACTCGACGATGACGATGCCGGAGATGCGGGCCTTGCGCGCTACCTCCGGGTAGCTCGGCTCGACGCGGTTGATCACCACCGGCGCCTTGACGTCTCCACCGACGCGCAGCGGGGCTGCCGGCGGAGGCGGAGCGGTGTCTGTCACGACCCCTCCGACGACGCCTCCGACCACACCGCCGACGACGCCGCCTTCCACACCCCCCTCGACTCCACCCTCGACACCGGCCGACCCCGAAGGCTGCGCCACCTCAGGCACCTTGGAAGGTACCTGAGTGGGTGCCAGCTCGGCGATGTTCCTGGGAATCTCGACGGTCGGCTTGACGATGGTTACCGATGCCGCTTTTGGCGGCGGAGGAGGGGGAGGGGGAGGCGGCGGAGGTGCCGCGGCTACCGCGTACTGCGCCGCCTGAGCCGGCGAATTCGACGGGAAGGTGACGTTCCACACCGCGCCGAGGACCGCGCCCGCGACCACAATCACATGGAGCGCGATCGAGACCGGAAGCGTCAGATACTTCTGGACACCAAACTTATCTCGCTTCGATTCGACGACTGTAGTTTCGAACATGGCTCGGTCCGTCCCTTACTTCTTCGGCCCTGCGGCGGCGAGCTTCTTGGCCCGGATAATATCCATCGTCTTGCCTCGAATCGTGTCCGCTACCTTGATGAGCTCCTGCGCCTTGAGCGGATCCTTCTCCACCAGTGCCTGTTGTCTGAACAAGAGATTCAGGTAGGCCATTGCCTCGAAGTAATCCGGCTTGAGGTCGATGGCATGCTGAAGAGCGGCCTTCCCTTTTTCGATAAATGCCAGGCGCTGCGCAAGGTCGGCCGGAGGGTCCTTCGCCACCTTTTCATAGAGCACGACGCCGTAGGTATAGAACGACTCCGGATTTTTCGGCTCCAGCAGAGTGATCTTCTCGTACCAGTTGAGCGATTCAGCGAAGTTGCCCTGCTTGGCGTAAAGAGTGGCGATCGACTTGACCGCTTCGAGGTCGCCCTGGTTCCTCTGCAGGTAGCCCCGGTAGTAATCGATGGCCTGGGAGATCCGGTTCGCGCTGAGGAACGTGCCGACCAGAGCATCGCGGGCGATCCGGTCGTCGGGACGCACCCGCAGATACTTCTGCAGAGCCACGATGGCCATGTCGGCGTGCTTTTCGTTCGCTGGATCTTTGACGTCCGGCTGGAAGAGCCCGATGTTGCAATACCCGACCATCCGGTCGATCTCCGGAAATCCGGCCGGATCGATCCGACGAGCCCTCTGATAGTGGGTCAGGGCAGTCTGATAGTCTTCTTTCTCGTACGCGTCGTTGGCGTCGCGAATCTCTACGCGAGCTTTCAGCTGCACGCAGCTGACGGCAGAAAATGAAAGAATCAGTGCCCCGATGAGGCACAAGTTCTTCTTCATGTAAGTTCTGACTCCCCTGATTTTAATCGGACGACAGCGATCGGCGGATCATCGATCGCTCAGGCGATTGGCCAGCGAGTATAGAGATCGACTTTTTGAGCGTCAAGAAGCATTAACACCACTTGTTTCCACTAAAGTGACCGTCCGAGGAGGAACGAACCTCTGGCGTCACGGAGCCGTCATGAGAATTGTGGCCGGGCAGCATCGATATCCCGGCTTGAAGTCGGCCGTCAGCTCCCCGATGATCCTGAGATCGGCTTCGTAGTCGAGCTGCTTGAGCCACAGCTCCGCCGACTGATGGGTGATCTGAAAGAGCTGCTCTTCCGGATGCGCCAACAGCTCGGGAGGTTTCTGCAGCGCCAGCAGGTCCGGAAACGCGAAGGTAGCGCTCGTAGTCGGTGTCGCCCTTCCCTTCGAGGACCGCTCTGGTGTGACTCAGACCAGCTCCAGGATATGGCCGAGCTTCTTCTTCTTCGCTTCCAGATAGCGTCGCGTGTCGCTGGACGGCGCGATCTCAAGCGGCACCCGCTCGACGATCTGAAGACCGAAGCCTTCGATGGCCACATACTTGGCGGGATTGTTGGTCAGAAGACGGATCTTTCGCACGCCGAGGTCGCGGAGGATCTGTGAGCCTGTGCCGTACTCCCGGATGTCGGGGGCGAAGCCGAGCTTTGCATTGGCCTGCACCGTATCGTCGCCGGCGTCCTGCAGTTCATAGGCTCGTAGCTTGTTGATCAGGCCGATTCCGCGGCCTTCCTGCAACAGGTACAGAACGATCCCCTTACCTTCCTTGGCGATGAGCTCGAAGGCCCGCTGCAGCTGATCGCCGCAGTCGCATCGATCGGACTGAAATACGTCGCCCGTCAGGCAGGAGGAGTGGACGCGCACCAGCACCTCGTCCTCTTCGGCGATTTCTCCCATGACCAGCGCGACATGCTCTTCGCCGTTGATGTCGCTCTTGTAGGCGTATGCGCGGAAGTCGCCGAAGGGCGTGGGAAGGCGCGGAGAGGCCAGGCGATGCACGTGCTTCTCGTTCTGCATCCGGTACTGAATGAGGTCGGCCACCGAGATGATCTTCAGGTTGTGGTTCAGGGCGAAAGTCTTGAGATCCGGCAACCGGGCCATCGTGCCATCGTCGTTCATGATCTCGCAGATGACTGCCGCGGGGCTCATGCCGGCAATGATCGCCAGATCCACGGAGGCTTCGGTCTGACCGGCCCGCTTGAGAACGCCGCCCCGCCTGGCGCGCAACGGGAAGATATGCCCCGGACGAAGCAGATCGGCCGGCCGGGATTTCGGGTCGATGGCCACGCGAACCGTCTCCGAGCGATCCCGCGCCGAGATGCCGGTGGTCACGCGTCCCCGAGCCTCGATCGAGACCGTGAACGCCGTGCCGTAGTTGGAGGTGTTGTTCTCGACCATCAACGGCAGATCGAGCTCGTTGCACCTCTCTTCGGTCAGGGCCAGGCAGATGAGTCCGCGCCCGAACCTGGCCATGAAGTTGATCGATTCGGGGGTGACAGTTTCGGCGGCGATGCATAGATCGCCCTCGTTCTCCCGGTCCTCATCATCGACGATGATGACGAGCTCTCCGCGGCGGTAGTGTTCGGCTGCTTCTGAAACTGTGACGAATGGCATCGTGGCTCTCTGGAATCTCGTTGACAGCTTGCAAGGCGCTTCCACGCGGAGAGGAGGACCCGGAGGTCCGCCTCCCCGCCCCCGGACTGAGCTAGCTGGTGAGCTTGAACTTCTGATCGATGTTGTACGTCTGTTTGGTGATCGTGTCGATCAGCTTAACCTTGAGAGTGTAGTCCCCCGCCGGAAGCGGAGTCTTGAGCTCGCCCAGTGGCAACGAGCCAATGACGGCGTACTGCCCCGCTCCCGGAGCGCCCGCGAGCGGCAGAGGATTCGGGTCGGAAAGCGGAGCGGTCATCGGAGGGACAGGCTTGCCGGCTGTCGTCGTTCCGGTCAATTCCAGCTTCATCTGAAGCTTCGGCAGATTGGCCACGGGATCGATGCCGGGATTATGGACTTCGATGAAGTATCCGAGCTCGTCCTTGTTCCCGAAGACCATGTCAGCTTTCGGGACAATCTTCAGCTTGCCGAAGGCGAAAGGCGACTTGACCGGCGCCGCCTCGCTCAACTCATAGGTGTGATTCCAGAGGATCAGCTTGGAGGTACCGACCTCGTCCTTTTCGACCTTCTTCAATACCAGAGGGATCGTCGTCACGAGGATCGGCTGACCGGCCTTGGCCAATCCGACAACGGCTTTGTACTCGCCTGTACCAAGACTGATGGTCTTGTCGACGAAGAAGTCGTTCTTGCTGGCGGTCAGTCGGGCCGGCTCCTCGAAGGTGCTGACGACCTTACCGTTGGCGTCCTGGACCTGACCGAAGATCGTGTCGGCGGCATCCGCAGTCAGCCCCGCGGAAGCGGGAACATAGAGCTCCAGCGGAACATAGTAATCGCCGTCGGGGGCAACGAACTCCGCGTACGTCACGGTCGCCTGTTTCGGCTCGGTTTTCCCGCCGAAGGCGCCTGTGACGGCCGCCTGCAGGGACGCCGTCTTGACACCCGTAACTTCAGCGCCGGCAGCCGGTGCAGCGACAGGAGCGGGAGGCTGCGAAGCCGGCCGCCGCTGCTCAAAAGCGGGAATGGATGTCAGAGTTGGTGAGACGATCGATGCTTGAGCCAGCTGCCGTATGGTGCTGGTGATGTCCGTCTTGCCGTGCTCGAGCGTCCACTGGCCGCTTCCAAACTGATCGGTGAAGTCGAATTCGGCGGAGCGCAGTCCGATCTTTTTCAGTTCGGCACTCTTGTTGTCGTCGTAGAGCCACACCTGTCTCGAAAGGTTGGGCGTGGCACTCTGGATCTCCCTCTGGGGCTGCGACATCTGACCGCCAAGCGCGGCGTCGGCGGTGCTCCTCTGGATCGGACGGCTGGGAGGGCCCAGGAGGATGAAGATCTTTCCAAGATCGGTCATCGCTCCGCGGGTGTGCCCGCGCACGAAATGATCATCCGCGTACTTCACCCGTGCGTCGTACTCCTCCCGGAACTCGTTCTGCGGAGTCGAAGGGGTCGGGTCGCGTTTGGCCCAGAAGAGGTCGACGAACTGCTGCGCCTGGTCGTCGGTCGTGAGCTGATTCCAGATGGCAGCTTCCGCCGGCGTCATGACGTACTGAACGGGCCCCTTGGCCCAATCGCTGAACGTGCTGGATAGAGCGGCGAACGATGCGCTTGCCAGTCCAGTGCAGAGCATCGCAGCCATTGTGATCCTGCCGAGTTTCATGTGGTCTCCTGTCTGCAGTTTTCTACGGCCCCTGGCGTCGAAACATGTCGAAACATATGGCGGTAAGCCCTATTCCAGACTGCAGCGTTGGGGGGACAGCTACTCCTCGTCGAGACTGTCCATCTCTTCGTAGAGCCGATCCATTTCCGTGTCGATCTCTTCCTGCTTTAAAACTCCCTTGCGGACCAGAAGGGACGCAAGGGTGTGCAGCAGCACTCCGTTGTCGATGATCATCTGCTCGATCTGCTCGTCGTACTCCTCTGCTTCTGCCTCGTCGCGATCGACTTCGTCCATGGCCCTCTCCTTAATCCGCCGGCCACGAGCGTGGCCGGCGCGTGACTCGTGTGTATCACCACTGCCTCCGTGGCGCAACAGATTCCGCTGCTACAATCCGCACCATGAAGCGAGTCGCCTCCCTGGCCGCAGGAGCCTTGCTGCTGGCCGTTTCCTGCGGCCCGGCGTCTGAATCGAAACCGCTCTCTCAGGGCGGGCCTCCGGAACCTGCATTCAAGGTCGGTCTTCTCACTCCCGGCTCGGTTCACGACGGCGGCTGGAACGCCATCGCCTACGAGGGCCTCCAGCAGATTCAGAAGACCTTCGGGGCGAAGATCTCCAACCAGGAAACAAAGACTCCCTCCCAGTTCGAGGAGGGGTTTCGCTACTACGGAGCCCAGGGATACCACCTCGCTTTCGGGCACGGCTTCGAGTTTCAGGACGCCGCCATGAGCGCCGGAAAGCTCTATCCGAAGACCGTGTTCATCACGACCTCCGGCAGCTCGGTCGCGCCGAACGTAGCGCCGATGGTCTTCGAGCTGGAGCAGGCCACCTATCTCCTCGGCATCATTGCCGCGCGGGAGTCGAAAACCGGCAAGGCCGGCCTGGTCGGTGGCATCAAGCTGCCGTCGATCGACTCCACGTTCCTGGCGTTCCGGGCGGGCGCGCAGTCGGTCGATCCGAAGTTCGAGGTTCGCGAGATTTACATCGGCAACTTCGACGATCTAGGTGCCGCACGGCTGGCGACCCTTTCGCTGATCAACGCCGGCTGTGACTTCATTTTTCATCAGAGCAACGAGGCCGGCCGAGGAGTCTTTCAGGCCTGCAGCGAGCGGAAAGTCCGCTGCTTTGGCTCCAACAAGAACCAGAACGACCTGGCTCCCGACGTCATCGTCGCTTCCGCCGTTCTCGATGTTCCGGGCGCTTTCGTCAAAGTAGCTCGAAGCGTCCACGATCACCAGTTCAAGCCGGAGGTGCAATGGCTCGGCATGAAGGAAGGGATCGTCTCGCTCGTGTGGAACGATCGCCTCCTGGCGCAGATCGCCCCAGCCACGATCGCCGCGGTTGAATCCACCCGCGGGAAGATCGTCGATGGATCCCTCATCGTGCCGCGAGGAAAGTTCTGACCGGGCGCCGAGCGGACTCCCCGCGCACGCCTTCCAAATGACGGCCATCCGGATCGAGCAGATCAATCACTCGTTCGGCTCGTTCAAAGCCGTGGAGGATGTCTCTCTTTCGTTCCGAGCCGGCGAGGTCCTGGCCCTGGTCGGCGAAAACGGCGCCGGCAAGACGACGCTGATGAGGATCGTGGCCGGCGAGCTTCGTCCTTCCTCCGGCGTCGTTCTTCTCGACGACGAGCCGGTCAGCTTTGGTTCTCCCCGCCAGGCCAGCGCCGCTGGCATCGAGATCGTTCACCAGCATCTCATGCTCATCTCCGACTTCACGATCGCCGAGAACCTCGCGCTCGCCGGCTCAGGCAGTCGTTCCTGGTTTCGGAGAAGGGACCTCCTGCGCGCGGCTGACGAGACGATCGGGCGCAGCGGGATGTCGCTGCCCGATCCCGGACGCCGGGTGTTTGAGTTGTCGGTCGGTGAACGAGCCAAGCTCGAGGTGATCAAAGCGGTGGCCAGACATCCCGCTCTCCTCATTCTCGACGAGCCGACCTCGGTGCTGACCCCCGACGAATCGGCCTCGCTCTTCGAACTCATGCGCAGGCTGTGCTCCGAGGGAACGGCGGTCGTGCTGATCAGCCATAAGCTCCCGGAGGTCTTCGCAGCATCGGATCGTATCGCGGTCATGCGCGGAGGCCGGCTGATCCGCGTCATGGCGGCGGGCCAGACCGACCCGGCCAGCGTCGTGCGTGACATGCTCGGCGGCGATCCCGCAGGCATCGACGGCTCAATGGTCGGCTGGATGCCGGCGCAACCGCCCGAGCATGGCCTCCTGGCTGACCAGCCGACCATCCCCCGCCTGCGCTGCAGCGAGGTGAGCACCGCACCGCGCGACTCCGCTCCCCCCCTCCGCAACATTTCTTTCGAGGTTGGGGCGGGTGAGATCGTCTCCGTCGTCGGCGTCGCCGGAAATGGCCAGAGCGAGCTGGCCCAACTGCTGCGGGGGATTCAACCGCGCAGCGGAGGCCTTGTCGAGATCGATGGACGCGCCATGAGCCAACGCGCACTGCTGGAACACCCCGCCGTCGGCCACATCCCGGAAGACCGGACGCGTGACGGCCTGGTCGCCGAAATGACCATCACCGAGAACCTGTCGCTGGCATCGGTCAGCTGGAACCGGCAGTCCGCGATGGCCAACGCGAAGGAGGCCATCGCTCAGTTTTCGATCCGCGCTCGCGGCCCTTGGCAGCCGGCCGGAGAGCTGTCGGGCGGGAACCAGCAGAAGATGATCCTGGCTCGCGAGCTCGGGCGGGGGACCTCCCTCGTCATCGCCGCGGAGCCGACTCGCGGCCTGGACCTCGGATCGGCGGAGTTCGTCCACCGGCGGCTTCGCGCCGCCGCGGAGAGTGGCACCGCCATCCTGCTCATCACCTCCGATCTCGACGAGGCGTATGCACTGTCGGGCGCTGTTCACGTCATGTATGGGGGGCGCCTCAGCAGGCGGATGACCGTTCGCCAGTCAATGGAGAGCGCCGGGGCGCTGATGGCCGGGCTGGCGTGAAGGCGCTGGCCCGCTCCGCGGTAGCCGCTCTTCTCGCGGCGCTGGCGCTCCTCCTCATCGGCGTCCTGCTGGGCCATTCGCCCGCCGGGCTTCTCGGCATCTTCGTCAGCGGATCGCTCGGATCACCGTATGCGGTCGCTGAGACTCTTCTCAAGAGCGTTCCGCTCGTGCTGACCGGCCTCTCGGTGGCTGTCGCATTCCGCGCCGGCGTCTGGAACATCGGTGCGGAAGGGCAGTTCATCGCCGGCGGGATCGCAGCCTGGTTCGCTGCCGCACATCTGCCCGCCGGATCGCTGGCCTCCGTCGTCAGCCTCCTTGCTGCCTCGCTCGGAGGCGCCGCCTGGGGCGCCGTCGCGTCGCTGTTGCGAAGGTGGCGGAACGCGCCGGAGGTGCTGACGACCATCCTCCTCAACTTCATCGCCGTCGAGCTTCTCGGA
>JADGNX010000321.1 GCA_017883265.1 Thermoanaerobaculia bacterium
TAGCCGGCCTGTTCGGACGCGAGAAAAACGACACACCGATCAGTTTCGAGCGTAACCGCGCTGTGCCCTCAGCCGTCGTATGGAAAAGCCGCTGGAGGTGAGCACTATGCGTAAACCCGTTTTCCTCGTCATCGCTCTTCTCGTCATCGCTCCTGCAGCCTTCGCGCAGCAGAAGAATGACGTCTACATTCTCGTAAACGGCCCAGCCAGCCTTGCGGGCGGCTCGGCAGGCACGCGCGCGGAGGGGGGCATCGGTGTTTCATTCGCCCGGCTGTTCACCCCGCGCATTTCCGGCCAGCTCTCCCTTTCATACGAGCAGCGCAGCAGCTATCCCTACGTGGTCAACGCCAATGGGTCGATCACCCAGGTGACGCCGGCGACTCTGCACACGTTTCCTATCGACGCCACGGCTCGGTACCACCTCTTCGACGACTCTCGTTGGAAGCCATACCTCGGTGCCGGATTCCGCTATGTCGGGGCACCGAGCGCCGATTCGCGATTCGGCTATCAGAGTCATCTCAATCCGGAAATCGTCGGCGGCACGATCTTTCAGATTCGCCCGTCGATCGGGATTGTTCTCGAGGGAAAACAACTTCTCGGCAACCGGGAGCCGTACGATCCGTCCTTCAAGGCGTCCGCGGGCGTGAGCTGGCGGTGGTGACATCTCATAGGGTCATCGCCATCCCCGAAACCAGAAACCAGAAGCGGCCGTTCTGGTTTCTGGTTTCTGGTTTACATCTTGTCGGTCTGAGGCCAAGCCTCGTTAGACCTCAGGTGTAAAGGCCGCCACTCACGTTCAGTACCGTTCCAGTGATGTAGCCGGCCTGCTCCGAGGCGAGAAAGACGACGGCATAGGCGACATCGTCCACAGTACCGAGTCGCCTCAGGGCGATGCGGCCTTCGAGAACCTCGCGGGCCTCCTGACCCAGGACCTCGGTCATTGCTGTACGGATGAAGCCGGGAGCGACTGCGTTGACCGTCACGCTTCGCGATCCGATCTCCAGGGCCAGCGACTTGGTGAACCCGATTAGAGCCGCTTTCGACGCTGCGTAATTGACCTGCCCGGCATTCCCCATCATTCCGACGACCGAGGAGATGTTGATGATGCGGCCCCAGCGTGCCCGGATCATCTTCTTGACCACTTCCTGCGTGATGTGGAATGCCGAATCGAGATTCGTTCGGAGTACGCGGGTCCAGGCCTCCGGTTTCATCCTGATGAAGAGATCGTCGTCTGTGATGCCGGCGTTGTTGACCAGAACATCGATGGACTGATGTTCCTCGAGCAGAGAGCGGATCCGGTCGCGGACATCGGGGGCCGTGATGTCGAGGGCTACCCCGACAGCCTGACCGCCGGCCGCCCGGATCGATTCGGCCACGGCGTGGACAGCCTCGAGATTGCGGGCGGCGCAGAGCACGGTAGCTCCGCTGCCGGCCAGACGCCGCGCGATGGCCTCGCCGATCCCTCGCGACGCGCCGGTCACCAATGCTCGCTTGCCCTTCAGATCGATGTTCATCTTGCTCCTCTCCCCGTTGTGCGTAGTACGTCACACGTTACACGTTTCGCGATGCGCCGTGCACCGGGATGCGTTTCACGTTGCGCGTGAACAGCGACCGTTGTACGTTGTACATGGCCGACCGGATCAGACCATGAACCAGATCAGCAATCGTCTCAAAGGCCTCGTGCAATCGGACATCCGCCGCATGTCGCGCGAATGCGAACGCGTCGGGGGAATCAATCTCGGCCAGGGCATCTGCGACCTTCCGACCATTCCGGAGCTCATCGAAGGCGCGCGCGAAGCGATCGAAGGGTCGCGCGCCACGTACTCGAAATTCGAAGGGCTCGATCTTCTTCGCCAGCGCATCGCCGCCAAGATGGCGCACTTCAACGGCATCGAAGTCGATCCGATGACGGAAGTGATCGTGACCGTCGGTTCGACCGGCGGTTTCGCCACTGCCACCATGGCCACGCTCAATCCCGGCGACGAAGTGATCCTCTTCGAGCCGTACTACGGCTACCACCTCAACACTCTGCAAGTTCTCGGCGTCAACGTGAAGCTCGTTCCGCTGCGCGATCCTTCGTGGGAGATCGACTTCGATCAGCTGCGCGCCACCTTCTCCCCGCGCACGCGAGGCATCGTCGTCTGCACTCCGTCGAATCCATGCGGAAAAGTCTTCACCCGTCAGGAACTGGAGGCCATCGGCGCTCTCTGCCGTGAATTCGGCGCCTGGGCCTACACCGACGAAATCTACGAGTACATCGTCTACGACGGCAGCCGGCATCTGTCGATGGCCTCAATCGACTCGTGCCGCGATACGACGATCACCATTTCAGGCTTCTCCAAGACCTTCTCCGTCACCGGCTGGCGGATCGGTTATGTCGCCGCACCACCGCGCATTGCTGCGTCCATCGGTCTACTCAACGATCTCTTCTATGTTTGCGCCCCCACGCCGCTCCAGTGGGGAATCGCCAGGGGCCTCGAGGTCGGCGATGACTACTATCGCGAGCTAGCGGTCTCGTATCAGAAAAAGCGCGACCTTCTGGCGTCGGCTCTGCGCGATGCCGGCCTGGGTCCGTTCGTTCCACAGGGGGCCTACTACATGCTGGCGGACATCTCGAACGATTTCGCCGACGACCGGGAAGCGGCTTCGATGCTGCTCGAGAGCGGCGGAGTGGCCTCCGTCCCCGGCTCGGCTTTCTTTCAATCGGATCGCGGACGATCGATGGTTCGCTTCTGCTTCGCCAAGGACTTCGACTCGCTGGAAGAAGCCTGCCGGCGGCTACGGACCATGAAGATCACTTCGCGCCGGTAACAGACGGGCAAGACTGGCGCTCCACGGGTTGGGCGGAGGAGTGGAGCCCGCTCTCGCGCACCGGGCCCATTCGCGAGCGCGCCACCCACCCCGGCGGCCGAGGGCCGGCGCTCCACTGGCCCGATCGCTTCCATTCGCGCCTCGTCTGGTTGAACAAACCGTGACAACTCGCGCGCGTGGAATGCCTGTCCCGAGGGCCCCGTTGCTCACATTACGCTTCGGAAAGGATTTCTCTCAAAATGAGACTCTCAAGATCCGTCATCGCGATTCTCGCCTTCGGACTTGCTTTGCCGCTCCTGGCGCAGGTCAACGACACCTATGTAGTGCCGGCGGTCGGCGATCTGCCCGGCTCGAATCAGACGGTGTGGGCCACACAGTTCTCCCTCTTCAATCCGCAGAACTACCCACTCAAGGTCAGCCTGACATTCTTACCGACCCTGGGAAGTCCGGCCTCCGACAATGGCAGCGAGTTGCTGATTACAGTCCCGGCGAACGCTACATTCTTCGCCGACAATCTCCTGAGCGAGGTCTTCAAGCGCCACGGCATTCAAGGCGCTCTTCTAGTGGCCACGTTCGCCATCGACAACCCAACCGTGAAGGACGACGTCATCTCGCGTGCCTTCCTCGTGAACAGCTCGACCTACAACAACGCGCGCACCGGCACGTTCGGCCAGAGCATCCCCGGAATCTTCGCTGGCCTCCAGGACGTGCAGAGCGATGGCATCACCGGCATCGTCCATGGGATCCGGAACACCTTAGGCGGTCAAGGATTTCGAACGAACGTCGGCGCCGTCAACCTCGGTAAGTTCAGCGCCACGATGCACGTCACAGTCTTCGATGCCGACGGCAAGGTGATCAAAGATAACGACGGGAGGTCAGACATACCATTCATCCTTCCGCCCCAGGCTCATCTACAGCAGGCGCTGCCGGTCGCAGTCAACCGCGGGTCGATCGAGTTTTCCGTCGACGACCCGCACAAGGACGCCGTCGTCTTCGCCTACGCCTCGGTCATCGATCCCCTATCCGGCGACCCGACCTATCACAGCCCCACTCTGCTGGCCTCCCCTTCGGTCCTCTTTCCGAAGTCCACGGCAGCGGCCACTCTCAGCGTGGGCGGTATCGGAACGAAAATCGATTCGAGCCGCGCCGCGCAGATCCGTGACTCTGCCACACACCTCGGCGAAGTGAGGCTCGTGCACATCGAAGGCGGTGGTTACCGCGTGGCGAGCGAAATGGACAGGTAATCCTGTAGCACAGACACTCTTGTCTGTGTGCCACGTGCCACAAACCTACTCCGCTCCACACAGACTGAAGTGCCTGTCCTACTGCGCATGCGT
>JADGNX010000322.1 GCA_017883265.1 Thermoanaerobaculia bacterium
GGCGAGGCGGCGCTCCGACGCACGCGCGTAGTGACGCAGAAAGTCGAGCCGCTGCTCGGCTTCAGGCAGGGGAGGAAGGCCGGAGTCGATTCCGAGCATATTGATCATCCAGGTATGCTCGCTCACACACTGGTGAACCATCTGCTCATGAGGCGTTCGTATCTTCGGCGCCGGCCGAAACTCCAGATCGTCACTCTGAAAGAGAGACCAGACCGAGAGCGTCTTGATGCGCTCGGTCTCGTATGTGTCGATCAGGAAATCGTACGCGCTCATGGCTCCTCCGAGTCTCGATGCATCAGTCCGAATGGGATCAGAATTGTATCTCCGGCTCTCCACCCCGGGATGTCGAGTCTGAGTCGCTTCAGTCCCTGTTCTTCTTCGACTGGTAAGCGCCTGGCTGTGCCCGAAAGGCGACACAAATGCGGTTCCAGCCGTTGATGGTCACCACAGCCCATGTCAGGTTCACCAGCTCTTCCTCGTTGAAGCGCAGACGGGCTTCATCATAGTCAGCGTCGGGAACATGGGTCTCGCTGAGGAGGGTCAGCGACTCGGTCCAGGCCAGAGCGGCGCGCTCGCGATCCGTATAGAACGGAGCCTCGCGCCAGGCGTCGAGCAGATAGATGCGCGCCTCGATCTCTTCATCGGCGCGCGCGTCCTTGGTGTGCATGTCGATGCAGAAAGCGCAGCCGTTGATCTGCGAGGCACGGATCTTGACGAGATGAAGCAGGGAGCGCTCGAGCCCGCAGTCCTCCACGAACTGGTTCAGGGCCAGCATGGCGCGATATCCCGCGGGCGATTTCCTGGCGTAATCGAGGCGGGATTCCATGAGACCTCTCCTTATGTCGTCGTTGTTTCCTGGCCCGGCCCGACTCTATGCGCCGGGGATCGACGGCGCAACCGCGAGCGCGGAATGAAGAGAGGTAGCCCTGTTGGGACGCTTGTGAAAAGCTACCCCCGGAATGACGCCAGCACATCGACGGCGCGCTCTATGTCGGTCGTGTTGTTGGCCAGGCCTACTGAGACGCGGAGGGCTCCGACTGCGGTGCCGGCGCAGGTGGCGAAGCGGTCGATTGTGAAGTCGTCGCCGAGGCGATCGAGGCAGGTGGCGATCTGCGGAGCCGCGAGGCCGAAGGCCGCTTCCGAGGCGCCGGGGTTGCAGAAGCAGCCGCCGCGCATCGAGACACCGGCGTCGCGGGCGCGGGCGTCGACCAGGTCGTAGGGGATCGCCTCGCCGGTCGCGTCTTCGAGGTTGAAGGCGACTGTCCCGCCGCGGTCTGTCATATCGGTGGGGCCGTAGATGCGGACGAGCGGCCTGCCGTTGCGGTGCCGCAGGGAGGCGGCCTGGCCGAGGAAAACCGACGTGAGGCTGGCGACATGCGCGGTCAGGCGTGGCATGCCGACTTCACGCAGCAGTTCGAACCCTGCGGGAAGGGCGGCGATGCCGAGGAAGTCGGCAGTGCCGTCTTCGAAGCCTTCGGCGCCGGGACGCAGCCGATGCGTGTCGGCCTCGACCGCGACGTAGCGCACCGTGCCGCCGGAGAACCAGGGGCGGTGGAGGCGCGCGAGGGCGTCGCGGCGAGCGACGAGCGCGCCGATGCCGGTCGGATAGCCGAACAGCTTGTAGAAGGAGAGCGCTGCAAAGTCCGCCGGACACTCGCGGAGGCTGATGGCGTGGCTGGGGGCCATGGCGGCGATGTCGATGAGGGTGTCGAGGCCGAGCGAGCGCGCCAGGTCGACGAGCCCGAGGGGATGGCGGACGCCCGAGAAGTTGGATTGGGCCGGGAAGGCCAGGAGGCCGCCACCGCGTGCCGCCTCCGCGATCAGCTCCTCAGGCGCGTGCAGGCGCAACTCGCTGTCCAGCGGCAGATAGCGCACATGCGCTTCGGTGCGGCGGGCATATTCGCGGATGCCGTTGACCGAGTTGTGATTGTCAACCGACAGGAGAAGGGTCGATTCCGGCGTGAAGGGATAGCTCTCGGCGACGAGCTTGATTGCGGCGGTCGCATTGGCCGTGAAGCAGACCTCGTGGGTGGAGGAATCGACATCGAGAAACGCGAGCAGCTCCTGCCTGGCGCTGTCGATGAAGGCCGAGCTGGCGCGCGAAGGATTGGATTCGGAGTGCGGATTTCCGAAGAGACCGGCGTCGAGGATCTCGCGATGGGAGCGAAGCTGGGACTCGCCGTAAAGGGCGCTTCCGGTGTAATCGAGGTAGGCCTGATGATGCCGGTCGAGACGACCGAACTCGCGGTGGCGCAACTCGTCGAAGATCGTGCCGCTCGTGGGGTCGGCCGTGCTCAACATCCCCGTCTCCTGATCTCGGCCGCGGTTGCATGCTGCGACGGCGGAGGTAGGGTGGCCTCGCGAGACTCCGGGGCGGCCCGTTCGTTCTGTCTGTCACCGATCCGCGGAACGCCACCGAAGTAGCGGCTGAGCGAAGCGATCTTCTGAAATGCGGCGACGGCCTCCGGGGAAGCGTTGGCCTGCAGAGTGGGGCTCATCACTTCGTCGAGCCACTCCCGGACGCCGCCGCGGAGAAAGTAGACCTGCCGGTATCCGAGAGCCTGGAGAAAGACCCATCCCTGCGCCGCGTGGGCGCCACCTGCGGAGTAGAGAACGAGCGTATCGGTCGCCCGGAATGGAGCGGAAGCCAGCGACTGGAGCGGAATGTGCTCCGCGCCCGGAATGTGATACGCGACGAAATCCGCATCCGACTGCAAGTCGACGACGCGGAGTCCGGGTCTCCTGTCTCGGATCCAGCGGGCCAGTTCCACAGCAGTGACGTGATCTTCCTCACGAGCCACAGCGGAGGCGAGCGCGTCGACGTCGATCTGCCCGCGGCGCGCGAGGTACGGACTCCCGGCAAAGACGGCCATGAGACCGCCACTCGCGGCGAGACCCGCGAGAGCGCCCCGGAAAGTGATGACCATCAGCCGCGCCTCTCGAGCCATTCTACCCCTCGAAAGGCGGCGAGGGCCATGGCCACGATGCCGCAAACCACCACGCCGTACGGAACGTGGAAAAGCTCCGGCAGCGTGAGCGATCCTCGCCCCGTGCTCTCGTAGAATCGCTCGAGAGTACCGAACGCCAGTCCCGTTACCAGCACGCCGCCGAACATGCCGATCATGACCGCGGCGCCGTCGCCGCGGCCGGTCACCGCTGCCACGCAGGATGTGCCGGGACACAGTCCGGCCATCACGAAACCTGCGCCGAACACCGCACCGCCGATGAGTTGCGGCAGGAGAAAGGTCTCCGGAACGTAGACGCGCGACAGATCGAGAATTCCAAGCCGGCCGAGCCAGAAAGCGCCGAGCATGGCGACGACGATCGCGCTGAACATCACCTTGAAGACCGTAAAGTCGGTCAGATAGAACTGACCGGCGAGCTTCGGAGCGCTGCCGAGGCCGGCGCGCTCGAGCGACCATCCGAATGCCACTCCGATGGCGACGGCCACCGCCAGCGACGCAGTGTGGCCGAGGAGGCCGAGCTCGAAGAGAGGAGCAGTGACGAGGATGGTCATCGCCAGGCCCACTTCATCAAGGGAGCCGCGAGGTAAGCAGCGGCGAAGGCACCGACGATGAACAGCCAGCTTCCGACGCTGAGCAGCGCGCCCCCGGTCAGCGCGAGGCCGCTGGTGCAGCCGCGCGCCAGGACGGCACCCACTCCCATGGTGGCCCCTCCTGCGAATGCCGTCGTCAGCCGGGCACCGCGGGAAATCCGCGGTCCCCGTTCGATGGTGGCGCTGAGCCGGCCGGCGGCCAGGGCCGAGAGGAAGCCGCCGATGGCAACGCCGGCGATTTCGAAGAGCAGCCAGTCGAGCCACGGCCCACTTCCGCCGAGGTAGCGTGCAAAAAGGGGACTGGCTGCCGCCCGAGCGGGACTGGCGGCAGCGACGAGGCCGGCGGCGCTGGTGGTGAACGCGCCGGACGCTCCCAGTCCTCGTCCCATGATCACGAAGGCCGCGAGAAGGACCAGTCCCAGGGTGCTGCCGGCGACGTAGGGATCGGCATAGGGGCGAGGGCGCGACGTGTCACCGCGAGCGTCCAGCCGATCCGACTGCGGGCCGCCCGGCGCGATGCCGAGCGGTTGCAAGGCGTGGCTGGCAGCATCGTCCCCGGCCTCCTGCACGGATCTCACGGCTGACCCTTCT
>JADGNX010000323.1 GCA_017883265.1 Thermoanaerobaculia bacterium
CGTAATCGCTGCATTAAACGAAGAAAAGACGATCTCAGAGGTTCTCGGCGTATTGACCCGGCATCCGCTGATCGATGAGGTTATCGTGGTGAGCGACGGCTCGACAGACCGAACGGTCGGGATCTCACGTACCTTCGACGTTACGACCATAGCGCTCCGCGAAAACCGAGGCAAAGGCTACGCAATGCGGCAGGGCGTCGACTACGCATCGGGCGATGTCCTCTTCTTCGTCGACGGCGACATGTACAACCTGACCAATCAGCACATCGACGATCTGGTGCTGCCGGTCGTTCGTGGCGAGTGCGACATGAATGTCGGGGTTCGTCATCGCGGTCCCATCCGCGATTTCATGCATCTCAAGGCGCATTTCGGGCCGGTGCTCTCCGGAATCCGGGTCATGCGGCGCGATGTCTTCGAGACGGTCCCGGTTCGCTATCAGGAGCGTTTCAAAATCGAAGCAGCCCTCAACTACTTCTGCAGTCAGGCCGGCCTCGCTCAGCGGAACACCATCATCCGCAATCTCGGCCATGTGATCAAAGAGCAGAAGCGCGGTCTTGGGGCCGGTCTCTCCAGTCGCTGGGAGATGAGCCGGGAGGTGTTCCTCCTCCATTTCGATCTGTACCTTTTTCAGACCTGGCGCTGGTCGGAAGTGGGGGAGAGTCCTGTCGCCGAAGAGTACGACCTGTTCGAGACCGGGGGGCAGTGATCGGGAGTCCGTAAGCGGGTCAGGCGCTTGCAGGAGAGACCGTTCGTGCTTCGGATCCGACTCGCAGCGCTCCTGCTCGTTCTTGCCGGTCTGACCACGGCTTGTGGTGATCAGGCCGCGTTCGCCGAGCGCTCGTTCCTTCTCGGCCAGTCGCGCGTCAAGTACCGCGTCTATCTGCCGCCGGGCTATACCAGACTGCGCCGCTGGCCGGTGATCCTGTTTCTGCACGGAAGCGGCGAGCGAGGGAATGACAACCTCCGGCAGATCGCCGTCGGCCTCGGAGACGCGGCCCGCGAGTTTCCGCAGCGCTACCGCTGCATCATCGTCTTTCCGCAGGCCCGCTTCGGCGAGGAGTGGTACGGCGAGACGGAGGTCGAGGCGATGGCTGCGCTCCATCAAGCCATCATCGAGTTTCACGGTGACAGGCGGCGAATCTATCTGACGGGCGTCTCGATGGGAGGGGCGGGAGCGTGGTACATGGCGCGCCATCCGCGGCTGTTTGCGGCAGTGGTCCCCGTCTGCGGTGAAGTCGTGAGACAACCGGACGATCCGTTTCCTTCCGAGCTGCCGACCGATCTCCAGGCGCTGCTCGGGGCTCCGGATCCTTACGCGGCGCTGGCCCTGGCCATCGGGACGACGCCGGTCTGGGCGTTTCACGGAACCGACGATCCCGTCATCCCGGTCACCGAGTCGCGCCGGATGTTTCAGGCGCTCAAGACTGCCGGGGGGAATGTGCGCTTCACCGAGTATCCCGACAGCGGTCATGAAGCCTGGCTGCGGGCCTACGCCGATCCGGCGTTGCCCGCCTGGCTGTTCCAGCAGCGACTGCCGTAGGGCTTAAGTGCGAAGTGCGGCTATCGTCCGCCGGCGAACTGGGCGATATTCTTGAGGAAGAACTGCTGCATCTGTCCTCCCGGCGAATCGAATTGCGCGACGCCGCGAATGGTGACCGGCTCATTGGCCCCCGGAGTGTCGCCCTGGGCCAGAGCGCGTACCCAGAACTTGACGGTGTCGAAGTGATTGGGCTCGATGGTCTTGTTGAAGACCTGCGTCTCATGCCGGAGGGTGTACCCGCCGCCGCCGATCGATTGGATCTCGATCCGCCGAAGGGTAACTGGTTGCGCCGAGGGGTTGGAGATCTTCATGGCGAATTGCACTTCGATGATGCCGCGCGGGTAGCCGACGTCGCCTGGCCCAACGACCTGTTCGACATCGATCTCCGGACGGATGAGGCCTCCGCGTTTCGGTGACGACGAACATCCGAGAATCAGCAATCCGAGCGCGAGCGCGACGAGGATCCTGCGCATCCGATTTCCCCCTCCAGTTCACAACACGTGTGAGGCCAAGGATACGCGCAATCACTCCAGACGCGTTCATCACCTGCGCGATCCTGTCCCACGCCCCCGGGTCCACGATGTCGAGAAAGGCCGCGCCGGGCGCCGGTGAAAGCCGGGGTCATCCCCCCGGCACTCGCGTTGCTACAATCCCGGCCATGTCGAAGGAGATGATAGACCGCCTCTCGCCGGCCCTGGAGCCCGACCTGCCGCTGGTCATGCACCAGAGCTGGCACCACCTTCTTTTCCTTCACTGGGAGATTCCGCCGGCGGAGTTGCAGGCTCTCCTTCCAGCGGGCCTGACGCTCGATACCTTCGACGGGAAGGCCTATGTCGGTCTGGTCCCGTTCACCGTCTCGGGAGCCCGGCCGGTTCTGGCACCTCCCGTCCCCGGCATCTCGAATTTTCATGAGATCAATGTGCGGACGTACGTGCACGCCCGCGGGCGCAATCCGGGGGGCTGGTTCTTCAGCCTCGATGCGTCAGGCCTCGTGGCGGTGGAGGCGGCCAGAGTCGCCACGCATCTGCCGTATTTTCTGTCGGCCATCGAGTTCACCGTCATCGAAAGCGGCCTGCCTTCGATCCACTGGCGCTCGACGCGCGAGGATTCGCGCGGCACCTTGCCGGCCAATGCGACGATCGACTACCAGCCGATGGAGGGAGCGGTGGGGCCGGCGCCGCCCGCGACACTCGAGCACTTTCTCATCGAGCGCTACATCCTCTATGCCTCTCATCACCATCGCCTTTTCCGCGGCCGGGTGCATCACCAGCCGTATCGCGTTCAGCGCGTGGAAGTCCCTGTCGTCGATGAGACGCTCATTTGGGCGGCCGGGATCCGACGGTCGCAGAATCGCCCGATCATGCACTACTCGCCGGGAGTGGACGTAAAGATCTACGCGTTCGAGCAGGTGCGTTGAGCCCACGGCAGCGGCAAAGTTCCGGGCATTGCCAGTGTTACCATGACCGGAAGTCGTCATCAGAGATAACTTCGAAGGACCCCATTTGCCCGAGGACGTGAGCCAGGAGTCACGAACTGAGGAGATCGGCGGGAATGAGCGTCTCCGCAGGCAAGAGGAGCAGCTGCGAGAGCACCATCAGCTCCTCGTGGATCTGGCCAAGCGGCGGTCGCTTCACGGCGGCAACCTCCACGAGGCGCTGCGCGAGATCACCGCCGCTTCGGCGGTCATGCTCGGCGTGGACCGGGTCGGGGTCTGGCTCTACAACGATACCCGCAACTCGCTCCGCTGCGCCCTGCAGTTCGATGCCGGTACGAACGAGTTTCCCGAGGGGATGGAGATCTCGGCCTCCATGCAGCCGGAGTACTTCAAGGCTCTGGAGACCGAGCGCATCATCGCCATTCACGATACGACAGCCGACCCGCGCACCAGCGACCTGGCCGATCGTTATCACAAGCCGCTGGGAATCAAGTCGCTGCTCGACGCACCGGTTCGCCATACCGGGCGGATGGTCGGCGTGGTCTGTCACGAGAGCGTCGGGAAGCAGCGCACATGGACGGCCGAGGAGGAGAATTTTGCCGCCTCCATGGCCGACCTCGTGGCCATGGCTCTCGATGGCTGCGAGCGTAAGCGGGCCGAGGATCAGCTCCGGTACCACGCCCAGTTCGAGAAGCTGATCTCCGGCATCTCCACTCACTTCATCAATCTGTCGATCGATGAAGTCGATCAGGGCATCCGGTCGGCGCTTCAATCCATCGGAATGTTCGTGGAAGCGGACCGCAGCTATGTGGTGCTGGTGGATCCCTCGGGCCTGTCCGGCACTCTGGCGTACGAATGGGCGGTCGATCCTTCAAAACTGCGCACTACCGGGACCGTCGGGATGGCGGCCGTCGACTATCCCTGGTATGCCGAGCGCCTTCTGCGGTTCGAGAACATTTACGTCCCGCGCGTGTCCGAGCTTCCGCCGGAAGCGGCGAACGAGAGGCGGATGCATGAGGCATGGGGCACGCGGTCGGCCATCGTGGTGCCGATGGTCTACCACAAGACCGTCCTCGGATTTCTCGGATTCAACTCCACCACGCGCGAGGACGCCTGGAGCGAAGAGACCATCGCCCTGCTCAAGATCGTCGGGGAGATTTTCGTCAGCGCCA
>JADGNX010000073.1 GCA_017883265.1 Thermoanaerobaculia bacterium
CGACCCCTGCCGGGGTCGACTGTCCTTGCCGTTCGGTTCCGGTGGCGGCGCGCCAAAGGCGCTTGCCACCGGCTAATTTCCGGCACGCCTTCAGCGTGCTCGTTATGCGGGCGTGTAGTCGTGATACCAGTCAAAGACGGCGTTGAGCAACAGGCCCCGACGACCGGGGCCACATTCTTCCGCCCCTCCGCGGCTCGATTGAACGGACAGGAAACCCCTTATCGATCATTGTTCATTCAAATACTCCATGGCGGCTTCGCGGGAGTCGAAGATCTTGAAGACGGTGTCGAGCTTGGTGATCTTGAGCAGAGCGAGGATCCGATGCGAGGGCTTGACCAGCGCCATCTTGCGCTGGCGGTCTTCGAACTTCTGAAGGTAGCCGATCAGCTCACCGAGACCGGTGGAGTCCATGTAATTGATGGCCTCGAAATTGATCATGACGGGACCGGTCTCGTCATTGAGGACCTTTTCCAGGTAGCTGGAGAAGTCACGCGCGCTCTCTCCCAGCTTGATGACCCCCTGGATATCGAGAACGGTGACGTCGTTGACCCGGTTTTTGATGATGTTCAATGCTTCGGCTCCTTGCCGGCGTAGTGTAGTGGAACACTTCGGGAGCGTCTACGGAGTTTCAAACCAGAAACCAGAAACCAGAAACCAGAAGAGGCCGTTCTGGTTTCTGGTTTCTGGTTTCTGGTTTGTACTACCCCCTCTTCGTCGATCCTCCGATTCGATTCGTGACCAGCGATACGAGGCCGAGGACGATGGCACCGGCGAGGGCCCATTCGAAACCGGCTATGTCGAAGCCGGAAACGACCGATGCGGTCAGCTCGAGCATCAGGGCGTTGAGCACGATGAGGAAAAGGCCGAGAGTGATGATCGTGAGCGGAAGGGTGAGCCAGAAGAGAATCGGCTTGACGATGGCGTTGAGCAGGCCGAGCACGAGGGCAGCCGCGAAGAGGGTGACCAGCGAGGTGTAGTGGAAGCCGGGAACGATCGTCACGACGACGAAGAGCGCCACGGTATTGGCCAGCCAGCGAATGAGCAGGGTGACCATGGTTATGGCCTCGAGCCAGGTCCAGGCGCTTTGACCGCCGGCGCCGGCGGGAAGAACTTCGGATCGAAGTCGACCCTGGCCCGGGTTCGGAGACTTTCAACGACTGCCGTGAGCCGCTCGCGCTGTGACTGAGCGGACAGACCCTGGCGGGCTTCTTCGAACGACTGCGTCTTCCTCGATGTGACCTGAAAGATGTGAATGCCGAACTGGCTCCGGACCGGATCGCTGATCTGCCCGTCCTTCAGCCCGAAGATCACGAACTCGATCTCCGGAGGCAGCATGCCGCGCTTGACCGGACCGAGCTGGCCTCCTCGAGGGGCGGAGTTGACATCGTCCGATTCCGCGGTGGCAACCTGCGCAAAATCCGCTCCGCCGCGCAGCCGTAGCACCAGCGACGCCGCCTTCTTCATGGCCACGTCTACAGGCATCGGATTGCCGGACCGCGGCGGCGCCGAGCCGCCTTCATAGGCGATCAGGATGTGACGGAGCTGAACGACTTCGAACTGCTTCTTGTTCTTCTCGTACTCCTCGCGCATCTTCGCGTCGGGCGCATCGGCCACCAGTTTCTGCAGGGCGGCGTTGGCGATGATCTGACCGCGCGCTTCCCGAACCCGCTCGGCGACCGCCGGATCCTTATCGATCCCCATCCGGCTGCCTTCCTGCTCCAGGAGCTTCATCCGCACCAGCTGTTCGGCGAAGGCGCGCTTTCCCTGTTCGGAGGCAAGCTGCTGCTGGGTCTGTTCGGGCAGAGCCGAAAAAGCAGTCTGCAGCTCGCCCACCGTGATCGGGTCGCCATTCACGTGAATGACTGCGCGAGCTGCTCCCGATCCGACCGCAGTCGTGGTGGCAGTCGCAGTCGTCGCCGTGAGACCACCTTTCGCAACAGACGGCGGCGTCGCGGCCGGAGGCTTTTGCGGGTTCAGCGTGGTCACTCCGAAGGAGATCATGCCCACCGCCACGGCGGCCAGCAACAGATAGAGAACGTCTTTTTTCACGTGCCTTCCCTTTGATGAGCGGCCCCACATAAGAGGCCTCGCAGGCTGGTTGGATGAGCGGCAAAGCCGGTTCGAAACTCGTTGACGCTCCGAGGGTAAATCAGTATGCTCGCTCTTGTGAAATTTTTCACGGTCTCATCGCTGAGACCTCCGCTGGCCACCCGGCAACGTTCAATCATAATCCGATCCTGAAACAGCGAAAAATGCCGGCGCGAGACGTCGCCCAACCCCCGAAAAGCCGCAAGCGAATCCGGCGCATCACCCACCGCTATGGCCAAAGTCACGATTGACGGTTCCGAAGTCGATGTCCCGGAAGGGATCAACATCATCGAGGCTGCGAAAGCGGCCGACGTGCACGTCCCCCATTTCTGCTACCACCCCAGCCTGACGGTCGTCGGCCAGTGCCGGATGTGCCTGGTGGAAGTCGACGGCATGCCGAAACTACAGGCCGGCTGCTCGACCACGGTCAAGGAAGGGATGAAGATCCATGTCTACAACGACAAGGTAGACAAGGCCCGCAAAGGTCAGATGGAGTTCCTTCTGATCAACCATCCTCTGGACTGCCCGATCTGCGACAAAGCCGGCGAATGCCCGCTGCAGGACTACTCCTTCAACTTCGGATCGGTGACCTCGCGGTATGGCGAGTACAAGCGCACGTATCCCGGCATGGACCGTACGCCGATCGGGCCGCACGTGGTTCAGAACATGAACCGCTGCATCCACTGCACGCGCTGCATCCGCTTCACGCAGGAGATCACCGGAACGAGCGAGCTGGCGTTCTTCAAGCGAGGGGCGTCGACGGAGGTCGGCGTCTACCCCGGAGTGCCGCTGGACAACTGGATGAGCGCCTGCGTGACCGACGTCTGCCCTACCGGCGCGCTCACCACGCGGGAATTCCGCTTCGAGTCGCGGGTCTGGAATCTCGACTCGGCTGAATCGGTCTGCAACGGCTGCGACGTCGGCTGCAACATCTTCATCGGCCAGCGCAACGGGCAGATCTTCCGTTACCGCCCGCGGGTCAACCCCGAGGTCAACGATCACTGGCTGTGCGACTACGGGCGCTTCTCGCACGAACGGTATGAGACCGACCGCGTGGTGGTCCCCAAAGTCCGTCGCGACGAATACCTCGGCATCTCCACATGGGGCGAGGCGCTCGAGGCCATCGAAGAACAGATCGAGAAGACCACTGGTGACAAGATCGCGGTCATCGCCACGGCACAGATGACGAACGAGGAAGCGTTCCTGGTCAAGCGGCTCTTCATCGACGAGCTCGGCGCGGCCACCGTCGACGTCATGGTCGATCCGATCGGCCCGATCCGGATGAAGTCGCGAAACGGATGGATCGTGGGGACACAGGGTGCGCCGAACTTCCGCGGCGTGCAGCACGTCGGCGTGGGAGCGAAGACTGCGAAAACCGTCGAGCAGCTGATGACGGAGGGAGCCGACGGGATCGACGTCCTCTATATCTGCGAGGCCGGCTTCAGCGAGCGTGCCTCGCAGCCGGAAGTCATCGCCAACCTGCGCAAAGCGAAAACGCTCATCGTCCACGCCTGGGAGAACCACCCGCTGGCCGATGTGGCCGACGTCGTGCTTCCCTCGACCATCTTCGCGGAGAAGGACGGCACGTTCACCAATCTGCAGGGGCGCATCCAGCGGATCCATCAGTCGTATCCGCCCAAGGGACAGGCCCAGCCGGACCTGGAGATCCTGCGCCGTGTCGGGTTCACGCTCTTCCCGGATGTGGAAGACTTCCGCAGCGCCGATGTCGAGACCGTGTTCGACCGCCTGAGCGAAAATGTCGCCGCGTTCCATGGCATTCAGTGGAACGAGGACGGGTCGGGAACATTCGCCGCGTCCAGCATCACGTAAGCCTGCCATGAATTTCGACTCAACCGACATCATCCTGTCGCTGGTCAAGATCGCCATCGTTGTCGGCGCTCTGCTGAACGTCACGCCGATCATGGTCTGGGTGGAGCGCCGCGGAAGCGCGCTGATCCAGGACCGCGTGGGGCCGAACCGCGTCGGGCCCTTCGGCTTCTTCCAATCGATCGCCGACGCCCTGAAGTTCATCCTCAAGGAAGACCTCATCCCGGCCCAGGCTTCGAAATGGCTCTACACCATCGCTCCGATGTTCGGGCTCATTCCGGCGCTGACGACGATCGCAGTCGTTCCGTTTGGCCGGGCCTTCGTCATCCCGGAGAGGATCGTCTTCGGCCACACGCTCTTCGCCGGCGGACGGCTGTTCGAGCCGATCGCGGCCGACGTCAATATCGGCCTGCTGCTGGTCTTCGCCCTCTCGTCGATGGGCGTCTACGGCATCGTCACCGCCGGATGGTCCTCGAACAACAAGTATTCCCTCTTCGGGGGCATCCGGGCCTCGGCGCAGATGATCTCCTACGAGCTGGCCCTGACGCTCTCAGCGGTCAGCGCCCTCATGGTGGCCGGCTCGCTGCGGCTGGTCGACGTGGTCCAGCACCAGACCGGCTACTTTGTCCTTTTCAATACGATCAAGATCCCGGCCTGGAACGTCTTCTCGCCGGCCATGTTCCTGAGCTTCGTGATCTTCACGGTGGCGGCCTTCGCCGAGACGAACCGGCTGCCATTCGATTTCGCCGAGGCTGACGCGGAGCTGGTGGCCGGCTATCACACCGAGTATTCGTCGATGAAGTTCGCCCTCTTCTTCATGTCCGAATACATGGCCATGGCTACGATCTCGGCCTTGATCGTGACGCTCTTTTTCGGCGGGTGGGACATCCCCTGGTATGACGAGCCAGCCACGTTCTTCGGGTTCCTCCTCTCGGCCATGGCCTTCGTGGCCAAGATCAGCGTCATGCTGTTCGTCTTCGTGTGGGTCCGCTGGACCATCCCGCGTCTCAAGTACGACCTTCTCATGAAAGCCGGCTGGAAGGTCTTTCTCCCTCTGGCCGTGCTCAACATCGTTCTGGTCGCGGTCTTCATCGCGAACCACTGGATCTAGTTCATGGTCGAGCTGGCAGTCTTCTTCGTATTCGCCGCGGTGGCCGTCATCTTCGCCCTGGTGGTGATCCTGCACCGAAACCCGGTGGTCAGCGCCCTGAGTCTGGTGGCTTCGTTCTTCGCGCTGGCCGTGATGTACGTGTTGCTGGAGGCCCCGTTTCTGGCCGCACTGCAGGTGATCGTCTACGCCGGCGCGATCATGGTTCTCTTTCTGTTCGTCATCATGCTGCTGAACCTCCAGCACCAGCGGGAGGAAACCACGCGACCGATTCAGCAGGCCCTCGGCTATGTCTTCAGCGCCGCCTTCGGGATCGGATTGATTTTCTATCTGATCAAGTACGCATGGATCCGCGCGGAGCAGACCACGCCCTTCAACAGCGACGCCCGGGCCATCGGCATCCGCCTTTTCGAAGCCTATGTCTTCCCCTTCGAGATGGTCTCGATCCTCCTCCTGGCGGCCATCGTCGGGGCCCTGCTGCTCTCGCAGCGGACCGACCTGCGCGGCCGTCCCACGACAGGCGTCGACCATCCGTC
Organism: Thermoanaerobaculia bacterium; assembly: GCA_017883265.1. GTDB lineage: Bacteria > Acidobacteriota > Thermoanaerobaculia > Gp7-AA8 > Gp7-AA8 > JADGNX01. Next base: position 5,560 of record JADGNX010000073.1, read on the forward strand.
CGGTCAGAATCCGGAAGGAGCTGCCGCATCGCCGCGAACCGGTCAGCCGTCCTTTGATGCCGGGCAGCCGTCTCCGGCAGCCGCCTCCCGGCGAGCCGACCCTCATCACGAAGGAGCGAAATGATGCCGGGCATTCCGACCAACTACTTTCTCATCCTCAGCGCCATCCTCTTCACCATCGGCGTCTGCGGCGTCCTGACTCGCAGAAACGGCATCACCATCTTCATGTCGATCGAGCTGATGGTGAACGCGGTCAATCTGACCTTTGTAGCCTATGCCCGGCAGTTCCATTCACTCCACGGGCTGATCTTCGTATTCTTCGTCATGGCCATAGCCGCGGCGGAAGCAGCGGTCGGATTGGCCATCTTCATAGCGCTCTACCACCACCGCGACACGATTGACGTTGACGAAGCGAATTTGATGCACTGGTAGAGGCAGAACTCCTCAAGGCACGGAACACGCATTTTCAGACTCTGCAGTAACAGAGGAGCTGAAAATGGATAAGACCGAGAAGCTCATTGACTGGAAAGAAAACGAGAAGCAGGACGGAAACGCGAACGGGATCGATGACGCCATCGAGCCGCCGCGGACCGACATCGCCGCTGGATCCGCCCAGCTCGCCGAGCGGCTCCGGGAGAACACCAGCACCGATCCCGGTTTGTCGGGCGGCGACGTCGACGCAGCATGGGACATGGCCGAGTCGCAGGGCGACGAAGCGGCCACCGGAAGTATGCCTACCCCTGGCCAGAACGATGTCGAAGAGACGGGGCGGGCCATGGGGATCAACTACCAGGAAGGCGAGGAGCTGAAGGTCGGCGACAAGGAGCGGAGCCGGGATAAGCATCGTTGGGAGCTCGATCCCGCTTCCGCTGACGATTACCAGGAGAGAGCTCGGAAAGAAAAGTAACGGCGGATGCGGGATCCTCGCGTCTGCCGACCAAAGACGTGAGGAGAACCCTGCTGCTCCTCAGGCAGGAGGCCGGGGTCATGAGGCACTGACAGGAATCCGCTGTCGTCCTCATCGCCCCTGGCCCCACTGCCGGAGAACAGCGCATTCGCCATGCTGGACAAACTCTGGCTCATTCCGCTCATCCCGTTCGCCGGGTTTCTGCTGAACGGACTCTTCGGCAAGAAGATCGGAAACGGTCTGGTGACCGCCGTGGCCCTGGCTGCCTCGGGGTTGACCGCGATGGTCAGTACTCTGGCCGTCTTTCAGTACCTGGGCGCATATCCCGATCACGGCCGTCATCTGGACCGCGTCTATAACTGGTTTACCGCCGGCGGGATCGGGACCGACGTGGCCTTCCAGCTCGATCCTCTCTCGATCGTCATGCTGATGGTGGTCACCTGGGTCGGATTCCTCATCCACCTCTATTCGGTCGGCTACATGGGAGAGGAGGATGGATACGGGCGGTATTTCGCGTATCTCAACCTCTTCCTCTCGGCCATGCTCATCCTGGTGCTGGGATCGAGCTACCTCTTCATCTTCGTCGGCTGGGAAGGGGTGGGCCTCTGTTCGTACCTCCTCATCGGCTTCTATTACGACCGCGACTACGCGGCCGCAGCCGGCAAGAAGGCCTTCATCGTCAACCGCATCGGCGATTTCGGCTTCCTCATCGCCATGTTCCTCATGTTCAACTACGCCGGGACGGTCGACTTCGCCGGCGTCCAGAGCATGGCCGCGAGAGGACAGCTGACGCCCACCGTCATCACGGCCATCTGTCTTCTTCTGTTCCTCGGCGCCTGCGGCAAGTCGGCTCAGATTCCGCTCTATATCTGGCTTCCCGATGCCATGGCCGGCCCCACCCCCGTCTCGGCACTGATCCACGCCGCGACCATGGTCACGGCCGGCGTCTACATGCTGGTCCGCTCGAATCTCCTCTACCGCATGTCGCCTTCGGCCATGATGGTCGTGGCCCTCATCGGCGGCCTGACAGCGCTCTTCTCGGCCACCATCGCCGTGGCTCAGAACGACATCAAGAAGGTCCTGGCCTACTCCACGGTGTCGCAACTCGGCTTCATGTTCATCGGCGTCGGGGTCGGCGCCTTCACCTCCGGCATCTTTCATCTCGTCACCCATGCCTTCTTCAAGGCCTGCCTCTTCCTCGGCGCCGGTTCGGTCATCCACGCCATGGGCGGCGAACAGGACATGCGGAAGATGGGGGGACTGCGGAAAAAGATCCCTACCACCTTCTGGACCTTCACCGTGGCTACCATCGCCATCTCCGGGTTTCCACCCTTCGCCGGCTTCTTCTCCAAGGACGAGATCCTGGCCTCGGCATTCGCCACGCCGTATTTCCCAGCCGTCGGGAAGCTGGTCTGGCTGATGGGGACCGTCGCCGCGTTCTTCACCGCCTTCTACATGTTCCGACTCTGGTATCTGACCTTCACCGGCGACTTCCGCGGCACGCACGAACAGGAGCATCACCTCCACGAGTCGCCGTGGACCATGACATTCCCTCTCCAGGTGCTGGCCGTCCTCTCGATCATCGGCGGCTTCATCGGTCTGCCTCAGATGCTGCACACTCCGGTGACGAACCTCCTCGAGCACTGGATGCAACCGGTCATTCCGGAGATCGAAGGCATCGGCAAGCTGATCGAGATCCCGGTTGGAACCGAAGCCACGGTGGCCCTGGTGTCGACCCTCCTCGCTGCCCTGGCCTGGTATCTGGCCCGGCAGCGGTACAGGGGGCGGGGACTGGCTGCCGACCTGGCGACCGAGCAGAGTCATCCGGGCCTGGTGCATACGCTGGAAAACAAGTACTACGTGGATGAAGGGTACGACGCCACGGTGGTCACGCCACTCCGGCAGCTGTCGATCTTTTCCTGGAAAGTCATCGACGGCATCATCGATGGAACGCTGGGCCTGGTCGGTTACACAGTCGCCGCGATCGGGGACCTGCTTCGTTTCTTCCAGACCGGCAACGTGCGCAACTACGCACTGATGCTGTTCGGCGCCGTGGTGATCCTGATGTGGGTGTTCGCATGACGGGCCTGCTGACGGTCGTCCTCTTTCTGCCGATTGCGGGAGCCATCCTTCTGGTCTTCCTGCCGAAGGACATCCCTGGGCCGATCAAGGGCGGGGGCCTCCTCGTTTCTCTTCTCACCTTTCTCGCTTCGCTCGCAATCGTCGGCCGCTTTCACGACGGCATCGGCGGCTTTCAGCTCGTCGAGAGCCATGCATGGATTCCTCAGTGGGGAATCAACTACACCGTCGGAGTCTACGGCATATCTCTCTGGCTGGTGCTGCTGACGACGCTCCTGACGCCGGTGGTGATCCTGGCGTCATGGAACTCCATCCACAAGCATCCGAAGGAGTACGTCATCTCCATGCTGGTCATGGAGTCGGCCATGATCGGCGCGTTCCTGGCCATGGACCTGGTGCTGTTCTACGTCTTCTTCGAGCTGATGCTCCTGCCGATGTACCTGATCATCGGAGTATGGGGTGGCAAGAACCGCATCTACGCGGCGATCAAGTTCTTTCTATTCACCATCGCCGGCTCGCTGCTCATGCTCCTCGGCATCATCTATCTGGGATTCCAGCAGGTCCATCTGACCGCCGGCGGGGTGCCGACGTTCGAGATCACCCAACTCTACGGGCTCTCGCTCCCGCCTCACATTCAGACCATCCTCTTCTTTGCCTTCGCCCTGGCGTTCGCCATCAAGGTTCCGCTCTTTCCGCTGCACACCTGGCTGCCGGACGCGCACGTCGAGGCGCCGACCGGGGGGTCGATCATCCTGGCCGGAGTCATGCTGAAGATGGGGACGTACGGCTTCCTCCGTTTCGTGCTGCCCTTCTTCCCCGATGCCAGCATCCACTACGCCCCGCTGCTGATCTGCCTCTCCGTGATCGGGATCATCTACGGCGCTCTGGTGGCCTGGGTCCAGCCCGACATGAAGAAGCTGGTGGCCTACTCCTCGGTATCGCATCTGGGCTTCTGCGTGATGGGCATCTTCGCCATCAACCAGGCCTCGATCGAAGGCTCCATCCTGCAGATGGTGAACCACGGTCTCTCCACGGGAGCCCTCTTCCTTCTGGTCGGCGTGGTCTACGAGCGGCGGCATACACGGATGCTGGCCGACTACGGCGGCATCGCCCGCACCATGCCGGTCTACACAGTCTTCTTCGTCATCGCCATGCTCTCGTCCGTCGGACTGCCGGGACTGAATGGGTTCGTCGGCGAATTCCTGATTCTGGCCGGTTCCTTCCAGACCCACCCGGGCTACGCCACCGTCGCTGCCATCGGCGTGATCCTGGCGGCCATCTATCTGCTCTGGCTCATCCAGGCCGTCTTCTTCGGGCCGATCACAAAGGACGAGAATCGCTCCATACCGGACATCGCATGGAACGAGATCGCCGCGGTGGTGCCGCTGATCATCATGATCGTCTGGATCGGGATTCATCCCAACACCTTCCTCCGCAGGATGGAGCCGTCGGTCCAGCAACTCCTGGCCACGGTCAGGGGCGAACAGCCGGAGAAGGTCATGACCGCCTCGCTCGCCGCCGCTGCAACGCGGTCACCTGTAGCACAGACACTTCTGTCTGTGCGGTCTGGCGCGAGGATGCGCGGACGGCAGGGTCTCTCGGTTGGCGTCCAGGGTCCGAAGGGCGCACAGACAGAAGTGTCTGTGCTACGGGTGACCCGATGACTCTGACTCCCCTGCTCGAGCCGCACTGGATGAATGCGGTGCTCCCCGAGATCATCCTCTCCATCAGCGGCATCCTGATGATTCTGTTCGACGCCTTTGCGCCAAAGGCCCGAGGAGCGATGGCACCGCTGGCGGTGCTCCTTCTGATGGTTGCGGCGGCCTCCGAGTCGATGGTGGCCGGCGGCGTCTTCTTCGGCGGGACATGGGAGACCGGCGCCCTGACGCAGATCTTCGACCTCGTCTTTCTGCTCACGGCACTCCTGGCGACGCTCTTCTCTCGCGAGTATCTGCGCCGGGAGCAGATCGAAGGGGGCGAGTTCTATGCCCTTCTGATGTGGGGAACGGTCGGCATGATGATGATGGCCAAGGGCCTCGATCTGCTGATCGTGGTGCTCGGCCTGGAGATGCTGTCGATCTGCATCTTCGTCCTGGTCGGCTACCACCGCCGCATCGCCATATCCAATGAGGCCAGTCTCAAATACTTCCTCATGGGGGCGTTCGCAACCGGGTTCATCCTGTACGGGACGGCGCTCTTCTACGGAGCCTGCGGATCGACGAAGCTGAGCGACCTGGCGAATTTCTTCCAGACGGCCGACCCGCACAATCCACTGCTGACCGTGGCCTTCATCCTCCTGATGGCCGGCCTCGGATTCAAGCTGGCCCTCGCTCCGTTTCATGCCTGGGCTCCGGACGTCTATCAGGGAGCGCCGACGCCGGTCGCCGCCTGGCTCTCGGTCGCGCCCAAGGTTGCCACCCTGATGGCTCTGGTGCGGATCTTCTGGGCCATGGGGCCTGTGGCCCAGCATGCCGGCTGGATGCACATCGTGGCGGTGCTCTCGATCCTGTCGATGATCATCGGCAACGCCGTGGCCATCGCCCAGCGCGACTTGAAGCGGATGCTGGCCTACTCCGGCATCGCCCACGTCGGCTACATGATGATCGCCATGCTCACCGTGCGCGAAGACTCGGTGGCCGCGGTGGCCGTCTACGCGGTCACCTATGCACTCATGAACGTCGGCGCCTTCGGCGTGGTCTCCATGCTGGCCAAGAACCAGAACGATCCGCAGACGCTCGACGACATCGCCGGACTCGGATTTCGCCGACCCTTCTACGGGCTGGCCCTCAGCGTCTGCATGTTCTCGCTCTCCGGGCTGCCGCCGACGGCCGGCTTCGTCTCGAAGTTCTACATCTTCAAGACGGCGGTCGAATCCGGACACTCCACGGTAGCGCTCATCGGCATTCTGACCAGCATCGTCTCGGTCTATTACTACCTGCGAGTGGTCTACTTCCTCTATATGAAGGAAGGGGGCGAAGGCGAGACGGCGATCGACAGCGGCGTTTTCGGCGTGGCCGCGCTGACCATCTCCATCGTCGGCATTCTTCTGATCGGCATCTACCCCACCCCACTCTTCGAGCGCGCCGGAGCGGCCGCGAGGGCATTGCTTCTGGGCCAGTAAATCCCATGTCTACAGTGCAGAGGAGCGACCGGGAGTCGATTTCCGAGATGACGACAGAACGCCTGTCGGTCTATCTTCGCTGCCTCGAGTCGCTCGACGAGACCACCATCTCCTCACGGGAGCTGGCGGACCGGTTTCACCTCAACGCCGCTCAGATCCGGAAGGACCTCGCGCACTTCGGCGAGTTCGGAATCCGTGGAGTCGGCTACAACGTCGGGAGGTTGAAGGAGCACCTGATCCGCACCCTGGGGATCGACCGCTCCCGTCATGCCCTTATCGTCGGAGCCGGCAACCTGGGAATGGCTCTGGCGGATTACAAGGGCTTCAACAGCGAGGGCTTCCGGGTGGTGGCCCTCATCGACACCGATCCGAAGAAGATCGGCCAGGCCTCGAAGGGCGACATCACGATCGAGGCGCCGGCCCAGCTGGGCGAGATCGTCCGGCGGCTTCACGTGGAGATCGGCATCATCGCCGTCGGACCGGCCGAGGCCCAGGCAGTCTGCGACACGTTGGTCGAGGCCGGGATCTGCGCCATTCTCAACTTCGCCCCGGTCCAGATGCGCCTCAGGGATGGCGTGAAGATCAAAAGCGTCGACCTCCGCATCAACCTGGAATCGCTTTCGTTCTTCTTGAAGAATGCCGAAGACGCGTTGTGCGACACGGGGTGAGGAGTCCGGCGGTCGATTCGGCCCTGTAGCACAGACACTTCTGTCTGTGCATTCGCCGCCGCTCCGCGGTGCCCCCGGAGTGCGGCGGCCATGCCGCCGCTCCCGGGTGGGTGGGCGGCCAACCGGAAGGGCGGCGGCATGGCCGCCGCACTCCGATGTCGCCGCTCCGCGGATGAAAGGCCGCTCGATTCTTCGCCTCTACTCGGCGCCGTTGAGCTCGCGCCTTTCCAGAGAATCGAACGCCTCCTGCAACAGCGCAGTCGTCTCGCCGCGGCGGCTGTTGCCGAGGGGGCGGCCGTCGATCTCGCTGACCGGCATGACGCCCTGGGTGGTGCTGGTGATGAAGGCCTCGTCGAGCGTCAGCAGTTCGTCCTCGCGCAAGGGGCGCTCGTCGACTGGGATACGCAGTCGGAGAGCGAGAGAGATGACG
>JADGNX010000074.1 GCA_017883265.1 Thermoanaerobaculia bacterium
TCCGGTGGCGGCGCGCCAAAGGCGCTTGCCACCGGCTGATCTCCGGCACGCCTTATAGGCTTTAGCGTGCTCGTTGTGCGAGCGCGTAGTCGTGATACCAGTCAAACCGACGTGGGCAACAAGCGCTGCTGCGCTGGGGATGTCGCCGCTCCGCGGCTGTCAATGCACGTCGAACTTCATCAAACTAGACCAACATCGTAGGGCCGAAGTTCGACACAGAAGACACCTCGAACGGATTGCACCAATTTCTGCCTTCTGCCTTCTGCCTTCTGCCTCATTTCACCGTTCGCAGCACGTTGAACTTCATCAGCTCGGCGAAGGTGATGGTCGAATCGAGGTCCTCACGACCCAGCTTCAGAGCCTGATGCAGACCTTCGAGGACGAGCTCCATGCCGAAAGCCGTCTCCTCATCCGACCGCGGATCGAAGAATCGCCGCGATGTCTCGGCCAGCTTCGGCACGCTGCTCAGTTGCAGGAAATACTCGCGGAACGGCTGCTCGTCGGAGAGCGTGATCTTGTTCCCTTCCATGAACCAGCCGATGATCGACTCGTACGGTGCGTCGCCCTCGACGCCGCTCCGAGTCTCCTCCTTTTCGGAGCGCTGCTCGTGACGCGGCCCTCCCTTCCGTCCGCGGCTGCGGCCGGAGAAGGCTTCATCGAGATCGTCGCGATCGAGGTCGCCATAACCGCGGCGTCCTTCGCGATCGCCACTCCCTCCGCGCGATCGCTCCACCACTGGAAACTTTTTCTCGAACAGTTTGGCCACCGATCCGCCGATCAGCTTTCTGGCCACGACTTCGGCCCCCTGCTGCTCCCCCTCGTAAACCATCTCGACCTTTCCGGTGACCGCCGGCAGCAGCATCATGAGGTCCGAGAGCCGGGGAAAGACGACTTTGTCGCCGGTCATGGCGGCGCGGCGCTCGAGGTTCGATTGGAGCAGCTCCATCGCTGCGATGGTCAGGCGGGCCGAGACTCCGGAGGATTGATCGACCAGGTCCGATTCGCGGGCGATGAAGGCGATGTTCTCCACCAGCTCGTGCACATAGTCGGGGATCTCGATGCGCGGTCCGGGGCCGGCGCGATCCAGCCACGCTTCCTGCGCTGTGATGCCGAGGGCCGTCTGAACGCTTTGCGGATAGTGCGTCAGGATCTGCGAGTCGATGCGGTCCTTGAGTGGGGTGATGATGTTGCCGCGGTTGGTGTAGTCCTCCGGATTGGCACTGAAGACCAGGACGATGTCCAGGGGAATGCGGATTGGAAAGCCTCGAATCTGCAGGTCGCGCTCTTCCAGAATGTTGAGCAGGGCCACCTGAATGCGCGGCGCCAGGTCGGGGAGCTCGTTGATGGCGAAGATGCCGCGGTTCGTCCGTGGGATGATTCCGTAGTGAATGACCTCTTCGTCCGAGTAGCTGAGACGCTGGTTGGCGGCCTTGATCGGATCGATGTCGCCCACCAGATCGGCCACCGTCACGTCCGGCGTGGCCAGCTTCTCCCGGTAGCGCTCACTGCGCTCGAGCCATGCCACCGGAAGATCGGCGCCCTTCTCCGCGGCCAGGCGGCGGCAGCGCTTGCAGGTCGGCTCGAACGGCGAATCGTTGATCTCGCAGCCAGCGATGACCGGAATGCGCTCATCGAGAAAGTTCACCAGCGAGCGGAGCAGGCGGGTCTTGGCCTGTCCGCGCAGGCCGAGCAGGATGACGTCGTGCCGGGAGAGGATGGCGTTGTGAAGCGCCGGGATGACGGTCCGGTCGTAGCCGTGGATCCCGGTGAAGGTCTTCTCGCCGCGGGCAAGGCGGCCCAGAAGGTTCTCACGCATCTCGTCCTTGATATTGCGCCTGCGGTAGCCGGCCGCCGCGAGGTCTCGAACCGTCGATGGAAGTGTCATGATGGTTTCCGGGTCGTTTCTTCCGGCGTGCTCGCGGCCGGAGGCGCTTCTGATGCAGGGGGTACGTCTTTCTGCGGGTTGCCGTTGAAGGTGTTCATGGCCCGCCGGAGGTCGCCGCGCGCGAAGAGCACGAGCGCGTCGACGGCGCGCCCGATCGTCTCTTCGACAGCACCTTCCTCGTCAGCGTCGAAGTCATCGAGCACGTAGTCGCGAAGCTCGCTTGTTTCAGCGTAGCGCTCGCCGCGAACTCCGAATCGTAAGCGGGGGAAGCTTTCCGTGGCAAGGGCCTCGACGATGGAGCGCATTCCGTTGTGTGTGCCGGACGATCCGGAAGGACGGATGCGGATGGCTCCGAGCGGGAGATCGACCTCATCGTAAACGATCATGAGGTCGTCGGGCCTCTCCGCGTACGCAGCCAGGAGCAGCCGCGCAGCGTGACCCGAGTTGTTCATGAAGGTCTGCGGTTTGGCCACCAGCACAGCCCCACCGCCCACGCGGCCACGGCCGGTCATGGCGTCCTTCTCGTGCGTATCGAAGTCGATCCGGAACTTACGGGCGAAGGCATCGACCACCCGGAAGCCGGCGTTGTGCCGGCTGCGGGCATATTGCTGCCCGGGGTTTCCCAGTCCGATGATGACTCGCATGCCGGGGTAGGTTACACGATGCCGAAGCGTCCACCCCTTCCCGAGCCGGGCGCCCATCAATAGAATGCCTGCCACCTCTATGCCGCCCCGACGCGAACGGATCGTCGTCATCGACGACAACATGAACGACGTACAGTTCATCCAGCGCGTGCTGGAGCGGAAGGGGTATGAAGTGGCCTGGGCCACATCGGGAGAGAACGGTCTCGCAATCGCCGTGGAGAAGGCTCCCGACTGCATCCTGGTCGATTACCACATGCCCGGCATGGACGGCTACGAGGTGGCCCGCCGTGTCAAGTCGGACCCGCGTCTGCAGACCGTTCCCGTCCTGATGCTCACGGGCGCCGACTCGGCCGAGAACGTCATCGGCGGCCTGGAGGCCGGCGCGGACGACTTCGTGGTCAAGGGCTCCGATATCGAGGTGTTGCTGGCGCGGGTACGAGCCCTCCTGCGGGTCAAGGCCTATCAGGACCGCATCGTCGAACAGGCCGAGCAGATGCGGCGTCTCTACGAGGAGATCAAGGAAAAGTCGGACAGGATCTTCGCCCTCAATCAGCGGATGAGCAAGGATCTGGACATCGCCAGAAGGGTGCAGGAAGCGCTCGTCCCCCGCGGCGAGTTCCACTCGTCGCAGTTGGAGATCCTTTCGGCATACATCCCGAGCGAGACGCTCTCGGGCGACTTCTACGATTACTTCATTCACCAGAACCTGACTTATCTCTTCCTGGCCGACGTCTCCGGCCACGGCCTGCCGGCAGCCATCCTCGTGTCTCTGCTCAAGAGCTACATCCATACCGAGACCGATGCCACCGCCTCGCTGGCCGACTTCATGACCGGATTGAACGACTTTCTCTTTACGGCCAGCCTGCCCACTCAATTCGCAACGGCCCAGCTCTTCCGCCTCGATGGGGCCGGCACCTTGCGATACTCGAACGCCGCCCATCCGGCCTTCCTTCTCTTCCAGAAGTCGAAGGGACGGACCGAAATGTTCGAAGAGCCCGGACACCTCCTCGGCGCGATGCCGGGGATGGATTTCGAAGAGCACGCCATCTCCGTGGAATCGGGAGATACCCTCTTCACCTACACCGATGGGCTCACCGATCGCCGCGACAGCAGCGGCGTCTTCTATGCCATCGAACGGGTGTCAGCGATCCTCGAGCGGTCGGCCGGCCGGAGCGTTTCGCACATGTACAAGGCCATCTACGACGACGTGGCAGGCTTTGCGGCAACCGACGAGTTCAAGGACGACATCGCCTTCGTCGTCACACGCTTCAAGTAAGCGTGAATAAAGGGGCCGCTTTCCCCGGTTGTTGGGCGGCGGCCGCGTTTCTGCCTGCTACTGGCGACTCAAATTCACGTTCGAGGTATCCGATTCGATGATTCGTTCGACTTTGGCAACATCCCTGGTTCTGCTCGCTTCCCTCTCCACGCTCCCAGCCCAGACCACTCCGATAGCTTCCGCGACCTCATTGCCGCCGCCGCGCGAACATTTTCCTTCGGATTACAAAGTGAGCGCCTGCGCGCAGGCCGCGACGGATTGCACAGGATTCGCCCCCGACAAGATCAAGGGCGCCGGGAAATCTTTCCTTGGATTCAAGCTGTCGCAGGAGTGGATCGACGAGCACAGCAAGGAGTTGTTGGCAGCCTTTGCTCCTATCTGCGCCAAGCGGGCTAGCTGTATGGGCACTCTCGGCAACAACTTTCTATTCTGCGATGACATCGTGACCCCGGAGCTCGTGGCCGTCTGCGACGTCCGTTTCCCGAAGAGCAAGTCGATGTACGACTGGGAGGAATGTTCGGAATTCACCCAGACCTTCGCCCTCGGCGTCGACCAGCAAGCCATGCCGCTCGGGGATGCAGCTCAGGCATGTGCGGCAGGCCAGCCTCGCAGCGGCGGAACGATGGACGTCTGGATCGAGCCACCGGTCATCAGTCCTGACAACAAGGGCTACATCACCTTTTACGCGATCGACACCGCCACCCATATCCCCATCGCCGCGGAGGTGCGCTTTCTCAATGAGATCGTGTTTGCTCCCGCGAATCCGGCCGGTACGATGGCCACTTACTATCCGTTCAAGTACACGCCGAAGTTCCGGCGGATTCCGAACGCTGAAGGGCACACCGATCTGGCTCCCTCGCTCGTGACCATCGAGTCTCCTTACCACCCGAAGGTGACCCTGAACCTGCCGGTCAAGGTGCCGCAGATGATCGTGGAGATGAATCCGCCGGCAGCGCGGCTCAAGCCCGGCGAGAACACCGTGACTATTTCGGCGCGCGATGCGCAGAGCGGCAAAGCGGTCGAAGCAAGAGTCATGGTCGGCGACCGGTGGGGCGGCGACACGAACAAGCCGTTCAAGCTCCTCGTGCCGAAGCGCGCCGACGAGATGCCGGAAGTCTGGGTCACCTCGCTCTTCGACCGCTACTCGGATCAGGTAGTCGTTCCGAAAGGAAAGGCGCAGACCGGAAGTCGCTAGACCGGGTCCGCGGGGCGAGATGCAGGCCCACCCCGGCGGCCGAGGCGGCCGCCGCTCCACTTTGAAGCGACGTCGGCTCCACGTTGAGTTTGACCGGTTATGACACCCGAGCCAGCAGCTCGGCGGCCTGCGGCTTCTTGTCGTACTTGACGTCGGAGGCGGCGATCTTCTCGAGGTAGGGGCGGGCTTCGGCCGAGTCGTTCTGCTTGAGATGGCAGCGGGCCAGCCAGAACCAGGTATCGACGAGGTATTCGTTCTCGTTGAGCTTCTGCGTCTGAACGGCACGGCTGAAAAAGTCGATGGCCTTGTCGATGTGCTGCGTGGAGTAGCTGATCTTGCCGAGTTGCGAGAGTGCGTCGAAATAGTCGTATGAATTCGGCTCGACACTCTCGAGCACCTGTTGATAGTAGCGCCCGGCCTTGTCGTACTCCTTGCGGTCGAAATAGATCAGGCCGCAGAAGAGAAGAGCATTCCGGAAAAAGTACGAGTTGAAGAACGGCTGCTCCCGGTCGAAAAGATGGAGCGATTCCTCGAAGAGCTGCAGGGCCTCGTCGTAGTCCTTCAGAGCGTACGAATTGAGGGCCTTGAACGCCAGAGCCTGAGCGGTGACGTTGTTGTTCTGCGAGTACTTGAGCGACTGGTCGTGGAGGTCGCGCGCCTTCGCGTAGTCCTGCTCCTGGTGCGAGAGGTGGCCGAGAATCACGTACGACTTGTACTTGATGTCGTTGGCCTCGTCTGACTCCTCGGAGGCGCACGCTTCGCGGAAGGCGTCGCGGGCCGTGGCGTGTTCACCGGCGTAGAGCGCAGCCACGGCGCGGTAGTAGGTCGCCTCGAGCGACGTAAGCACGTTGCTGCGGCGCGACGCCAGTTGATCGATGAAGCGGGTTACCAGCTGGGCCAGGACGCGGTTATCGGATGTCGGATCGACGATGAAGTTCTGCAGATAGACCAGCCGATTCTCGAGGATGCGCATCATCTCCAGCATGATGGTGATGCGGTGCGACTCCTCGGTGGCATCCTTGAAGAGCTGCGCGAGGTCCTTCTGCAGTGAGGCGTAGCGCCGGTCGTAACTGTGACTCAGCGCGTCCGAGACGGTCCCCTTCTCGTTCTGGAGCTGGCTTTCCAGCTCGACACGCTGGCCGATCCGATCCTTGAGACGGGCAGAAACATCAACAGCGTCAGGCATTTCCCACGTTCCCTTCACACATGCACGGATGGAATGTACAAAATAACGACGAGTAGATCAATGATGGCGATCACGAAAGAGTGAAGGGTCAAGGGTGAGGGGTGAAAGAAAATCCGAGGAGCTCAGCTCCAACTTTCACTCATCAATCTTCACTCTTCACTCTTTTTTCGCGGCGCGCGATGGGCGAGCCGGCGATCTCGACGAGCCGAAACTCGATCTGGTGGCGGTCCTCGTCGATCGACTTGACCTCGACCACCACCCGGTCGCCCAGGCGGAGCTCCCTGCCGGTCGACTCCCCACGCAGGCGGTGCTCGCGCTCCGCGTACTGCCAGAAATCGCCCCCCATCGTGGCCATCGGAATGAGCCCCTGGACGAAGATCTCGTCCAGCTCGACGAAGAGGCCGAAAGAGACCACTCCGGTGACTACGCCCGCAAAGTTCATCCCCACCTTGTCGCGCATGAAGATGACCTTCTTCCACTCCAGGACCTCACGCTCCGCCTCATCCGCCCGGCGCTCCCGGTCGCTGGACTGAGCGGCGATGGCCGGCATCTGCGCTTCACGCCGTGCGAGCTCGTCGCCGATCATGGGACCTTTTTCGAGGAGAGCGGCCAGCATGCGATGCACGATGAGGTCGGGATAGCGGCGGATGGGAGAGGTGAAATGACCGTAGTGCTGCAGAGCCAGTGCGAAGTGGCCGATGCTCTCTTCACGATACGACGCGCGCTTCATGGATCGAAGGACGATCTCGGTCAGAAAGCGCTCTTCCGGCGTTCCGGCCACCGAGCGGAGAACGCGCTGCAACTCGGCCGGGCGGATCTCCTCCACGTCGCCCCGCAGGGTGAGCTTGAACTCCTTGAGGATCTCGCGCAGATCCTCGAGCTTCTGCGGATCGGGCAGCTGATGCACCCGGTAGATGCCCGGCTGCGTGGCAAACACCAGTTCCTGGGCCACGACTTCATTGGCCACCAGCATGAACTCCTCGATCAGCCGGTGGGCCAGGTTCCGCTCGCTGGGACGAATGGCCTCGATGGCCCCGGTGACCCCGAGCATGACCTCCGCCTCCGGAAGGTCGAAGTCGATCGAGCCGCGCGCGTCACGACGCGTCCGCAGAATCTCGAACAGCTCGTGCATCCGGTCGAGATCGGGGAGAAGGTCGCGATAGCGGGCTTCCAGCTCCGGGGTAGGCGCGGTCAGAATCGCGTTCACATCGGTGTAGGTCATCCGCTCGCGGGTCCGGATGACGGACTTGAACACCTTCCTCGAGACGAAGCGCCCACGCGGATCGATCTCGATGCGTGCGGAGAATGTCAGCCGGTCGACACGGGGATTGAGCGAACAGATCCCGTTCGAGAGCCGCTCGGGCAACATCGGGACGGCCCGCCCCGGAAAGTAGACCGACGTGCCGCGCTCGAAGGCCTCACGATCGAGTGCGCTCCCCTCGGTCACATAGTGCGACACATCGGCGATGTGCACGCCGAGGAGAAAGTTTCCGTTGGGCAGCCTCTCGACCTCCACAGCATCATCGAAATCCTTGGCCGTCTCTCCATCGATGGTCACGATGACCCGCTGCCGTAAATCAACCCGTTTCGAGATTTCCGACGGATCGATCTCCGTAGGGATCTCATCGGCCATGGCAAGAACGTCAGGAGGAAACTCGTGCGGGATCCCGAGCTTGCGGATGACCACCTCGATGTCGACGCCCGGTTCCCCGATCATGCCGAGGACTTCGACAACGCGTCCGCGCGCGGTGGAGGAGCGATCGGGATAGCGGTCGATCTCCACGTTGACCATCTCGCCGTCGCGAATCTCCAGACCGGGATCGTCGTCGACCATGATGTTGGTGTCGACGCGCACATCGAATGGAATCACGTACGGCCGCTCGGCCTGGCGATACCGCCCCACGATCGTCTTGTGCGCCCGGCGGAGGACGCGCGTCACCTCTCCCTGAATGAGGTCCCTGCCATGGATCTTCTTCCAGTGCTTGTCGTGAAGATCGACACGCACAACGACCAGATCGCCATTCATCGCTCCCTGCATCGCTTTTCGATCGATGTAGATGCCGGGGTCCTCACCTGCACCGGTCACGATCCCATAGCCATCGGGATGAACCCTGACCCGGCCGGCGTGATAGGGGGTGAACTCCAGCAGCGAGTAACGCTTGCCGCGGACCGGGAGCACGATCCCCTCGTCCTCCAGCTCCTCGACGGCGCGCTCCACCTCATCGCGGGTCAGCTCGTCGTCCCCAAGCCGGCTCCAGATGTCTGCGACGTTCAGCAGGCGGTTGCCTTTCTGCCGAAGAAGCTCGGTGATGAGCTGCCTCACCTCGGTGCGGCGTGGCGTTGAAATGGATGGGGACACGTTGGGTGAGGCCGTCAGCGGCCGGAGCGCAGCGTCCGGCCGGGCCGCACGGCAGGAGCCGCGGCGCGCTTGGCCGGCACCCGTCGGCGCGAGGGACGGACTGCTTCGGCGAATCCGTTGAGCATCGACTTCGTGCGGAGCTTGTTGTGAAGCGTATTCCGGTGAACGCCCAGCGCGCGCGATGCCTGCGTGACATTGTTTTTATTCGCGGCCATCGCGGCAAGGATGTACTTGCCTTCAAACGCTTCGACTGCCTGACCCAGCGTGATGCCGTTTCCGATCAGCTCGTGAATGATCTGATTGAGACGATCGTCAATACTCAGCATTGATTTCCTCGGAGGGTGGGTTGGAAAGAGGCGTCATTCTACTACGCGAAAGTTCGAGTTCGCGTCGTGAATTTCTCGCTCGAAAAGTAATGCGATTTCGCGAAGTTCGCACTTGACAAATCATCGCCAACGCCTCATGGAGACCTCTCGACACGCAGGTTCTTCTCTCCATGGTCCGGCGCGCGGAAGAACTTCCAGCTTCTCATCGCGGATCAGTGCGTCGGAAGGGCGCGGCGCGAGCGGATGAGATCGAACGATGTCCAGAGCAGCCCGGCCAGCGTCAGCAGCGCGCCGATGATCAGGCTCAACGGAAGATAGCTCCAGACGATGGTGTGCCTTCCCGGCGGCAACGCCACGGCGCGAAAGATGCCGGCTGCGCGAAGCGACGGTGCCGTCTTCCCGTCGACGCGTGCGGTCCATCCGCTCTCCGCGCGCTGCGTAATCAGAACGAGGCGCGGCGAGGAAAGCTGCAGCCGCACTCGAACATGGTTGAGCTCGATGGCGATCTCTTCGACGCGATCGGCTGACTTCACTGAAGTCGGCAGGTCGATGGTCCGAGGTTGCCGGGAGACCATGCCCCGGGCCGGCGCCGGACCGCTGACCGTGATCGCTCCTCGCAGAGAGCTTCGCAAACTCTCCTCCAGCGCCTCTTCGCTGGATTGGACGTACGCGGCCCGGCTCCAGGCCTGAACGAACGGAAGCGTCG
This sequence comes from Thermoanaerobaculia bacterium, assembly GCA_017883265.1. Lineage (GTDB taxonomy): Bacteria > Acidobacteriota > Thermoanaerobaculia > Gp7-AA8 > Gp7-AA8 > JADGNX01. The sequence continues at coordinate 9,578 of JADGNX010000074.1, forward strand.
AATCGAAACGGTACAACGTCACCGCTCCACTGGTCTGCACAGGCTCCAGAAATGTCGTTGGAAGCCTGCGGCTCGTCAGCATCCAGCCTACAGACATCAGGCGAAGGAGATCCGGCCGGGGAGTGAAAAGGGCGGCGTCGTGAAGACGGGCATAGCTCGCCGCGATCAGCGGTGCCGGGGTCGACGCATCGAACCTGCGTTCGAACAGATTCTGGTACCCGCCGATCCAGCTTCTGCGGTCGAAGATGCGGTGGTCGCGCCACGTGTCGTCCGGAAGGCGGATCAGTTTCGCCGATCGTCCGATCGGGGCCCGATAGGGAACGACCCTGGTCTCGAAACGACTGCCGGTCAGAAGCGGCTGCGCGCGCGGAACGAGATCGACGGCGGTAAAGACGGCGAGGACCACCATCATGGCAGGCGGAAAGATGCGCCGGTGACGGCTCTCCAGCCACCCAAGGCCGTTGACAGCGATGGCGATGACGGCGAGGCAACCTACAGGAACGAGACGCGCCGGATAGCGCGACAGCGTCACCTTTGCTGCCACCAGACCGGCAACGGGGATGAATCGGCCGGCCGCTGCGACAATGGCGACGGCCAGAAGAACCAGCCACGACATCACAGTCCCTCTCCGGCGATTGCGGATGGCGCCGGCCAGTCCGCACAAGAACAGGACGGCGATGAGGGCTCCGCAATAGAGAGCAGGAAGGAACTGCTGCGAGCCGGTCCTCAGATTCTCCTCGATCGATCGAGGGAGGGCCAGCCTGAGCCAGTCCAGAGGACGCATCGATTCGCGAAGAAGATCGCCGCCGGCCGCGGCAGCGCGATCGCTTCCAGCGACCCACGTCAGAAACGGCAGCAGCTCGACGGCGGCGAGCGCGATGGCCATGGCGCCGGTCGACGCGAGGTCGATCAACGTGTTCCTGGCCGAACGGGCGGGCGGGCGGCGGCCGATCGATGTGAGGACCAGCGCCACAGTAAAGAGGATTGCTCCGACCGTGGCTAGAAACGGCTCGCCAGCCAGAAACGAAAGCGCCAGTGCGCCGGCGCACGCTGAACGCGAGACGCTCCCCTCTCCACGCCGGATGCCGAGGAGGATCAGCAGGGGCATGAACGCGAATGTGCAGTAATTGTTCTGAACGTCGAGCAGGGAGAGCGTCGGCCCGCAGGTCATGAGAGCGACGGCGCCGACCAGAGCGGCCCCCTCTCCTCCGTCGCGCGCGAAGAGGCGGTATGAGGACCATCCGAGCAGCAGCGCATGGAACGCCAGGTAGGTCACGTAGGCCGTGGCGAAAGGGAGGAACAGAAGAATCCACTGCGGAGGATAGAAGACGCCGGTCTGCGGATTGGCCAGCCATGGCTCCCCGGATGCGTTGTAGGGATTCCATAGCGGGAGCGTCCCGTGCTTCAAGGCCTCAGCGGTAAAGAAACGAAGCGGCTGGAAGTAATCCGAATGGTCCCGGAAGCTGAAGATCTCGCCGCGAATGAGCGTCGGCGCGAAGAGCACGGCCACGACGGCGGCCACGATCACCGCAGCGACTGCGGACCGGCCTGTCGACCGCATCAGGCGGACATTCTCCACTGCTTCGGGCTGCGTCGTCACGCCGCGCAGAATCTGCTGACGATCTCGCGCATCAGGCGGACCCCTTCGGAAAAGAATCGCGCCCGGATCCGCTCGTTGATTCCATGCACAGTGCTGGCGTCGTAATAGTTGACCTTGAACGGAGCGATGCCGTAGGCCGCGATCCCCCGCTGACGGAAAAACCGGCTGTCTGACGTTCCTGCGCCCACGCTCGGTCCGACGACTGATCCCGGCTCGCTCCGCCGCATGGCTGCACTGACAGCGCGAAACAGTTCGCTGGTCGGGTCACTCTCGCCGGTCGCCTGTGCCTGAAGAAGAACCTCGATCGTGGCCTTCTGGCCGACGGCGCCGCGGATCTGCTCCAGCACCGAGTCCGGCGAGGTATCGGGCAACAGTCTCATGTCGATGTCGGCGGTGGCCGCGGACGGGATGGCGTTGATCGAGTTTCCTCCGCTGATCCTGGTGATGGCCATCGTGTCGTGCAGCACCGCGCGGTATCCAGGCGAGAGAGCCTCCAGCCGGCGAGTGCCCAAAGCCCGTTCGATGTCGAGCATCACCGCGCCCCGCTCATCGTGCTTGGTCGGGCCGAGGACGTGGAAATACCGGATGGCAGCCGGGGTCAGGCGATAAGGACGAGGAATCCTTCCGACCGCCGCGACGGCATCTAGAAGACGGGCGATCGTGCCTCCGTCATCCGGAGGAGAAGCGGAGTGCTCCTCGGCACCCTTCGACCGGAGGCGCACCCAGAGCGGGATCTTCTGCACCACCTCGATTCCCCAGAAGGCGACCTTGTCCACGATGGTCTCGTTATAACCCCCTTCATTGAGGACAAAGCCGACGTTTCTAAACAGCTCCGGGTAACGATCGAGCAGCTCTCCGCAGCCGTGAAGACCTCCTGACTCCTCATCCGCCACGGCCAGATAGATGATGTCGCGCCGGAGCGCCGTCCGATGTCGTTTCAGATTCACCATGGCCATCAGCTCGGCGATGCCCAAACCCTTGGTATCGAGAGCACCGCGCCCCCAGATGTAGCCTGCCGAGCGCGCACCGGAAAACGGCGGCTCGGTCCATTCGCTGGCATCCGCGGGAACGACGTCGATATGGTGGAGAAGAAGAAGCGCCGGGGCCGGGGATCCCGAAACCACGCGTGCGTAGAGCGATTGCCGCTTCGGGTCGGGACCGATCAGAGTCGAGTCGATCTGTTCCTTGCGAAGCAGCTGCTGAAGGTAGAGCGCGCCGGCGGTCTCGTTCCCTGGAGGGTTGGTCGTATCGATGCGAAGGTAACCGATCAATGAATCTTCCGCCTCGCGCTCGACAGGATCACGGCTTTCGCCGGCGGCACGACGACACTGCAGCGAGGCGGAGATTCCGAGAAGGAGGAGTGCAAAGGCCAGCCGTGAAAAGCGGGTCATCGTTCTGCCGCCGGCCCGCGCATCGTCGCGAGTATAGCTCCGCGGAATCGCGGGCTCACGCGGATTACGAGCTGGCAAGCCCTCGGGGCAGCCCGGCCGGCACTGACTATTGAGTCTGGACACCCTCAGGAAACTGAATGAAGCTGCCCGACGAATACATGATGTCGCAATCGAACTGCGTGGTCGCACCACC
>JADGNX010000324.1 GCA_017883265.1 Thermoanaerobaculia bacterium
TCGTTCCGCGCGCATGTGCGGGGACCTTCCGCGACCCCTGCCGGGGTCGACTGTCCTTGCCGCTCGGTTCCGGTGGCGGCGCGCCAGAGGCGCTTGCCACCGGCTAATTTCCGGCACGCCTTCAGCGTGCTCGTTGTGCGGGCGTGTAGTCGTGATACCAGTCAAACCGGCGTTGGGCAACAGGCCCTCACGCGTTGGGCTACGGAGATGTCGCCGCTCCGCGGCTGACGTCAGACGTGACGCTGAGCGAGTCATCCCGAGCGTGAGCGAGGGATCTGGCGGGGCGGGCGGCGCGCTGACTGTGGTGACATCGATCGCCTGGCGAACCGTCCCTCGTTTCGACCGCTCAGTCATACACGCCGTCCGCGAACCACCCTCCGTCGCTCCGTTCCCGGTAGAGCCGGTAGATCCTTCCACCGGCGATCTCCACGTCCCAGTATTCGCGTGTGGCGGGGGTCTCGGTCCACCATCCCTCTTCCAGCTGCCAGGGGCCGGACGAGACTCGGGCCTCGCCTGCGATGGTCGCTTTCCGCTTGTCGTCGTCGCTGACCGGCCGATCCTCGCGGATCGACACGATCTGGAGGCCCGGCCGCTCGTCGTCACGGCTCGGGCGGGTGATGACTTCCAGCGGTACCGGCGGGCGGAGGACGCGCACCGCCAGGAGGCCGCGGCTCTTCTGCGGCCCGCAGCGCACATCGGGCGGCGGCGGGGGAGCGTATCGGGTGATGGCAAAACGTTCGGGGAGATGGCCGTCGACCGCCACCGCCATCCCGATCCGCTCTTCGCCGATCATCGCCGCCAGGCGGGCGATCGTCGTGGCCAGTCTTTCCGGCGAGAGAGCTGCAGGCCCGAAGAGCGAGAGCTGCGCACGCCGTGGCCGGTCAGGAAAGGCGACGATGGCGAAGCCGCGCACCGGCGCTCCGGGCGGCGACTGCTCGAGATCGAGGCGCAGCAGAGTGAGGATCGTCTTCGTATCGCGCGTCGGAGCCGGCAGATCGATCGAGCGGACGTGATAGCCATCCGGTTCGAGCGTCAGCGTCAGCTCGATCCTGCGACAGGCGAAGCCCTGTACTTCCAGTCGCGTCGCCAGGCGATCGAGCGCGGCATTGGCGACGAAGAGGAATGGCTCGAGCGCTACGAGAGGCCATTCGAGATCCATCCCTTCGCGGAATTCGGGAGGGAGTTGCCGTGGCGTGAGCGGCCGCGGATCGAGGCCACGCGCGGCCCAGTGCAACTCCCGTCCGAGCTCCCCCAGGCGGCTGGCGACCTCGCTCTCCGGCAGCCGGGCCAGAGCGCCGATCGAATCGATTCCCCATCGCTCCAGCGTGGTCCAGGCCTCCATCTGCGGGGCCAGGCGCGTGAGCGGCAGAGGTGCGAGAAAGGCCGCCTCCTCTCCTTCCGGCACGACGGTCGGCGACCCGGGCAGCTCCGCCGCCACCCGCGCCGCCAGCTTGCTCGCGGCGATGCCGGCCCGCACCGGCATCCCGATCCGTTCCACCGCTGCGATGGCCGCCTGCCCCAACGCCTCCTGCCACCCCTGTAGCACAGACACTTCTGTCTGTGCTGTCTTTCCTCCCGGATCAACACCCCCAGGCGAAAACCCCGCTTCGGCCGCCTCGGCCGCCGTGGTGGGCGGCTGCGCGCCGCTCCCCCAATGCCGCTCCATGCCCGTCACATCGAGATACGCGACGCCATATCCGGCGTCTTCGACCCGCGGCGAGAAGGTCGCGGCGACATCGAGGAGTGCCTCCTGCGCCGCGCGCTCGCATTCGGCGTCGCGCCCGCGCGCGATCAGCTTCGGAAAGATGGCCCGTGCCTGGGCCAGCGATTGTCCCGCGCGCACTCCTTTCTTCCGCGCCCGTCTGGTCGCCGCCACGATGTGCGCGGCATGCCCGTTCCCTTCGACCACCGCCACCGCTTCGCCGAACAGATCGGGCTCGCTCCGCAGCCGCGCGGCCAGAGAAAAAAGAGGGACGATGAGACAGGCGATGCGTACCGGCATGATTCGGACCGAACCCTCAGACCGCGCGGCGCGAAGGAGCCGGCAGCGCCGATCCACACTCCCGCGGCAGAGAAGTGGAAGGGCGACGACGAAGGCTCGAAGCGGAGCTGCCGCCCTCTGCCAGCGGATGCGATATCCGTCCAATCGCGTCGATCATATGGAAGGCCGCCGCTGCAGTGCGTCCCGGGCGGATGTGCCGGTGTTTCTCCAGGACGAGGGTCGAGCCGAGGCTGCCGAGAAGCCGTGGCGATCGGCCACGGCCGAGCCAGGCAGGGCGGCCGTTGCGCGTCATGACGACCGCTTCCGATGCGGTCCCGGTCAGCGGGTAGGGGGTGGCGATGAGGAGGATGGTCCCGTGTGCGGCCGCCGAGCGTCCCAGGCGGACCCAGGCGGCATCGGCAACGCGACGGCCAGGGAGAGGATGCATACCGGCATCGAGGACGACCAGTTGAAAGCCGGCGCTCATCAGCATCTCCGCCGCCGCCACTGCCTCCTTCATCGTCGACGGACGGACCCAGAGAAGACGCCGGAGGTCGACCCCTGCCGCCGTGGCGAGCTGAGGATCGAAATGATCGCCGAGATCGACGAGCGCTGCGGCTTCTCCCATCGACGTCGTCGAGACGAGGCCGGCATGGACGACAGAGAATCGTCCCGAAGACGGGCGGCCGGCGATCTCCATCATCCGGCCGCGGGCCAGACCTCCTTCGAGAAGGCGGTCGAATGCGTCGATCGTCGTCGGCACGAGCTGGTGCCGATCGTTTTTCTTCAGCGCCAGGATCAATTCCGATCCGCTCGAGATCCGTGCGGCGACCGCCGCCTCCAGGCTGAGGCGGAGCCGTGCTACTTCTTCCCGCTGATTCGGCGCGGGAGGCGGCTCGACCAGACGAGGGCGGAGCACCACGGACACCGGCTGCTCGAGAGGGATGCCGGAGGATGCCTCCTGCCGGAGATCGCTGAGAAATGAAAACTGATACGCCCGCGCCGCTGTGGCCATCGATTCACCTCGAGTCGCGGCCCGCCGGAGGGTGAAACCGCACTGGCGAATTTAGGCGGTAATGAGGCGTAAGTCAAGTCCTGCAACACGGGGGTGCGCGCTTCGTTCGCTGGCAGAGGCAGCGGCAAACAAAAAGGGCCTTCGCTGTCGCGAAAGCCCTTTTCGTATCCAGACGGCCCCCACAGGAGGCCTAGCGGTGAGAGAGCACCACTATCAATTTTAGACTCGGATACATCCGTTGTCAAGTCAAGCAAACGTTTCGCGGTTACAGTTCATCCTCAAAACTTGAACAGCGGAAGGAAAACGGCGTTAGATAAACACCAGCTAAATATAAGGGAAATAAGCGCATAGGCTGATTCTCATGTTAAGATTTCCGCCTCTCTCCAGCTTCACTGTCGTACCGGTGGCCGTCTCCTGTCCAGGGACGGCCACTCGTTTTCCGACGATCAATGCGATCCGCTGCCGGGTCCACTGCGCAGACGCCTTACCTCCGACAGGAGATCATCGACGTCGAATTCGATGAAGCCGACGGCACAGGAACACGATTCCCGCATGAACTCTCCTGAGGGATCGGCGGTCCAGCCGATACAGGTTGGAGAATGGCCGCTTCCACCCTTTCGCTGCTGGTTCCGATGATCGATCGCTTCGATGTCGAGCTCTTTCTCACCGATCACTTCATCCGACATTCAAATCACCTCGAGAAACGTTCAATGGTCAAAGTCGAATCGAGAGCGAAGCGAAACAAAGAAACGTTCAAGGCCTCGGCTCTCAATTGAGATCCTTGAAGGGAAGATCGGAGTCCAGCTTCTGGAGCGGATCGCGTTCGGTCACGGCGGCGACGTACAGCGAAACAATCGACTGGAGGTGAGACGGCTCGAAGGGCTTGCGGATCGCCGCCCCCACCAGGTCCTTATCGATCCGGGCCACGATATCCTCGGATTCCAGCGCCGCCGAGACGACGACCACCAGCGGCTTCTGGCCCGATCGTTCGCAACGGGTGCGCAGCTCGCGCAGAAAGCCGAAGCCGTCCATGCCGGGCATGTTGATGTCGAGAAGAATGACGGCATGATCACGACTCTCCAGCGAGGCCAGCGCCTCGATCCCGTTGGCCGCGACATCGACCGCCAGTCCCGCCTTCTTCAT
>JADGNX010000075.1 GCA_017883265.1 Thermoanaerobaculia bacterium
AGCGAGGCGGTGGGCTCATCCATCAGGAGAAGCGGCGGGTCCATGGCCATGGCGCGGGCGATGGCCACGCGCTGCGCTTCTCCGCCGGAGAGCTGGCGGGGATAGGCTTCTTTGCGCGCACTGACGCCCATGAGGTCGAGGAGCTCGATCGCCTTGAGCTCTGCCTCGCTGCGCCGAGTGCCGAGGACATGGATCGGCGCCAGCGTCACGTTGTCGAGGGTTGTCAGGTGCTCGAAGAGATAGTGAAGCTGGAAGACCATGCCGACGCGTTTCCTGAGCGCGACCGCGTCGCGACCGGTCGGAAGAACGCCAGGTTTCAGACCGAATCCATCGACCGAGATCGAGCCGGCGTCGAAGCGTTCGAGAGCGGCGATGCTGCGGAGGACGGTCGTCTTGCCGCCGCCTGATAGACCCATGAGCGCCACGAGCTCACCGCGCTGAGCCTCGAGGTTGACGCCGCGGAGGATGGGGCGCGAGCCTCTCGACAACTGCAGATTCTCGATCCGCAGGATGGCGGTCATAGCGCTTCCTTCCAACGCGCTTCCAGTCTTCCCGCCAGCCGTGAAAGCGGTAGGGAAAGAATCAGATAGAGGGCCGCGCAGAGGATTCCGGGGATGACCCAGCTCCCGATGTTCGCCGCGAAGATCGAGGTCTGCTTGGTGAGCTCGACCACGGTGATGACCGACACGAGCGAGGAGTCTTTCAGAAGTGCGACGAAATCGTTCGTCATCGGCGCGAGAGCGAGCCGGAACGCCTGAGGTCCGCGGATCAGCGTGAGGACCTGCCGTTCGGTGAATCCGAGGGTGCGGGCCGCCTCGAGCTGGCCGCGGGAGATGGCCTCGAGAGCGCCGCGATAGATCTCGCTCTCGTACGCTGCGTAGTTCAGCCCGAGTCCGAGGAGGGCGGCGACAAAGGCCGGAAGCCGAATCACCGAAGAGAGGCCGTAATAAAGAACGAAGAGTTGGAGCAACACCGGCGTGCCGCGAACGATCTCTACATAGGTACTGAGCAGCAGTCGGACGGCGGGGTGGCCGTAGACGCGGCCGGTGGCGATGAGGATGCCGGCAGCGACCGCCAGAGCCATCGCCGCGCATGACAGACCGATCGTGATGAGGGCCGCCGCCAGAAGCGATGGCAGGTAGCTGGAAACCATCGACATCCTCGAGACGCTCCTCGCCGCTGTCTGCGAAACAGCGACGCGGGCAGCGCCGGCTCCTCCCCTCAGCACGCTGGCGAAGAACGCTCTTTCGCCGTCGTCCCAGATGTTCCAGCGACGATAGATGGCTTCGAGGGTGCCGTCGCGCATGCGCGCACGCAGGATCGCGTCGATGCGGTCGCGCAGCGCGCCGTTGCGTCTGGCCAGGACCGCGATGTAGTGACCCGTCGCCACAGCCTTCGGCTCGGTATAGAGGCCCGGCGTTCTGCGACTGGAGCGCGCAGCGATGATGTGATCGAGCAGGACTGCATCGAGGCGGCCGCCCACCACGTCATCGTAGGGATGGACGTCGTCATCGTAGGAGACCGGGATGATTCCGTACTTTGTCTGCCCCTCGAGGAGGAGGGTGTAGGCGATGGTGCCGCCGAGGGTGCCGACGCGCCGTCCGCGGAGGGCGGCGAGGGTGGGGAAGCGCCCGCGATCGGCATCGCGGACGGTGATGACTTCGCGGAACTCGAAATAGGGGATGGTTGCGGCGACTGCTGCGCGACGGGCCGCGGTGTCCTCGACGCCGCTCATGCCGATGTCGAAGTCGCCGCGCTCGACCGAGGCGTCGATGGAGCTGAAGGCGACCTGGACGAACGTGGGGCGGCGCCCCAGGTCGCGGGCGATGGTCTCGGCGACTTCGACATCGAATCCGCGGACGCGCGATGGGTCGGCCGGATCCGCCTCCACAAAGGGAGCACCCCCCTCGGCATCACCGCCCCAACGCAAACCCTGCTGCGCGTGGAGAGGTAGGCCGCCGGCCAGGAGCAGCATCGTGACGAGGAAGGCGGGACGAATCATCGCGCGCGATTGTAGGCGCAACGGCACACAGACAGCACAGACAGCAACGCCAGCTGCCGTTTGCGCAATCTCGTGGTCTAGACTCGCGGCATGACAATCCGACGCCGGTTCACCGCCCTCCTCCTCGTCGTTGCCGTCACAACGTCCGCCTATCCGGCTTCGCGCGAGCCGGTGCGTGCGCGGCATGGGATGGTGGCGTCGACCAGCGAGATCGCGTCGCGCGTCGGCGCACAGATCATGAAGAAGGGTGGCAATGCGGTCGATGCCGCCGTGGCCGTCGCGCTGGCTCTGGCCGTCACCTGGCCGTCCGCCGGCAACCTCGGCGGTGGCGGATTCATGCTCATCCGGAAGGCCGGCGGAAGGGCCGAGGCAATCGATTATCGCGAGCGCGCGCCGGAGGCGGCGACGCGCGAGATGTATCTCGATGCGAACGGGAACATCATCAAAGGCGCATCGACCGAAGGCTACAGGGCGGTCGGCATTCCAGGAACGGTTGCCGGCCTGGCCCTGGCTCACAAGCGGCACGGCCATCTTCCGTGGGCCGATCTCGTCGAGCCTGCCGAGAGCCTGGCAAGAGACGGCTTCGCTGCGAACTACTTCTTCGTCAGAACTCTCCGCGGCAGGAGCAGCAGCGAGCGTCTCTCGAAGTTTCCGGAGAGCCGCCGGGTCTTCCTCGGCGATGGCAAACCGGTCGGCGAAGGGGAGCGCTTCACCCAACCAGAACTGGCCCGGACACTCGCGCGGATCAGGATTCACGGGGCTGACGGCTTCTACCGCGGCGAGACGGCGCGCCTCCTGGTCGCCGATATGAAGTCGCACGGAGGACTGATCACTGCAAAGGATCTGGAGGATTACCGGCCGACGGTCCGCAAGCCTCTGTATGGCGTGTATCGCGGCTACGACGTCATCACCATGCCGCCGCCGTCCTCCGGTGGGATCGCTCTCCTGGAGATGCTGAACATGCTCGAGACGCGCGATCTGAAAGGCGCCGGACACAACTCCGCGGCGGCGATCCATCTCCTGACCGAGGCGATGCGCCGCGCCTTTGCTGACCGTGCCAGCTATCTCGGCGATGCCGACTTCGTGAAGGTGCCGGTGGCCGGGCTGACCGATCGGAACTATGCGCTCTCGCGCTTCAGCGATTTCGAGCCTGCGCACGCCAGCAGCAGCAAGACGGTCGGAGCCGGCAAACCGCCCGGCTACGAATCGGCCGAGACGACTCATTTCACTATCGTGGATGGCGAAGGAAACGTCGTGACCAACACCTATACCTTGAACGACACGTTCGGCTCCGGCGTCACGGTGAAGGGCGCCGGCTTTCTCCTGAATGACGAGATGGACGACTTCACCTCGAAACCCGGGCTGCCCAACGACTACGAGTTGATCCAGGGAGAGGCGAACGCGATCGCACCGCACAAGCGGCCGTTGTCGTCGATGACTCCGACGATCGTTCTCAAGGATGGGAAGTTGTTCTTCGCCATCGGCAGCCCGGGCGGCCCGACGATCATCAACACGGTTCTCCAGGTGGTGGTCAATGTCATCGACTACGGCATGGACATCGAGCAGGCCATCGATGAGCCGCGCGTCCACCATCAGTGGCTGCCCGACGAGATCTACTGGGAAGAGCTCGGCCTGTCGCGCGACACGCGCGAAGCGCTGGAGACGATGGGCCACGTCTTTCGTGAGAAGGCCGGCAACCTCGGCGATGCCCAGGGGATCATGGTCGATCCGAAAACCGGAGTACTCCTCGGCGCCTCCGATCCTCGCCTCGGCGGCGTGCCAGTCGGGTTCTGACCTGCCGGAAACTCGCGAGTGTTCAGTGGAGGGGTGCCAGCTCTCGGGCACCCGCGCGGGGAACTCGCCACTCGCCGCCCGCCCCGGCGGCCGAGGCGACCGCCGCTCCACTCGGCCGTTCCGATGCCCGTACAATGTGCGCCGCGGCGGTAGCCGTCAAGGAGTGAAATGATGGCCAAGAGCAGCAATGGCGGGTACGCAGCGTTCGCCAGACGGGAGCGGGAGAATTTCGAGCGGGACCTCGCGCAGTTCGTCGAGATCCCGACTGTATCGGCAGACAGCTCGAGGAAGCCCGACATCGAAAGGCTGGCTTCGATCGCCGCTGACCGTATTCGCCAGCTGGGCGGCGAGGCGACGATCTTCCCGACGGCCGGCAACCCTCTGGTGTACGGCCGTTTTCGGAGCGAGGGGGCGAAGCGCAGCGTCACCGTCTACAACCATCTCGACGTGCAGCCGGCCTCGCGCGAGACCGAGCCTTGGGACAGCGAGCCCTTCATCTTCACCAGGAAGGGCGATCGCTACCTCGGCCGCGGCACGACCGACGATAAGGGTCCGGCGCTGTCGGCCCTCTACGGAATGCGCGCCGCGCGCGAGGCCGGAGTCCCGCTGGACATCAACTTTCTGTGGGAGTTCGAAGAGGAGATCGGCTCGGCAAATTTCGAATCGGCCATCAAGCAGAACGTGAAGGAATTGGCCACGGACTCGGTCGTGGTCTCCGACACCATCTGGGTCTCCCGCGAACAGCCGGCCTGTCCGGCAGGACTTCGCGGCCTGCAGGGATTCGAGCTGACGCTGGAGACCGGCAGGACCGACCAGCACTCGGGCGTCACCGGAGGGGCCGCGCGCAATCCGATCGGGGAGCTCATGAAGCTGGTTTCTGAAATGTACGACGCGACCACCGGCAAGGTGAAGATCAAGGGCTTCTACGAAGACGTCGTGATGCCTACCAGGAAGGAGCTGAAGGAGTTCGCCGCTTCGGGCTTCACCATCAAGCAATTCAAGAAGGATCATCTCTTCAAGTCGATCCGAACCGAGGATGCGCTCGATGTGATGAAGAGGATCTGGGCGCTTCCGACGATGGAAGTCCATGGTCTCGTCGGTGGGTATACCGGTCCCGGCATCAAGACGATCATCCCTCCGCGTGCCGCGGTGAAACTCTCCTGCCGCCTGGTCCCTGATCAGAAGCCCGAGAGGGTCAAGAAAGGCATCCGCGACTTCATCAAGGAGCGCAACGCCGACGTGAAGATCGAATGGGAAGGCAGCATGTATCCCTACAAGGCGCCTACGACGGGGCCGCTGGCCGATGCCGTCCGGAGCGCCATGAAATACGCGTTCGGACGTGAGCCGGTCTTCGTCCGCGAGGGCGGCTCGATCGGCGCGGTCGTCTCGATGGAGAAGGTCCTGAAATGTCCCGTCCTTTTTCTGGGCCTCTCTCTTCCGGAGCATGGCTACCATGCGCCCAACGAGAACTTCGACTGGCGGCAGGCCTCCGGCGGCATGGTGGCCTTCGCCCGCTATTTCGAGGAGCTGGCGGCAATGTAAATCGCGCGCGGGGAGCGACTCGGGCCCCGCCTGGTTCTTGAGCTGCGGCTTGGCACGACCGCCGTTCCACGTAAGATCGTATGACCCGCAACGGCCATTCGAAACATGAAGAGCCCGCTGACGTATCCAAGGGATGGAGGTGAAGAAATGTTCGCGCTCCTGACACTTTTTGTCCTCGCATCCGTTGCAATGGTCGTGATTGGCGGGCTGGCCATCACGGCGCTGCTGGTCAAGGTCGTGCTGAAGGCGGTTTTCTTCCCGCTGTTTCTGCTCCTGGCGGTCGTCAAGGTGGTGATCGTTGTGGCTGTGGCCGCGGTCCTTTTTGCGGTGGCTCTCCCGCTGATCATCGTGGCGGGCGTGGTCGCGTTGCCGTTCCTCGTCCTCGCCAGTTTTTTCTGACGGGCGAGCGCGAATCCCTGTGGCGCGAAGGTTATCTCCAGTAGATAGCGGGTTCGGGCGAAGTTTTTGCTTGTCGTACCTTACCCATGCTTCTGGCAGAGAGTGAAGAGAGCGAAGTCAGCCCGAGGGCTCTCGTCGTGGATGACGACGACCCCATCCGGATCATGCTATCGAAGCTGATCGAGCGGCAGAATTTTCGCGTCGACACCGCGCGGGATGGTGAAGAAGCCATCGAGCGCCTCAAGGACGGCACCAGCTACGACCTGATTCTTCTCGACCTGATGATGCCGCGGGTCGACGGCTATGCTGTTCTCCGGTTCATGGCCGAACATCTGCCGGCCAGCCTGACCAGGACGATCATCGCGTCGGCCGTCCCGGAATCGGAGATCGCGCGGCAGGTCAAGACCCCCGTATTCCGCATTCATTCCAAGCCGTTCGACATGCAGAAACTGCTCGCCGATATGAAGGAATGCGGCCTCCATCGGGCTTCGTAACCGGCTCTTGAAACAGTCCGCGGATTGAAGCGCGATCACGGCCGTGGCAACATACGGCGATGCGCGACCTCAATGCTCTGTTCGCCGACTACTCGGAGTGCCACCGCACTGCGGGGAACAAGCTCTTCCATCGCCTAGGCATCCCGCTGATCGTCCTCTCGCTCCTCGGCATGCTGGCCCGCGTGACGCTCTTTCGCGCGGATGGTTTCAGCCTCGATCTCGGGATCGTGCTCCTGGTCGCCTCGGCCATCTTCTACGTCGCTCTCGACTGGAAGCTCGGCGCGGCCATGACCGCGGTCACGGCGGCGTTCTACCTCGCCGGACGGGCCCTTCCGATGTGGCTGAACGTCGCTCTCTTCGTCCTCGGTTGGATCTTTCAGTTCATCGGCCACGCCGTCTACGAAAAGAACAGCCCGGCCTTCGCCCGGAACCTGGTCCATCTCCTGATCGGACCGCTGTGGATCCTCAAGGGCATGGGGCCATCGGCCCGGACCAATCCGGCTGCACACTAGAGAGGCTTTGCCTCAGACCGACGGGATTGTACAAACCAGAAACCAGAAACCAGAAACCAGAAAAAGGCCGTCTGGTTTCTGGTTTGGAAATGCGACTCAGCTGCAACACATTTTCCTGGTCAAGACCACTAGAGCTACCCAGGAATGAGCCGGGCGCGGGCCCGGGCTCGGAAAGCCCGAGCCCGCGCCCGGCTTTTACCGCTAAAGTCTGAGAGCGGCGTCGGTCGCACCCCTTTCACTCGGAGTATCGATCAGGCCTCGAGCTCTTTGTCCAGCTCGGCGCTACTGGGGACCGAGAGTTGCTTCGAGCCGCGCTCCGATGAGATCTCGACGAGAGGAACCCTGCGCTTTCCCTTATTGAACTCGATCACTTTCTTCTCGGCCGTCTCGTCCTCGTCGATGTTTACGTAGTTGTACTCCACTCCTGCCGAGTCGAGATGGCGGCGCGTCGCTCTCGTGTCGCCACACCAATCGGTGCCATAGACCGTGATGTCGTTGTTCATCGTTCTTTCCTTTCAGGTTCCTCGCGCTTCAGAATCGCGTGGCCCTTGTCTTAGTGCGAAAGGCGGGCCGAAAAACCGTTGGTGGCGTACCCCGGTAGGTTTCTTGCTGCATCGGCCTCATGAGTCAGGCTCGGAAGGGGTCGGTGCTGGTCATCGAGGACGACCAGTCGATCCGTAAGCTGGTCAGGGCAGTGCTGGTCCGCGAAGGCTACGACGTGGAGGTCGCGGCTGACGGCGTCGAAGGGGTGCTCAAGCTCGGACTTGCCGATTACGACGTGATCATCCTCGACCTGATGATGCCGCACCTCGACGGTTTCTCCTTCGTGCAGGCCCTCCAGGAGAGCGCTCCGGAAACGCTGGAGCGCATCATTGTGACGAGCGCCGCATCACCGGCAGTCATCAAAGAGCGCCTCAAGGGTGCCCGGCTCGAGGTCATGACCAAGCCGTTTGAGATCCAGGCGCTG
Organism: Thermoanaerobaculia bacterium; assembly: GCA_017883265.1. Taxonomy (GTDB): domain Bacteria; phylum Acidobacteriota; class Thermoanaerobaculia; order Gp7-AA8; family Gp7-AA8; genus JADGNX01. The sequence goes on from JADGNX010000075.1 coordinate 7,711, forward strand.
ATCAGGAAAGTGGCGGCCTGCATCGAGTCGCGTCGCTCGATCCCGGATGAGCCGCAATCGCCGTGCTAGTGTGAAGCGATCGTGCAGGCCTATGGCTCCGACAGGTTGCGCGTCTCGCCGGAAGACGGTCGCATCTTTCTCTCGTCGAGGATGCCGAAGGAGTGGCAGGGGCGCGCGGTTCGCGCGGCGAGCGACATCCCTCATCCCGGTACGGCTGTTCTCTGGGACGACGTTTTCTACGAGGTGCTCGAGATCACGGAGCTGCCGACCGGCGGCGTCCAGTACGAGCTGGCCCCCTTTCCCGACGATCTCCTGATGCGAGGCAGCGTGGCCTACGACGAGGCGTCGGAGGTCGCGCGCGCCGCCGTCGTGCGCGACGTGAAGCGTTGGGAGCGCTCCCGGAAGATCGTGAACATGCTGGCTCCGATCACCGGCCATGCTCCGGCGGCGGTGCAGGAGTGGATGCACCAGGAGATCGGAACGCCCCTTACCGCGTTGACGATCGTCTCGGCCATTCCGCCGATCGTCTTCGCAGCCGTCTGCCTCCGCTGGATGCTGAATGAACGGATGGACGGCGCCGCACTGCCGATTCCGAAGATCCTTCTCCTCTTCGCCCTTTACCTCGGCATCGAGTCGGCCTTCCGCTTCTACAGCGCTGCGAATTCCGGGCGTCCGGTCGGCTCGGTTCCCGGTCTGGTCGTCTACGCCATCGCCTACGCCTTGTTCCTGCGCCATACGGCGCTCCCCAGCGCCTTCAAGCTGGAGCGCGGCTATGCCTCGGTTTCCCGCACTGCACCGCCCGATGATGTCGCCTTGCACGATGCGTTGATCATCCGCGAGCCCTTCCTGACGCTTCTGGCCCTGAGGGATCAGCAGAAGCTTGCAGAGCGTTTCGGATTCAGTCCGGCGAGATATGGACGAAAGACGGCGGCCGTCATTCTGATCGTCTCGACCATCGGTTTGCTGACGTCGCTCGCCGGCCTGCGGCAGGGCCACGGTCTGAGCTCCCTGCTGTCGCTCTTCCTCTCCGGCTGGCTGGCCGTCGAACAGGTCGTGCGCTGGCCGGCGCTGGCCTCCACCGGTGCGGCCAGCATTCTTCGCTTCGTGGTAAGACCGCTCTCAGGAAGGCTGCTCGATTGAATCCGCCAGCCGCGATCCGCGGGCGCCACGGCCGGCTGATCGGCTTCTCGGTCATTGCGACAGGTTTGATCACCTCACTTCGAATCCTTCTCGTGACGCGATTGTCCGATCGCGGGTTCTTCGTCAAGTACGTTCAATTCGCCGACCAGATCCTCGCCGGACGCGTGCCGCGCGCGCGACTGGGAGACGTCAGCCCCGGTTATCTCTGGACGACGGTCGCTCTACGCTTCCTGCACGCGACGGCGCAGGAGATCATCACGGTGCAGATCATAGAAGTGACGCTCGCGGCGCTTTGCCTGGCCGTCTGCGCCTGGAGGCTCGCGGGGCCGGTGGCCGCTCTCGGCGCCGGCGTGGTGCTGCTGGCGAACCGCGCGGCGCTGGTCTGCGCCACCGAGCTCGAGCCGGAAACGCTCATCCTTCTCATGGGCTCGATCGGCCTCGCCGCCGTCGGAACGTTCGCCGCCACGAATGCCGCTCTCCCGGATGAGGGAGGACGCCGCGCACGGGGCGGGCGATCGATCCTTCTCGTAGCGGGGTCCGCTTTCGGCATCTCCGCCATCTGCCGCCCGGTGGCCCTCCTCGTCATCGCCGGTCTCGCCGTGTGGCTCTGGCCGAAGACGCGCCACGGCGCCATCTCCTTCCTCGCCGCTGCCGCGGCGCCGATCGCCATCGTCCTCGCGGTCAACACAGCTCTCTCGGGCGAGGCGTTGATCATGGATCCCGGCACGGTTTTTTTCGAGGGGATGAATCCTCTGGCCGCCGGGTACGCTGGAGTGCAGCCACGGATCGTCAACGATCTCGAAGCGGCCTCGAGCGAGCCCGACTTCCTCCACGTGGCCTACAGGATCGTAGCCGCACGCGCGACGGGAGCGCCGATGAACCGCTCGGCGTCCAATCATTACTGGTCCTCGAAGGCCTGGAGCTTCGTCCGGACGGAACCGGCGGCGGCGATTCGATTGACGCTGCGCAAGCTCATCCTGGCGTGCCAGAGCTACGACGCGTACGACCTCTCGACGATGGTTCGCAAGAGCGACGCGATGGATCGGCTTCCGTGGCTGCCTTTCGGATTCGTCCTGGCGCTGGCCGTAGCAGCCCTGCTGATGTCGCATGGCGAAGCCGTCCTGATGCCGCCTGGCGTAGCCGCCTCAGCAAAGCGGCGGACGCTTGGCCCGCCTTCGGGCGGGGGGCTGGCGGATGTCTCGTCTGTGGCGATCTCGCGCGAAATCCTGACGCCGATCGTCATCGTCATCCTCGGCAATGCCGTGAGCCTGGCCGCATTTTACGTGACGGCGCGAGGCCGGAACGCTCTGCTCCCGGGACTCTCGCTGCTCGCCGGAATCGGCATCGCTCTGCTCGTCGACATCGCTCGAAGAGACCGCCGCCGCGCTCTGGTCGTCTTGCTCCTCATCCTCGCATCGACCCTGATCCTCGGCCTCGATGGCGATGCACAGCGGGAGGATCGCTACGGATGGAGCGCCTCGTTTCATGCCGGCGCGGCGCAGAGCGCGGCGCAGGCAGCCACGGCACGCGGCGCGCTCCGCGACGCGGCCGTTTTTCGGGCCATCGCTGCGACATGGAGACCGGCGGACTGGAATGCCGTCGATCGGCCGCTTCTCGCTGCTGTGGCGCTCAAGGAGCTGGGCGAGGAGGCCTCTCCCGAGCGCCGCTTCGACCTGGCCCTCGCGCTCCAGAAGGGAGGCGACTGGTCGTCATCGGCCACTGTGCTCGACGCGCTTTCCGCGGCCGGCTACAGGCCACGCCGCGAGAACCGCGCAGTTTCCTCGGTCGCCTTTTACCGGGCACGCGCCGCGCTGCGACTGGGAAGCGCCGCGCTGGCCCGTCAGCATCTGGCCGTAGCCGCTCGCGAGGCGCCCGGCGATCCGTACGTCCTCGCGTTGCGAACGATTGTCGAACCGCAGCCGAGCGCGACCCGGCGTGAGCTGGATGAGCTTCACGATCCCTTCACCGCGTCGCTGGCCATCGCCACGGCACAAGCGGATGGCGGTGACACACGGGCAGCGGCCGCCACTCTCGAAGCACTCATCCGGGCCTTCCCGGAATGGACACGTCCTCGCGCGGCTGCGGCGATGATGCGGTGAGCCTCTTACACGTTTCCGACGGCAAGTTGAATAGGAGCTCCCAGGATATTGGTGTCGTTCCGAAGCTCCAGTGGAGCGCGGCCGCCTCGGCCGCCGGGGGCGGGCGGCTGGCCAGGCCGGCGCGTGCGCCGGAGAGCGTGCGCCCCTCCTCTTCGCGGCATTCGTACACCCGCGGCACGCGAATCGCAGGTTCCGAGGCGTCTCGCGGCGTCCGCACGCGCCACCTGATCCAGTAGGAGCCGTAGCCGTTTCATGGAGATCGACGGAAGAAATCGAGTCATCATCGAAGGAGTCACGCCGGAGATCGACGGTGGCAGGTTCGCGGCAAAGCGCGTGGCCGGCGACGTGGTGACGGTGGAGGCCGACATCTTCGCTGACGGCCACGATCTGATCTCGGCGGTGGTCCGCTACCGGCGGCCCGGTGAATCGGAGTGGCGCGAGCAGCCGATGAAGGCGCTGGTGAACGATCGCTGGCGTGCCGAATTCGCCCTCGAAATGCTCGGCGTCTATCGCTTCACAATCGACGCCTGGATCGATCATTTCCTGTCGTGGCACGGCGACCTCGAGAAACGAGTCGACGCCGGACAGGATGTGGCCGTCGAACTGCTGGTCGGCCGCGCCATGATCGAGGCTGCTGCGTCGCGCGCGAAGGGGCGCGACCAGAAACGCCTTCGCTCGTATCTCGAGGATCTCGATGGGGAAGGGAGTGCCGATGAGAGAGCGGACGCACTCTTCGACGACGATCTCGTGGCTCTCATGGCGCGGAATGCCGAACGGACATTCGTCACCTCGCTCGGACGCGAGCTTCCCATCGAAGTCGATCGCCTGCGCGCCGGCTTCAGCAGCTGGTACGAGCTATTCCCCCGCTCGACCGGCAAGCTCGGCGAGCATGGCTCATTCGCCACCGCCGCGGATGAGCTGCCACGGATCGCCGCCATGGGTTTCGATGTGGTCTATCTTCCCCCCATCCATCCGATCGGCACCACCCACCGCAAAGGAGTCGATAACGCCACCGCAGCGACGGCAGCAGACGTCGGTAGCCCCTGGGCCATCGGATCCGGCGCGGGAGGCCACCGCGCCATCCATCCGCAGCTCGGAACGATGGACGACTTTCGATCGTTCCGCCGGCGCGCGGAAGCGCTGGGGATCGAAGTGGCCCTGGACATCGCCTTTCAGGCTTCCCCCGACCATCCCGCGGTGACCGAACATCAGGAGTGGTTTCAGAAGCGTCCGGATGGAACCATTCGGTACGCCGAGAACCCGCCGAAGAAATATCAGGACATCTACCCGTTTCACTTCGAGTCCGACGCATGGCGCACCTTATGGAACGAGCTGCGCGACGTCTTTCTCCACTGGGCCGCAGAGGGGGTGCGCATCTTCCGCGTCGACAACCCGCACACCAAGCCGCTTCCGTTCTGGGAGTGGGTGATCGGCGAGGTCAAACGGGCCTATCCGGACGCCATCTTTCTGGCCGAAGCCTTCACCCGCCCGAAGATCATGTATTACCTGGCGAAGGCTGGATTCTCACAGTCCTACACCTACTTCGCATGGCGTAACTCGAAGGAAGAGCTGACCGACTACTTCACCGAGCTGACCACCGGCGGAGTCAGCGACTTCTTCCGCCCCAACGCCTGGCCGAACACGCCGGACATCCTGACGGAGTTTCTGCAGTACGGCGGACGTCCCGCGTTCCTCATGAGGCTCATCCTCGCGGCCACCCTCTCGGCGAATTACGGCATCTACGGACCGGCATTCGAGCGTTTTGTTGGCGCCGCGCGCGAGGCCGGGA
>JADGNX010000325.1 GCA_017883265.1 Thermoanaerobaculia bacterium
GTCCTGGTGGAACCATATCAGGTCCACCACGGGCCGGCGATCCTCGACGTCTTTCATGATGATGCGCACCGTGTCACCGCTGCGCGCGTCGCGGTTTTCCGGAAACGCGCCGGTCGTAAACGACGCCCACTCGTGCATGTAGATCTCGGGTCGCGATCCGAGGAGCACGATCCGCCCTTCGTCGCGCAGCAGGTCTCGCAGGCCGCGGAGAAGCTCGCGCCGTTTCTCGAGGCCGGGGATATTGTCGAAGGCAAAGGCGGAGAGGATCAGATCGAAACTCCCGGCCTGCAGCGAAGTGAGGTCGCCGTCCGGAATGAGCTCGTACCGCCCGTCGGGATCGGCCCTCTTCGCCAGCTGAATCATGCTGGCCGAAATGTCGATCCCGACCACGTCGAAGCCGAGGCTCCTGAGGAACCTGGTCGAGCGGCCGGCGCCGCAGCCGAAATCGAGCGCGGTCCGTCCGCTGAGGTGCTCGCCGATGATGGCCGGCAGATCGCGATACGCAAGGTAGTAGGTACCGGGAAACTCGAGCTTCGCATACGCTTCCGCTCTGCGGTCATCGTCGTAGACGTTGGAAAAAGACACCGGTTTCTCCATCGATCTGATTCAGTTCAGTACGCACTCCGTCACGGACTGGAGCGGGAGTATCCGCTCGCGATCGCCTTGGCGCTCGAAGTCGAATTTCTCCCTGCCGAACGCCGGCCGCAACTGGTCGAACCATGCGACCTGGGGATCATACGCGGCAAAGAACATCGTGCCCACCAGCGCGGGGTCGCGAGCCTGAATGAAATCGCAGACGAAGAACGGATCGTCCGGATGAATCGCGCCTGCCGCGGGACCGAATGAATCGACCATCCCGCTGCCCATGATGTCGCGCAGCGTGATGATGCCCAGAATCCTCACCTTCCCCGGGAACGCCGACATCGACGGACCTTGCGCTGACCGCGCCAGCCCTGAGACGCTCGAATACGCGGCGCGATAAATCTCGACGGCGCGGGCCAGCGGCACCTCGAAGTAATTTCTCGCGCCCGTGTCGCGCTCGACGAACATGTAATACGGAACGATGCCCAGCCGCACCCCGGTGCGCCACAACGACGCCCACGCCTCGGGGTCATCGTTCACGTGCCGGATCAGCGGCGTCTGCATGCGGATCTGCGCGCCCGTCGCGCGAATGCGGCGGATCGCCTCTCGCGCGATCTCGGGCTCGAGCTCGATCGGATGCGAGTAGTGGCTCATGATGGCCAGGTGCCGTCCCGCGGCCACCACCTCTTCGAACAGCCGCAGACAGTCGTCCGCATCGGGATCGGTCACAAACCGATGCGGCCAGTACGCCACGGCCTTCGTTCCGATGCGGATGTTCTGCACGTGCGCGAGCTCGGGACTGAGCAGCGGCTCGATGTACCGGCGCAGCACGCTCGTGCGCATCACCATGGGATCACCGCCGGTGATCAGCACGTCCGTCACTTCCGGATGTGCCTTCAGGTACGCGACGAGATCCTCGGTGCCCTTGCTCGCGAACTTCAGCCCCTCCATGTCGACGAATTGCGCCCAGCGGAAACAGTACGTACAGTACGCATGACACGTCTGTCCCTGGAACGGAAAGAAGAGGACCGTCTCGCGGTATTTGTGCTGGAACCCCCACAGCGGCCGCCCCTCGAGCGTCGGGACATTGTGCGTGAGCTGTCCGGCCGGATGAGGGTTGAGATCGAGCCTGATCTGACGCACCAGACGCGCGAGCGATTCCTTCGAGCCGCCGTGGATGCGTCGCTCGACCTCGCCGTATTGATCGGCGGCCAGCATGCCGCGCTGCGGGAAGACCAGTTGAAAGATCGGATCGTCCGGCACTCGCGACCAGTCGATCAGATTCTCCATCAGGTAACGGTTCGTCCGGAACGGAAGGACCTGCGAGACGACCTCCACGACTCCGCGGAGATCGGGATCCATCAGCTTCCATTCGGGCGTCGCGGCCACGTTATGACGGCCGATGGCCTGATAGCGCACGGCTGTCCTCGTCGCTGATTGCATTCGCGTCTCCATTCCACTCGTCGCGGCGACTCAGGCCGCCAGCGCGAGCCGTTGTGCGAGATAGGCAGCGCCGATCGCACCGCGGACTTGCGGGTTTTCGGCGATGTAGATCTCCGTTTTCAGCGCTTCCTCGAGCGAGCGCACGACACCCGAATTGAGTGCCACGCCGCCGCTCATCCCCACCGGCCCGCTCACGCCGACGGTTCGGAGGAGCGAGACCGCGCGTGTGGCGATCGACTTGTGAACGCCCCTCACGATGTCGGGAACCGGCGTGCCGACCGCGACGAGCGACACGATCTCCGTTTCGGCGAAAACCGTGCAGGTGCTGCTGATCCGCACGACGTTCTCCGACCGCGCGGAGACTTCGCCGAGGTCTTTCAGCTCGATGCCCATGGCGCGGGCGGTGACTTCGAGAAAACGGCCGCAACCGGCCGCGCATTTGTCGTTCATCGCGAACGTCTCGACGTTCCCATCCTCGTCGAGCCGAATCGCCTTGCTGTCCTGCCCGCCGATCTCGAGGATCGTCCGGATGGCGGGGTTCATCAGATGCATGCCCAGGGCATGGCAGGTGATCTCGGACACGTGCTTGTCGGCGAAGGAGATGTTCTCGCGGCCATAGCCGGTCGAGACCACGAAGCCGACTTGGCCGTGCTTCAATCCGGTTTTCGCCAGGACGTTCCCGAACGTCAGATCCGCGGCGGTGCGATTACAGCCGCCCGTCAATACCACGTCGAATCCCATGACCTGGCCGTCGCTCATGATCACGGATTTGGTCGAGAGGGAACCGATATCAATGCCCGCTGTAATCATTAAGAGTCTCCTTGAGTGCGTCTCATTGCATCATCTCGAGGAATGCATCGACGCGATTTTTCACGTGATTGAATGCGTAGTTGTTTCTGTCGACCAGGTCGGTGTTGATCGTCAGGTATTTCAGCTTCCTGCTCGCGGCGGCGTCCCGGAGCACCGGGGTCATGCCCATCATGTTTCTGCAGCCCCATACGTTGGCGATCAGGAGTCCATCGATCTCGTACTCGTCGCAGGTCCGGATCACGTCCGCGCTCATCCGCTCCGCGCTCCAGTGATAGAGCATCGCCCGCTCGGCGATGCTTCGCAGGGGCTGATCCTCGTCGAGCATCAGCGTATTCGGTTCCCATAGAGGCGCCCAGAAGACGATGTCGACAGCGCGCCCGATGTGCCGCAGCAGCTCGTGCGACTCCTCCGGCACCTGCCCGATCCACAGAACGCGTTTGGCCTTGCTCTGCTCCGCACCGGCCAGTTCCAGAGCCTCGTCATACAACGCGCTGCAGATCTGTGCGTTCGCCTTTGCACCGAAGTAATTCATCCCGAAGATCTCCTGCAACTCGCGGGAGACGCCGGGGAGCCTATGCGTCCGGAGCAGGCGGGCGGTCTTGCAGTAATAGCTCCTGGCTTCGTTCGAATACGCGACCGCACTTCGCAGCGAGTCGGGCCCGAGATCCACCCCCAGCACGGCCCCGATCTGCGAGAGCATGTGCTCCATCTGTTTGACGAGGTAGGAGATCGATTCCTCATCGATCGTATTCGGCGAGTGCAGACCGAGAACCGGCGCGTTGTAGCGCTTCCCGGACATGAACATCACCTTCGACAACCCCTCGCACGGCTGATCGTTCGTCAGCACGATATCGGGCGTCGGGTAGCCGCCGGCGAGCATCATCCCGAACGGGCCGCGCAGGAAGGAACAGATGTCGCGCGAGAGCTCCCGCTCCTGCGTCAACTGAAAGATCCTGTTTACGTCGACGGATTGCGCGAGCATGATCGCCATCGACTCGATGTTCCAGGGAATGGCGTCGAACGCGAATACGAGCTCGGTCGGGAACTGCTCCGACACATACGCGACTTTCGATTCTTCCTTGTAAGCCTCGGCCAGCCGGTGGCAGTTCACGATCGACCGCATCCGCCCCGAGCGGAGGGAAGGGCCGCCATTCACTCCCTCCGACTGATGATCGCCGAGGAGGCTCAGCAAGTTGCGGTATTGAAGGCCGCGGTCGCGCTGCAATCCCGGAGAGTCGCTCATTGCATCAACTCCAGAAACGCGTCCACGCGGTTCTTCACGTGGCTGAAC
>JADGNX010000326.1 GCA_017883265.1 Thermoanaerobaculia bacterium
CAGTGCCGAAAGAGGTGCGCGACGCCCTGAACCTCGAAGTGGGCGACAAGCTGACATGGGAGATCCGCGGCGGAAAAATCGCAATCTCGACCGACCGTCCAGCCTTCTTCCGCTGGGAAGGATTCATCAAGAGCTCCTCGGGCGATATCGTGAAGGAGATCGCGGAAGCACGTAAGCGGCGAGGTCGAGTTTGACGGTACCGAACATCCTCATCGATGCGAATGTCTTCGTCTCATTCCTCGTGGATCGAAACGAGAAGCAGCGCGCGGCGGCGAAATCGCTGCTGGAGAGCGCCGCGGACGGTGCGCTCACCGGCAGCGTCACGCAATTCGCCGTCTTCGAGGTCACGTACGTGCTCCAGAGCTCCTACCGGATTCCGGCAGCTGAAGTCGTGACGCTGGTGCGCGACCTGGTTGGCCTTCCGGGCCTCCTCGTGACCGACGACTGCCCCTGGAAGAAGGTTTTCGAATTCTGGCCGGAACGGCTTCCGGGACTGGCTGATGCGGCGACGGTCGCGGTGGCGATCGCCCGTGGCTACGACGCGGTAGCCACATTCGACCAGAAGATGGTGAAAAAGATGAGAGCTCTCGGCGTCGACTCGTATTGGTAGGAGCTGAAGTCACGTCGACGTCGCTTCCCTTCCATCGTGCGGACTGATTTGCGCCCGAGATATTTCGCCGCTTCGATCTTCAGGTTCGGCGCCGTGAGGCCGTTTGTGTCACTTAAAGGAAAGGTTTGACCGTGCGGTTCGGCCTGCATCGAAAAAAGAAGTGACTGGCGTCTCTATTCAATCGGTGAGGCGGTACCAGATGAGAACCGAGATCTTGACGATCGCCGCGGTCGCGACGATGGCGAAGAGGTCCCAGCGGATGATGTGATGCGAGATGTGGTAGAAGAACATCGCGGCCGCCACCAGCACGGCGGAAAGGCCACCGATGCTGGTCGAGCGAAGACGGTGCGTGAGGAAGCGCTCGTCGATAGTCAATCCGAGAGTCGGTACCTTCATTTCGTTTCCTCCAGGGTAAAGATCTCGTCCGTCGGATAGCCGAAGACGCGAGCGAAGACGAGCGCAAGGGCGAGACTCGGTTCGTAGCGTTGCCGCTCGATCGAGTTGATGCTTTGGCGCGAAACGCCGACGGCATCGGCGAGCTGCTGCTGGGTCCATCCGAGGACGGTGCGAAGCTCCTTGACCCTGTTCTGAACTTTCGGCGCCATGTGGTCAGGATGATCAGTGGCGATCAGTGGATGGACGCGAGAAACGCATCCAGCGCGGCGTTGAGCTCAGCCGGCTTGTCCAGCATGATCCAGTGTCCCGCGCCGGAGATGGGCTTCGCCGTGATAGCCGGAAACAGTTTGTGGAATGAAGCGGGCGATTCGATGTCGGTGGCGGCGATCGCGAGGCGCGGGCCGTGATAAGCGTTCACGATGCGCTGCGCATCGTAGCCTTCGAGGCTCAAGAGAGCGGATGTAAACGCCTCGAGGCTCGTGTTCTTCGCCGAGGCGAGGACCGCGTCGCGAACGGCAGCGCTCGACGGTTTGAGCATCGGCGCGAACCAGGCATTGATCACCGCCATCTTGTCGGCGCGGAGCGCAGCGAGCAGCGGAGCTTTCTGCTGCTCAGTGAGGGTAAGAGGGGCGCCGGCGGCATCGACATAGACGATGCCTGCGACCTGATCCGGATGCTGTGCCGCGTACGTTGCCACGACGGCGCCCCCGTAGCTGTGGCCAACCAGGACGAATCGTCGCAACCCGATCTTTCGGGTCGTCGCGTCGATGGCTGCCGCCATCGCATCGAGGGAGTGGTCGCCATTCGCCGGCGCCGGGGACTTTCCCATCCCCGGCAGGTCCAGTGCGACTGCGCGGCGCGTCGGACGGAGATGGCGGAGCTGCTCGGACCACTGCGCCGTGCTGCCCCCGTTTCCATGGATGAAGAGGACCGGAATCTGACCGCTGCCGCCGTCATCGACGAAGAGTGGACCGGACGGTGTCACGACCAGGCCGGACTGGGGCGTATGGGCGCAGCCAAGGGTGGCCAGCAGGAGAAGCGGGAGAAAAAAGAGATGGATGGACAGAGTTCTTCGATTCATGCGCGTTCTCCGATGTAAAGTAAGCTGTACATCGGCAAGATAGGTCGCCGCGATGGCAATGTCAAGTGCGCTTTACGTTGCCTTTTGCAGATCCTGAATTTGCTTGCCGTCGCGCGACGATACAAACAGCAGCCGCCGCGCAATGGGCATGCGTCGACTCGTATTGGTAGGAGCCGAAGCCACGTCGACCGGTAACGGAGTCTCTCCTCATCGTTTGGAGGAGTCGCCGTTTACCGCGCTTACTCCTTTCGCTTCGCTACCCAGGTGCCGTCGGAACGTCCTTCCACGCGCATCCGTCCCTTGCCGGAATCACCGTCGATCCAACCGGTCAGCAGCGCGTTGACCGGACCGGGAGCTCCCTGCCGGCTTTCCTTCGGCCAGTCGCCGGCGAAGGAGAGCTCCACGTAGCCGCTGCGCCAGGTGCCGGCGATGGCGCGGCCCTCTCCCAGTGGTCCGGACCAGGTTCCGGTCACGTTGTTTCCTTCGCGGTGCAATTCCATGGACGCGGCCATTCCGCCTGCGTCGCTCGAGTACCGCATCTCCCACGAGCCGGCGACGTCAGATCCGCTTTTCAGCTTCTGCGGAACGGCCGGCGTAATCCGCACATTGGAAAAATAGGCCTCCTCATCGGTGAAGCCCCATAGCCCGACGGCGCCGTGCAGGTCCTCGCCCTTCAAGCCATCGACCACGAGGCTCGGCCTCGGCGATCCGTTCAGATAGAGCTTCGCGGCGCGCCCGGCCACCTCGATGCGCACTTTTGTCCAGCGCTCGAACGCCAGGTCCGCATGAGACTCATAGACCGAGGGCCATTCGCGGCGCAGGCGATACCATCCGAAGCCCGGATCGGAGACGTACTGGACTGCGTGGTTCCGCATCAACTGATCCGGGGCATCGGAGTTTCCCGGCCTCAGGTAGAAGAGCTCGTAGTGAGAGGAATCGGGCCTGACGCGGAAGGCGATCCCGACAAAGCCTGGATACCGTACACCCGGCGGCGTTGTGATCTTGAGTGCGATGTCGGCCTCGATCACCCCGTCCTGGAAGTCGGTTCCCGGCAGTAGCGCCAGGCCCTCGTGGTCCGCGCCGTCCACGGTGATCCGTACGCTTTGGCGTCCCAGGTATTTCACCGCTGCGGTCTTCACATTCGGCGCAGTCAGGCCGGTCGTGTCCTTGAGAGGGAAGGTCTGTACCTGCGCCGGTGCCTGGGCGAAGAGAGAGCTTGTGGCGATTCCTGTTACCGCGCAGTAATTCAACCAACGCTTCAGCATGATCCGCATGATCGCGATCATAGGCGCGACCGCGGCGGGACAGTTGCGCGAGACAGTCAACAATCTGTCGCCGAACGGTCACTTCTGGCCCGCCTGCGGCATCGAGATCACAGAAAGAGGACTAGATTCTTGCAGCCGAAGGCTGAGAATTCCTCTCTCAGAGTTTGTCGACAAATGCCGGGCGCGGGCTCGGGCTCGGGCCCGGGTGGTTCATTCCGGATGGTGTCGGAATTTGATGAGTCTCGTGAGCGTCTGTGCGATGCGTTTGAGAAGGGCTTTGTGTCTTTCCCGGCCCCGAGCCCGCGCCCGCGCCCGGTTTTTGACTCTCAAATTTTCGTCTCTGCGCCTCCAGCGTCGTGAATCACTTCAGGATGAGGCTTCTCCGCGACTTCGCCGGCTATTCGAAGGAATCGAGTGCCGCGGCCACTTCTGCTTCTGTTGGCCGCTCGCGGTAATCCTTTTCGATCTTCGACCAGTGGACGCGTCCCTCGCGGTCCAGCACGAAGACCGCCGGGAGCGGCACGCCATCGATCTTCTCCCCTGCGTACGAAGGATCGCGCAATCCATAATGGTCAATTACAGTCGAAAGCGTGTCCGAGAGGAACGAGATTCGCGGCACCCCCCGTCCGTCCGCAGCAATCTTCGTCACCAGCTGCCGGCTCTCCTCCGGTAAATCGCGGCTGATCGCGTAGAACTGCACTTCCGGATACGCCCGGGCAACATCACGAAGTCCGACGACCTGCCGGACGCAGTA
>JADGNX010000327.1 GCA_017883265.1 Thermoanaerobaculia bacterium
GTATGGTGTAGTCGCCTGCGAGGAGGGATGTGAAGACGGCCCGGCCGTCCTGTCCGGTGATCCGGAGGCGTCTGGCCTCGATCAGGGAGCGGTCAGTCGGCCGCGGCTTCTGATCGACCGCCAGCACCGACACCGTGGCGCCGGGCAGGACCTTGCCGCCGGGTTCCATGACGACGACATGGATCTCGCGCGGCGGAACCAGGTCAGGGGCGGGCGGATCGGCGAGGGCAGGCGTAGCGCTGAGTGCGAGCAGGAGTCCGGCCAACAGGAGGGTTGTTCTCATCGCGCGTGGTTCCTCGAATGACGACGCCGCTACAGTCGAGAGGCGACGATTGCAGGACGAGTTGTTCTCAGTGTAGTTTTCTGAGAGGGTCGTCCGAGATGGGGCAGGCCTGCACTGCACATTCCCCGGCAAATCCGAATTCCACGGTGATTCCCTGGATGGTCACAGTTCCGAAGTGGACAGTCAGCGTGAGCGTCGGCCCCTGGAGCACTCCGGAGTAATGCGCCGCCACAGGCGCGAGCGGAAGAGGAGAAAGAGTCTGGAACACGCCGTCCACCTCGAAGCGCCCATCGGGTCCAACCAGAGGGAACGGGAAGCTGCCTGCCTGACAGTTGAACGTGGCCGTCACCTGGGTTGAAGTGACATCGACACAGGACCCGGGGCTTCCCCAATGCCCGACTGTCAGAGTGGGAGGCGTCGGGATGGCCACCGCGGCGGGAACGATGGCCGGGGTGATCGTGGTCACCTGCTCGGTGATGTTGTTGGTGACGGAGACGAATGCCCACAACGGGGTACCGCCGAAGTCTGCAGATGCAACCTCCGCGCGAACTCGAGCGTGCGCGACGGCGAAGGGCGCCAGGATCCCTTCGAGCGAGAGTTGACCGTACGCTGGCGCGACCGGCGGGTTGGTCCCATCCTGGGTGCCCGATATCAGTTCCAGCGTCCGCGTGGCCAGGAGCTCGCCCGTGTCATCGTCTCGCAGCGCAACCTTCGCCTCATCGTGGGTGAAGTCGTAGCCGTATACGCGCAGCAGCGTGCGGAAACGGAGGTCTGTGGGAACCCCTGCGAGCGCTATGGAGCTTCGGAATTGACCCTCCGGGACCACAGGGATCTCGGCACCCCAGCTCTCGCCGTCACGCGATGTGTCGTGAACGCGTACGCTCACCAGTACATTATCGACGAGGCGTCGCGGTACGTAGAGAAAGGCTCCGGCGTTACCACGCGGTGGAGAGAGGGTGATCGGTCTGGTCGAGAATGCAGGAATGTTCGCCGGCGTGACACCCTGCGCGACGTCTCCGGCCTGGCTGGCTGCATTCTCGAGCAGCAGCAATTCGCCGTTCCCGTTGTTGACCAGAACTTCGGTTTGCCAGTTCGTGTTCGAGGCCCCCGGCGCGCTGATGGCGACGGGAACCAGCAGGCGGATCTGCTCGTCCGGTTGGGGATCCTGGTAGAAGTAGCCGGAGGCGATCGTTGCCGACCCGCCGCCTGGTATATCGATATCGACGTCGACAGGACCAGCCGCGTGAGGGGGCGCCAGCACGACGATCTCGCTCACTGTGACGCCGACGATCGTGCCGGGTGTGCCCCCGAATTTCACGGTAGTCGGGCATGGCAGGACACAAGCGATTCTCTGAAGGAGGTTGCTCCCATGAACATGGACGAATTCTCCCCCGCGCGTGAGACCGGCAGCGGGGGTGATCGTAGAGATCGTGATGTCAGCGGATAGCGCCAGCGGAGCAAGAATCAGCGCGGCAGAAAGAAGGCATCTCTTCATCATGGGGACATGATTAATACGTCCACTTCCGGGCTGTCAACCTCAGGCACTAGAAGAGCCACGCGCAGATGCCGACCGCGGCAATCGCCGCGACGACATCGCCGATGAGGGCGGCCGGGACGGCATGCCGGGTCCGCTTGATGCCGACCGCGCCGAAGTAGACCGCCAGAACATAGAAGGTCGTCTCCGAGCTGCCGTACATCGTCGCGGCCGTGCGTGCGATCAGCGAATCGGGCCCATACCGCTTGACCATGTCGGTGGTGAGGGCGAGAGAACCGCTCCCCGAAAGAGTTCGCAGGATGCCGAGAGGGAGAAGCTCCGGCGGGAAGCGGATGGCGGCCATGGCCGGGCGAAGCGCGTCGGTAAGGAGATCCATGGCACCCGAGGCGCGGAACATACCGATAGCCACGAGGATGCCGACGAGAAAGGGGATGATGCGCACGGCGACATTGAACCCCTCTTTGGCACCGTCGATGAAGACGTCGTAGACCTTCACTCCGCGAACCAGGCCGATGAGCGGGATTCCGACCAGCAGCAGCGGGATGGCCCAGAGCGAGACCTGATTGAGAATCTCCCGGATCATTCGCCATCCTCGGAGTCGCTCACGACCGGCACGACATCGACCTCCGCGGTACGCGCCGGGAAGAAACGCTGCAGCAGCTTCGCGGCACTCACCGCAGCGATGGCACCGCACGTCGTCGAAACGAGCGTCGGGGCGATGATCGACGTCGGGTTCCTGGCCCCGGCGGCGGCGAGGACGCCGATGATGGTGGCCGGGATGAACTGGATGCCCGATGTGTTGATGACCATGAAGGTGACCATGGCATTCGACGCCGTCTCCTCGAGCGGATTCAGCGTCTGCAGCTCCTCCATGGCCTTGATGCCGAGCGGCGTCGCTGCGTTGTTGAGGCCGAGCATGTTGGCCGCGACGGCCATGATCATCGCTCCGATGGCCGGATGCTCGGGCGGGATCTCCGGGAAGAGCACTCTGCTGATCGGCCTGAGTGCGCGGCCGAGCAGAGCGATCAGCCCGGCCTTCTCGGCGATCCGCATGATGCCGAGCCAGAGGGTCATGATCCCCACCAGCCCCAGCGAGATCTCCACGGCCACCTTCGCAGAATCGACGGCGGCCTTCGTCAGCGCCGGCGCGGTTCCGTTGAAAACCGCGACGATCAGGGCGATGGCCATGAGGCCGAACCAGATGTAGTTGAGCATCCTCTCCCCCGACGCTGAGAATACAACGTAGGCGATCCTCCGCGGACCAGAGCGAAGAACCCCGAGTGGAGCGGCGGCCGCCTCGGCCGCCGGGAGGCGGGCGGCCTGCCCCCAGTTGCGCGCGAGAGCGCCCGAGAGCGGGCGCCCCTCCACTGAAGCGGCGCACACCGCCACAGCTGGCACGCACCGCGCTACACCCACTCCTTCAATGCAAGACGCCCTTCATACTCTCATCACCGGAGCCATCGTCTACATCACGATCACGATCGTATTGCGCGTGACCGGTAAGCGATCGCTCTCCACCTATCACGCCCTCGACTTCGTGGTGGTCGTGGCCCTCGGGTCGTCGATCGCGACCGCCGTCATGATGACCAATCTCTCCTGGGGCTCCCGGGCCGTAGCCATCGGCATCCCGATCGCGCTCCAGGCTACGGTTTCGTTCATCTCCTCTCGCTCCAGGAGATTCGAGCACATCGTCTCAGCCAAGCCGGCCATGCTGGTGGAGAACGGCCACTATCTGCATGACATGCTGCTTCACGAAACGATGACCGAGGACGAGGTCAACCACGCCGTGCGTACCAGGGGAATCGGGTCGCTCGATGAAGTCGCGGCGGTGGTGCTGGAGAAGAATGGCGAGCTGACCGTGATCGCCAAAGCGAACCTCGGCAACGGAAACATGCTGCTGAACATCCGGCGCACTCCGAACAAATGAATGGGAACCCGAATCGAATCGTGCCCCAGTGCTGACGCACTGGGCTACGGAGATACCGCCGCTCCGCGGCTCGCGAGCGGGCCGATCGCGGGCGTCCGGCGTAGATTTGCTCTGGCCTGTGTTAGAAACGGAACTGGTTCATCATGAAACGTCGATCGCTCCCTCTGGCAACTTTGGTCCCCTGCCTGGCGCTTCTGGCCACCTACACTACTGGCTGCAGAAAAGCGGAGACGCGGGCCGTTGCGCCGGCAAAGCCGTCCATTCTTCTCGTCACGCTCGACACCACCCGAGCCGACGCTATCGGGCCGGAGGCTCAGGGCGTCCAGACCCCGGCCTTCAATGCGCTGACCAGACGCGGGCTTCGCTTCCGCCAGGCCTATACCACCGTTCCGCAGACC
>JADGNX010000076.1 GCA_017883265.1 Thermoanaerobaculia bacterium
CCGCCCGCGTTGGGGTCGCGACACGCGGCGGAGATGCTTCCTGACGGCCGCAGGCGGCCAACAGTAACAGCAGGAGCGCGGTGCGGCACGGCGTCACAGTTGTATCGACCTACACGACGATCATGTCCGCGGCCACGGTCGGTCCGAAGCTTAGCGACGAGCGGTCAACGGCGCACGGAGTGGACGGGAAAGAGCATACGCCCATAGGTCGGAGGCTGTTCGGGATATTCGCCCGTCTATCCTCGGTCGTATGCCTGCTTCAAGCGTGTCATGTCGATCTTGTCCATTTGAAGCATTGCTGTCATCACCCTTTTTGCTTTCTCAGCATCTTTGTCTTAGGAATGTCGCGGACATTACCGTCCCTTTCGGTCCTGGCCCTCCTTCACCATCTCGAGTAACGCCAACAACCTTGGAATTCCTGAAGACAGAAACATCACATTTCAACAGCGATGAAACTACGCACTCACCGATTCGCTCGTAAGCCAGAGTTCGCGCTGAGTTGCTGAAAGGAAGTGGTGGACCAGACCGGCGCGAGTTGGAACCGCGTCGTGTTGTGGATGCGGCAACTCGAGAACCTGAGGCGGGTGTCATGAATCCCGGTTTCACTCAAGGGTTCGCGCGTGAGCCAGTACTGCGACAGCGATCGACGCACCGTCTCCAACTCACTGCTCGACCAGTTCCACCCGGCGGTTCTGCGCCTTGCCCTGCTCGGTGCCGTTGGAGCCGACCGGGCAGTACGGACCAACGCCGGCTGCTTTCAGTCGATTCACGGCAATCCCGCGACCGACCAGCGCTTTGACGAGAGCCTCCGCACGGTCGGCTGACAGCTTGAGATTGACGTCGTGTGGCCCGACATTGTCGGTGTGTCCGACGATGTAGGTCTTCAGCGTCGGGCGGTCCTTCAGGAGCTTGGCCATCTGCACGAGGGCGGATTCCGAGTCCGACTTGATCACGGCCGATCCGGTGTCGAAGTGGATGCCGTAGACGATGGTCTTGCCAGTCGCCGCGATATCCTTTCCCATAGCGGCTGCGTCCGCCGTCACGTCCTGGCGCATCGCCTGACTCTCGACGATGGTAACGGTATAACTGCTGCCATCGTTGAAGGCCTCGACATAGACGCCTGTCGTCGCC
Source organism: Thermoanaerobaculia bacterium (assembly GCA_017883265.1). Taxonomy (GTDB): domain Bacteria; phylum Acidobacteriota; class Thermoanaerobaculia; order Gp7-AA8; family Gp7-AA8; genus JADGNX01. The sequence goes on from JADGNX010000076.1 coordinate 1,132, forward strand.
CCAGCCTTGCGGAGTTCCGTCGCCACCCGTCGCTCATCACCTCCGAGAATCTTGCCGCCTGCGGTCTTCATCGCATTCTGATAGTTGCGGGCAATCTGCAGCATGCTCACGGGAGTGGCCCCCTCTTTCAGCGAATACGAGATGGCATACTTCTTCCCTTCCCAATGCACGTCTTTCCCTCCGACAACTGTCGGGTCGAAAGCCGCGAATTCTTCGACTTGATAACTGTCGATGTAGAAGCCCGGCATGCGTGTCACGAGCGGATGGTCATGGGCGCCTTTGGCGTCTTCTTGAGCCCAGGCGGGCGCCGTAGCCAGACACACCGCGAACGCGGCCAGGATACTTACCGTATGGATGCGCATATGTCGATCCTTTCAATAGAGATTGCTGCCCGTCGACGCCTGCTCAGAGCAAGCTCGTGACCTGGCGGCGGTCGCGTGTCGATCCCATTTCCGGCGGCAGCATACGCCTCCTGACTCCGCCCCCGTTCACGCCGTTCTCGGCTCGCGGAGCGAGCATGCCGCGCACATCAGGCCGTGTAGGGGGGCCGCACCTCGAACAAGAACATAGATGCTGATGGCGACACCGACCAACGCGCCGACAATCGATCCGCTGATCAGGGAGAACACGAAACCGAGAAGCTGCGAGTAGAGCAGGAGTCGCCAGCCGGACATCTTACTGGACCGCTTGGAGGAGCAGTAAAGTTGGGGCCAGGTCTGGAAACCCAACTTAACGTCAATTGTGGAGTGAGCCCAGATTCAAAGGCGAGTAGGTGGCCCGCACGCGGGATGAAAAGAAAAACGCGGCCATCAAGGCCGCGTAAGTGTTTGATTCAAATGGTGGAGCTGATCAGGATCGAACTGACGACCTCCTGAGTGCGATTCAGGCGCTCTCCCAACTGAGCTACAGCCCCACAAGGGTTTCCTACTTCGAACGTAAAGCGGGGCGATTCTGCCTGAATTCCGAGGGATGTGCAATTGGGGGCTTGGCGCTCGCCGGACTGGGCGCGCTGCAGGGTTGTGGTCGGGATTCACGCCTTGCCACTTCCCTGCTCTGTGCGGAGCGGAGTAGGTTTGTGGCACGTGGCACACGACAAGAGTGTCTGTGCTACAGGCTGACGGATGGGACGACAGCGCTGACGCCGGTTCGGTCCGATTGTATTCAGGACGCCGCTCGGCTCGGCGCCGAGCGGTTGGCGGCCGGGGCGGCCGCCGCTCCACTTCGACGCACGCAGAACCGCGGTCGTTTGGTGACGTATCGCGCGGCTATCGAACTGCCGTGAACTCCGGGTGTGTGGCGAGGGTGGTTTCGGTGCTGAGGGAGTCCATGGCGGCTTGCACTCCGCCTGCTTGATGAGGCACGCCGGCGGCCCTTAGTCCCATTTCGACTCCGCCCAGTGTGCCGATCAGCATGAGATCGTTGAAGTCGCCGAGATGGCCGATGCGGAAGACCTGTCCCTTCACTTTTCCCAGGCCCGTGCCGAGCGAGATGTCGTACTTTTCGAGCGTGACGTTGCGGAAATGATCGGCGTCGTGACCCTGCGGCATGACCACCGCGGTCAAAGCGTTCGAATATTCGCGGGGATCGAGGGCCAGAATCTCGAGTCCCCACCGGCGAACTGCGGCTCGCGTGGCCTGGCCATGGCGGCGATGCCGCGAAAACACCGTCTCCAGACCTTCCTCCAGCAACATGGCGATGGCTTCTCGGAGGCCATACAGGAGATTGGTGGCCGGCGTGTAGGGGAAGAAGAAGGTGGCGTTCGACTTCAGCATCTCGTCCCAATCCCAGTAGGAGCGCGGTATGCGGTTGGACTTGCTGGCGGCGATCGCTTTCTTCGAAACGGCGTTGAAGCCGAGGCCGGGGGGCAGCATCAATCCCTTCTGCGAGCCGGCTACGGTGACGTCGACGCCCCATTCGCTGTGCCTGTAATCGATGGAGCCGAGAGAAGAGACCGTGTCGACCATGAGAAGCGCGGGATGGCGGGCGTTGTCCATGGCCCTGCGGATCTCAGGGATGCGGCTGGTCACTCCGGTGGAGGTCTCGTTATGGACCACCATGACTGCGCGGATGGCATGCGTACGGTCCTCGATGAGTCGGGCCTCCAGGTCTGCCGGATCGACGCCGTGACGCCAGTCGCCGGGGACGAGCTCCACATCCAGACCCCAGCGGAGGGCCATGGCCTGCCACAAGACGGCAAACTGCCCGGTCTCAAAGGCCAGCACTTTGTCCCCCGGCGAGAGCGTATTGACGATGCACGCCTCCCAGGCCCCGGTGCCGGAACAGGGGAAGACCACGACCGGATCGGAGGTCTGAAAGATCGCACGACAGCCCTCCAGAATGGCCTTGCCGAGCGGTGGAAAATCGGGACCGCGGTGATCGATGACCGGCCGGTCCATGGCGCGCAGAACGCGATCCGGAACGTTAGTAGGACCTGGGATCTGCAGGAAATGACGGCCGGGTCGGTGTGCCACGATTGCCTCCTTCGAAAACTTCGACTGCATTGCAATCTTATAGCTCCGCAGTGATCAAAATACTAACGCGCCAGCGCCGCTTCGAGAACACGAGAGACGTGTACGGCCGTCCTCTGGGCGCCATCGGCGATCTGATGCCTGCAGCTGGTGCCGTCGGCCACGATGAGTGCTTCCCGAGGGGCTTTTCGTATCGTCGGGAGAAGGCTGAGCTCCGCCATGCGCATCGAGATCTCCTGATGCTCGGCCTCGTAGCCGAATGAGCCGGCCATGCCGCAGCAACTCGATTCAATCTGGTTGACGGCAAGACCGGGAACGAGCTCGAGCGCCGCCACGACGTCCGGCATGACTCCAAATGCCTTCTGGTGGCAATGCCCGTGAAGGAATGCTTGGCGCGGACCGTCACTGCGGAAAGGAAGCGCGAGCTTGCCGCTCCGCGCTTCTCGCGCCAGAAACTCCTCGAACAGGAGCGACTGTGCGGCCACGGCATCGACGACATCCCCTTTCAGGACGACTTTCAACTCATCGCGGAGAGTCAGCAGACAGGAGGGCTCGATGCCGATGATGGGAGTGCCGCGCTGCGCGTAGGGGCCCAGGGCGTCTACCAGACGTGACATCTCTTCGCGGGCCTGGGCCACCAGCCCGGCGCTCAGGAAGGTACGGCCGCAACAGAGTGGCCTCGTGGCGTCCGGCTCGACGACGTTGTATCCGCCGGCCTCCAGAACCGTGCGCACGGCCGTCGCGTTTTCCGGCTCGAAGTATCGGCTGAAACAATCGACGAACAGGACTGCTTCAGGGCCGTCACGCTGCTGACGAGAGGGCGACCGGTAATAGTCGCGACGCCAGGTGGGGAGTTTCCGCCGCGCGCTGAGGCCGGTGAAGCGTTCGGCCACGGCAGCCAGCAGCGGAATCCGATTCCGCAGATTGAACAGAGGCGCGAGGCGGCTGGCCCAGGCTGCATACCGTGGAAGATAGGCGGTCAGTTTCTCGCGTCTGGTCGTGCCATGACGCTTGTGCCACTGATGAAGAAACTCGATCTTCATTCGCGCCATGTCGACGCCGGTCGGGCACTCTCTCCGGCAACCCTTGCAACTGACGCAGAGGTCCATGACTTCTTTCATGTCGTCGGAGGAGAGAGCGCCGGGTCCCAGCTGGCCGGAGAGCGCCAGGCGAAGATTGTTGGCCCGTCCGCGCGTGACGTCCTTTTCATCGCCGGTTGCGATGTAACTGGGGCACATCACGCCTGCGTCGGCCTTACGGCAGGCGCCATTGTTGTTACACATTTCCACGGCGCCGAGGAATCCGCCCCAATCCGACCAGTCGAGCGCGGTTTCGACGGGTATGCCGGCGTACCCCGGCTTATAGCGGAACAGTCGGCGGTCATCCATGCGCGGCGGCCGAACGATCCTGCCGGGGTTGAAGAGGCCTGTCGGATCGAAGGCATCCTTCACGGCCTCGAACGCCCGCACAATCTGCGCGCCGTACATGACTTCGTGGAACTCGGAACGCACCAGGCCATCGCCGTGCTCGCCTGAATGCGACCCCTTATATTCGCGCACGATGGCAAAGGCCTCTTCTGCGATCCTGCGCATCTTCTTAACATCCGCCGGATCTTTCATGCTCAAGACGGGGCGGACATGCAGGCAGCCGACGGAGGCATGCGCGTACAACGTTCCCTTGGTACCGTTCTTCTCAAACACCTGAGTCAGTCGGTCGGTGTACTCGGCCAGATCCTCGAGCGGGACGGCACAGTCTTCGATGAAGGAGACCGGCTTCCCATCCCCTTTCATCGACATCATGATGTTCAAACCGGCCTTCCGCACCTCGGCGAGTTTCGCCTGCACTCTCGCGTCCGTGGCCCGGACGACGGAGTCGGGAAATCCGAGGTCGGAGAGCAGCTCTTCCAGCCTGCTGAGAGAGGTCAGCAATTCCGCGTAGTCTTCACCGGCGAATTCGACCAGCAACAATGCTTCGGGCTGGCCTTTCACCAGACTATCCAGGGTCTGTCGGAAGGCCGGGATTCCGCGGGCCAACCCCAGCATGGTGCTGTCCAGCAGCTCCACCGCGGTCGGGCTCAGCTTGACGATGTGCTGCGTGGCACTCATGGAATCGTGCAGGCGCTGGAAATGGCAGACGCCCTGGACTTTGTGAGTCGGAAGGCGTTGCAGCTGCAGCTTGATCCTGGTGAAGAAGCCGAGAGTCCCTTCGGAACCGACCAGGAGCCTGGCCAGATTCTGCGGCCGGTCGCCCATGGTGTGGATGTTGTAGCCGGCGACGTTGCGCATCACCTTCGGATACCGCAGCGCGATCTCATCGGCATTGTTCAGATAGAGGGCGCGCATGGCAGCGGCCAGCTCGGCGACACGGCCCGATCCCGCGCCTTGGTTTTCGGCAACCGGCCCGCAAAGGATTCGCGAGCCGTCAGCCAGGATGGCTTCGATCTCCAGGACGTTGTGCACCATGATTCCGTACTTGATGGACCGGCCGCCTCCGGAATTGTTGCCGGTCATCCCGCCGATCGTGGCAACGTTGGATGTGGATACGTCGACAGGAAAGTACCAGCCCGTCGGCTTGAGCTCCTTGTTCAGTTGATCGAGCACCATGCCGGGCTGCACGGTGGCGGTGCCGCGCTCGACATCGAGCTCCAGCAGCCGCTTCATGTGACGGCTGGTATCCATGACCACCGCTTCATTGACGGTCTGCCCCGATTGCGAGCTGCCTCCGCCTCGCGGCAACACGGGGACTCCCTCTTCGCGGGCGATGGCAATGGCCGCTTCGACGTCTTCCGTGTCGCGCGGCAGGGTCACGCCAATCGGTTCGATCTGATAGATGGAGGCATCGGTGGAGTATCGGCCGCGACTGAACGGGTCGAACAGCACCTCTCCGCGCAGCGACCGCTTCAAACGGGTGGCCAGGACGGGATCGCCAATCCGGCTCGCCATCACCGCACCTCCAAGCGAATCATTTTGAATGCAAGACTGCGGTGCCGTGGTCTGATGCGCGGCGCTCTTCGCGAGAGTCCCCGCCACGAGCCTCCGAAGAGGCGGCGAATCAGCATAGCAAAATCAGCTTGCTTGCACTCATCGGTTGAAGGATGATGCAGGACATTCCGGCTCCCCCATTCTGATTGCGGAGGAAACGCATGCGTCCTCGCGTCTTAAGGGCCACGAATATCGTACTCGGGCTCCTGTGCCTGATGTACTTCCTCACCTACATCGACCGGGTGAACATCAGTACGGTCGTTGCCTCCAACCAGTTTCTCAAAGAGATCCCGCTGAGCAAGGTGCAGATCGGGTTCGTCTTCTCCGCCTTCGCCTACCCCTACCTGCTGTTTCAGATCATCGGCGGATGGGTGGCCGACCGGTTCGGGCCGCGCAGGGCGCTGACGGTGTGCGGCATTATCTGGGCCGGCGCAACCATCGCCACCGGCCTGGTACACGGTTTGGTCAGTCTCTTCGTGGCCCGTGTCATCCTCGGCTTCGGCGAAGGTGCCACGTTTCCGACGGCAACGCGGGCGATGTCGTACTGGACGCCAAAAGAGAAGCGAGGCTTCGCGCAGGGCATTACGCATGCTTTCTCGCGTCTCGGCAACTCGCTGACGCCATGGATGATCGCATCTCTCACAATCGCCATCTCCTGGCGCGGCTCGTTCATCATCGTGGGGATCGTCAGTCTGGCCTGGGCTCTGATCTGGGGACTCTACTTTCGCGATGATCCCAACAAACATAGCGGAGTAACACCCGAAGAGATCGCCACGTTACCTCCGTACGGCTTGAAGAAGGCCGCTGACGTCAAGGTGCCCTGGAGCCGGCTGACTGCGCGCATGGCACCGGTGACGATTGTGTACTTTTGCTATGGCTGGATCCTGTGGCTTTTCCTCAGCTGGATACCATCGTTCTTCAAAGGGCAGTTTCATCTCGATTTGAAAACCTCGGCTCTCTTCGCGTCCGGTGTCTTCATCTCCGGTGTGGTCGGAGACACATTGGGCGGCATCGTCACGGACAAAGTGTTCGAGAAGACGCACGATCAGAAAGTCGCCCGCTGCAATATGGTCGCGGTGATGATGTTCCTATGCGGGGTCTCACTCGTTCCCCTCATGTTCACCCGCAACCTGAACTTTGTTGCGCTGGCGCTCAGCGCCGGGTTCTTCTTCGCCGAGATGACCATCGGGCCGATGTGGGCCATTCCGATGGACATTGCGCCGAAGTTCTCCGGCACGGCCAGTGGCCTCATGAATACGGGTTCGGCTCTGGCGGCCATCGTCTCACCGGTGATCGGCGGATACCTGATCCAGAAGACGGGAAACTGGATGCTCCCGTTCATGGTTTCCGTGGGCGTGATCCTGATCGGGGCGGTGCTATCGTTCACCATGCATCCTGAGCAGCCACTCGCTGATGCCTGAGGTCCTTTGTCGTATGGCGATAGCTGTTTTCGGACTGCTGATCACGGGCGCAGTCACAGGAGCAACTGCGGCTACGGCGGCAGATAGAGCGGTGAGGAACGACGATCAGAGCTCGGCGGGAGCGGCCGAGGCGCGCGCTCTCTCCTATGAGGGCGCCACCACCATCGGGACGAACATCATGCCGGAAGCCGCCAGGCTGTTCGGGGCTCAGACGGGTGTGAAGTTCAGCTCCATCGGCGGCGCCGGTGCCGATGCGGGCTTCAAAGCCGCCGTGGAGGGACGCGCCACTTTCGGGGGCGTGGCTCGCGAGCTGACCGCCGACGAAAAGGCGCGAGTGAGCGGCTATGAGGTCATCGGTTATGACGTCATGGGCGTGTTCGTCAACGCCGGAAACCCGGTCAAGAGCCTCACTCGCGCTCAACTGAAGGAGATCTTCACCGGCCGGGCCACGAACTGGGATCAATTTGGCGGCCCGACCCGCGCCATCACCGTCTATAGCGAGAAGCTCTCTGGCGGCCGGGCAACGGTCAAGGCGTTCAAGGACATGGTCCTCGGCGGCGAACCATACGGCCCGCTCAAGGAACTGGAGGACGCCACCGATTGCGTCAAGGACGTTGCCGCGGATGCCGGGGGCATCACGGCGTCGTCCATGTCGTTCGCCATCAACGGAGTCATGGCGCTCTCAATCGATGGTGCGCCTGCGACGCGTGGTGCCGTGCAGAGCGGCGCTTATCCGCTCAAACGCCCTTTGATCCTCGTTACCAGAGACGTTCCCGCCGGAGACGCGAAGGCGTTTCTCGACTTCATGCTGTCACCTGAAGGGCAGGCTATCGTCGGCAGGAAATTCGTGCCGGCGAAGTAGGACCTTCTTCTTCTCGGCCGCGTCAGGTGCCTTCCGCCTGGTTTCTGGTTTCTGGTTTCTGGTTTCTGGTTTCTGGTTTCTGGTTTGTACAATCTCGTCGGTCTGAGGCGAAGCCTCGTTAGTGGCTATTCCGGAAGGTTGCCGTTCTTCATGGCGGCGACGCTTTCCGCTACTTCGGAGAGGCCGTCTTCCATCTTTTCCTGAGGGTGGGCGACGTAGTAGCCCTGGATCAGGTCGATGCCCAGGTCGCGACACCACTCGTACTCCTCGGCAGTCTCGATGCCTTCGGCGATCGTCTTTGCGTTGATCTTTCCGGCCAGCTCGACGAGCATCTTGACGAGGTCCTGCTTGATCGGCTCGGCGGCGAGGGTGGAGACGAGGCCCTTGGTCACCTTCAGATAATCGGGCGAGAGGGCGGCGATCGCTTCGAGTGAGGCGTAGCCGGAGCCGGCGTCGTCGATGGCCACCTCGATCCCCTTGGCCCGGAACTCGTCCAGCAGGCGGCGGAAGACCGCGTAGTCCTGAATGGCGGCACGCTCGGTCAGCTCGAAGACGAAGTTGCCTCGATGGGCGGCGAAGAACTCGACCATGTCGTGGATGCGGAACTCCGATTCCTCGAACATCTCGGCCTCGAGATTGAGGAGGAACTTGCGGTCCAGGAGATCCATGGCCTTGAGACGCTTCATGGCGTTCTCGAGAGCCATGGCCTCGAGGGACCAGGCCAGCTTCGAATCGCGGGCAAACTGAAACAGCATGTCGGAGTTGCGGAACGACGACTGGGCAGGGCCGCGGGTGAGGATCTCGAAGCCAAACACTGAGAGGTCGCCGGCCCGGACGATCGGCTGGAAGAGGGTCGTGATGCGCTTGCGCCGGATGATCTCCTTGAGCTCGCGGGTGAGCTGGCGCTTGCGCTGCTGCTCGGCGTCGCGCACGGCGTCGGCGGCGTTCTTCATCCCGTGATAGATCTGGCGCTCGAGGCGGATCTGCGGCCGGTAGTCGATGCGTGCCGCACCGACGAAGAAGCCGACCTGATCGGCGTGCATCTTGGGGAAGCGCCTGCGGAGTGCGGCCACCAGCTTCTCGCGGACGTCGATGGCCAGGGCGTCGAAGCCGGTCTCGGCCAACCCGTCGCTGCCGCGCGTCTCGAAGAAGACGTAGAAGCTCGAGCCGGCCACGAAGTGCGCGGCGACGATGGCGCGCGGAAAACGGTTCTTCGACTCCACGGAGACCGCCTCCCCCACACGTCTCAGGAACTCGTCGAAGAAGGCCCAGCCGTACTCGGCCTCGATCGATTCGTACTGCTCGATGTCGACGAACATCATGCCGAGCTCCCCCTGCTCGATGAGCACTTCTTTGAGCCGCTCGAGGACCATGGGGACTGTGTGCAGGCCGGTGGCGCGGTCGATGAGAAGGTTCTCCAGCATCCCTCGCGCCGCCTCGGTGCCTTCGCGGTCGGCCACGGAGTGGCGGTGCAGAAGGACGCTGCCGACCCGCTTGACCACCTCGTCGCGGTCGAAGGGCTTGACCAGATAGTCGTCGGCGCCGACCTGCAGACCGGTCAGGCGGTCCTTCACGTCGCCGCGTCCGGTCACCAGAATCACGCTGATCCCGGCCGTTCTCTGCACGGCCTTGAGGGCCTGGCAGACCTCCCAGCCGCTCCGCTTCGGCATCATGACGTCGAGCAGAACGACCTCCGGCAGCCGCCTCTGGGCGATGTCCAGCGCCTCCTCTCCATCGCGAGCCGTCAGGATCTCGGCGCCGAATGGACGGAGGAAATGGCGCATGAGCTCGGCGACTTCGGGGTCATCATCGGCAATGAGAATGGTTGGATTCGAAGGCATCGTTTATCCGGTACTGATGCGTAAAACAGGCCAAGGGGAATCGCCGGTTGGATGCGGGTCAGAGCCGGTCGTCATTCTGCCTCGTTTTTCAATGCGCTTCACTACTGCTCCCACTTCATGAGCTGAACGGGCAGCCGCCCACCCCCGGCGGCCGAGGCGGCCGCCGCTCCACTTGGGGCCTCACTTCACCTTCGCTTTCACCCTTCACTCTTCACCCTTCACTCTTTATTGATCGTCCTATGTTAACGTTCTCTCCCCTGCTGGCGGCGGCGCGGGCAGAGGAGATTTCCATGATCAAATTCGGTACGTCGGGCTGGCGCGGCATCATCGGCGAGGACTTCACCTTCGAAAACGTCAGGATCGCCAGTCAGGGTGTGGCCAATTATCTGCGGAAGCAGCATCCCACGGCCGGCGCCCGCGGCGTCATCATCGGTTACGACACACGGTTTCTCTCGGAGAAGTTCGCCTCGGAAGCGGCCAAGATCCTGGCTTTCAACGGAATCCAGGCGTATCTGTGCAACCGCGACGTTCCGACGCCCTGCGTCTCCTTCGAGACCGTCCGCCGCAAGGCACTCGGCGCGATCAATTTCACCGCCTCGCACAACCCGCCCGAGTACAACGGCCTCAAATACTCGACGGCCAACGGCGCCCCCGCGCTTCCCGAAGTGACGAAGGCCATCGAGCAGGAGATCAACACCCTGGAGGCCACTCGGGAGCGGGTGGATGTCTACGAGAAGCCGGAGCTCATCGAGACCATCGAGCCGAAGGAGCGCTACCTCACCAATCTGCGCCAGATCGTCGACACCGAAACGCTCCGCAAGAGCGGCCTGCGGATCGGGATCGACTCTCTGTACGGGACGGCACGCGATTACCTCGATTACTTCCTTCTGGAGACGGGGCTCGAGGTCAAGATCATCCACAACTATCGCGACCCTTACTTCGGCGGCTTCTCCCCCGAGTGCAACGCCAAGAACCTCGGCGAGCTGCGGAAGATCGTGGCCACGGAAAAGTTCGACCTCGGCCTCTCGACGGACGGCGATGCCGACCGTTTCGGCATCATCGACGAGCGGGACCGCTTCGTGTCGCCCAACACGATCATCGCTCTGCTGGCCCTCTACCTCAAACGCGAGCGGAAGTTCCCGGGCGGTCTGGCCCGCTCGGTGGCCACGACGCATCTGGTCGATGCCATCGCCGAGAAGCTCGATGTGCCGTTGTATGAGACCCCCGTCGGTTTCAAGTACATCGGCGAGTTGATCCTCGAGGACAAGATCGCTCTCGGCGGGGAAGAGAGCGCCGGCCTCTCGATCTATCGTCACCTGCCGGAAAAAGACGGCATCCTGGCCTGCCTTCTGGTGGCCGAGATGGTGGCAGCGACCGGAAAGCGGATCCACGAGCTGACCGCGGCCATGCACGCCGAATTCGGGCCGCTGTACTCGAAGCGGATCGACGTCAAACTCACGCCCCAGATCAAGGAGAGTCTGGCCAGGAAGCTGGCCAATCCTCCTGTGGAGCTCGGCGGTCTCACAGTAGAGAAAGTCAACCGGACCGACGGCGTGAAACTCCTCTTCGGCAAGGGGAAATGGCTCCTCTTCCGCCTCTCCGGCACCGAGCCGGTGGCCAGAATGTATGCCGAAGCCTGCAGCCCGAAGGACCTCAAGAACCTGATCAGCGCGGGGCGTCGGTACGTCATGAGCGAGGGTTAGATTCTTTCAAGGTGACCACGCTGGAATGAAATATCCCTTCACAAAGCACATCCTGGTCTGCACCGGCCCGCGGTGCAACGACGAGAAGCGCGGAGAGGAGCGAAGTGAGGTCATCCGCGCGGAGCTCAAAGACCTCAACAAGACGCTGGGACGGAAGAGGAGCATCCGGATCTGTGCCGTGTCATGCCTTGACCTCTGCGACCACGGCCCGAACATCATCGTCGAGCCGGAGGGAGTGGTCTATTCGCATCTG
>JADGNX010000328.1 GCA_017883265.1 Thermoanaerobaculia bacterium
CGCATGGAGCAGGATTCTTCGGCGGAAATATTTTCGCTCCCGTTACCCCGTCATTTCATTGCTCTTGCGTGCTGTTCGGAGGTGGCTGCCAAGGCGACCCGGCAGCTAACTAACTAGCGGCAGCGCAAGTGCGTTACCATGCGCGTCGCGGGCCGCGCTGCTGAGGCGCGGGTCCGTTGAGCGGACAAACGATCGCGTAACCTCCCGCACCGCCTTTCGTCAAATCGACATCGTTCGCGTTCTATGCGTTACCCCGTCTGTACGGTGTGCAGGCGCAACGTCTTGAGGGAGGCATCCGTTGGCACTCGAGACCGTCACCAGATTCCTCTCGGAGATTGTCCGCTTTCTTTCCTGCAGCGCTCTCTGGTGTGCTGTGGTGCAAATGGCGAATGCGAGCTTCGGCGTCACGCAGACTGCCTACGTCATCCGGCCCACTCCCATTTTCACAGATCCACTCCGCTATGTTGCCGCGACAGATGGGGAAACCCTCGTCATTACGACCAACTGGGGCAGGCAGGTTGCGGTCCCATCCAGCCGCGACTTCGCGGTCTATCGAGAAATCGCGAAAGTTGCGGCAGGAGTGGACGAACCGGTGCGGGTTCGGATTCCTGTCACACCGCGCTCGACCTGGACCGTGGACCCCCTAAGCGAGGGTTTCTTCGTCACCGGGACGGGTTGGTGGTATGCAACGCTGGACGATCGTGACGATGCTGCAGCGACAACCTTCGTCAAGAGCGACGGATCCCGTGTGACATACGTCAGGCCGCCGCCGCCGGGTTATACGGATGACACGACTGACACGACTCACTCGAATTCCTGGCAGACGATCGTCATTCCGGGTGAGAAGCCGCGGGCGCTCGAGCTCACGTACCGTGTAGAAGAGACGATCGCCAGGGAGGTGGACTGGAGCGGAGCGTCAAGATCGTGGCGGTTGCCTCCCGTGAGCTATGAGCGCGTGAGCAGGATGGTTGCCCAGCCTTTACCGGACGGGCGGATCGCACTCTTATCGAATCACAATGGGCTTTCCCTGTACCTTCTGGCGGACGAAGGGCACGTCGACGCGGTTGCGTTGCGCAACCTGCGCATTCAGCAGTTCGATGCGGCCATCGACGGCGCCGGCCGCATTGCGATCGTCGCAGCGCGGAATGACACCGGAACGATCGACGCCGCGATCATTGACCCGGCCCATCCGGATCATGCGGAATGGTCGGCGCTCCGCCACGATGTCCGGGTGACGGGACCATTCGGGGGAGTTCATGTCGTGACGACTCCCGACGGCTTTGCAGCCGCGTGGATCAATGAGCTCGACGGAAGGCGCATAGAAGCGACCGACGTCGACCGGCGAGGCCATGGCGGGCCTGTCGTCGAGGTCGGCCAGGCTTCGTCGCGAGGCCAGGCGGCGTTTCTCGACGTACAAGCGAAGCAGGATGAGTTGCTCTTCTGGTGGGACGACGGAGTGCATCTCTTTCAGCGCCGGCTGCCGGCATCGCTCAAGGGGTATGCGATTCTGAACGATCTCGCACAGCGTTTCTGTGGCAAAGCCGAGGCACATCCCGAGGAGCGCCCTCATCAGTGAAAATCGTTCAACTCTGGAGCGTCTTGCTGAAAAGTGAGCACGCCGCGGTGCGGCGCCGGACTCGGCCCTGCAACCTGCTGGGTCTGAACGAGCGAGCGCTATACTTCAGAACCTGCGGGGCCAGGCCGGTGAGCTTGGGTCCGCTCACCGGCAGAATGACATGGAGACCGTGGGAAACTTTCCTGATCTTGCCGCGGCCAGGTTCGCGCAGTCACTCCTCGCTGCAGAAGGTATCGAGTCCGAAATACCAGATGAGTTCTTTTCGGGCATCGACTGGCAAATGGGCACGGCTCTCCATGGAGTGCGCCTTAGCGTGATGCCGGAAGACGTGGAAGCAGCTCGCTCAATTCTTGAACCCGCGACTACGTGGATCGAAGAGTCGGAAGGTGAGGTGGGCGAACCGAAATGTCCACGCTGCGGTAGCACCATCATCGGCCCGCCGCGGTGGAAACGCCGCATCAAAGCTCTCACAATGCTCGCGCCCATCCTGCTGGTTCTCTATCCACTGGTGGCATTCGCGCCGAACAGCGCATGCTATACGTGTGGTCATCGTTGGACCACCGATGAATCTGCCGCTAACTAAACTGACTCTCGGCCGAAACCTGCGGAACCGTAACGCGCCTGATTGCTTTTCCCTGGAGCCACAGGAGGCCCACCCGTGGATTGGGACTACTTGATCATCGGCTCCGGCTTCGGCGGGAGCGTCAGCGGTCTGCGGCTGGCCGAGAAGGGCTACCGGGTGGTGATGCTGGAGAAGGGACGGCGTTTCGGCGACGAAGACTTCCCCCGTTCGAACTGGAATCTGCGCAGGTGGCTGTGGCTGCCAGCGGTCGGTTTTCGCGGCATCTTCAAGATGACCTTCCTGCGCCATGTGACGGTGCTCTCCGGTGTGGGAGTCGGCGGCGGATCGCTGGTCTACGCCAACACCCTGCCGACACCGAAGGACGAGTTCTTCAACCTCCCCTCCTGGGGCCATCTGGCTGGATGGAAGAAGGAGCTGGAGCCGCACTACGACACGGCGCTCCGGATGCTGGGGGCGGTGCAGTATCCGCTCGACACGTACTCCGATCAGGTACTGCGCGACATCGCCAGGGACATCGGGAGGCCGGACCAGATCGTGCCCGCGCGCGTGGCCGTCTACTTCGGCGAGCCGGGAGAAACTGTACAGGACCCGTATCTGGGTGGTGAGGGCCCCGACCGCACCGGCTGCATCCAGTGCGGGGCGTGCATGACCGGCTGCCGCCACAACGCCAAGAACACGCTCGACAAGAACTACCTCTGGCTCGCCGAAAAGCGAGGACTGAAGATCGAGGCAGATACCGTGGTGACCTGGGTACGGGAACTGGCTGGAGGCGGCTACAGGATCGACGCTACGAGCGGTACCGGCTGGTTTGGCAAGCGCAAACGCTCGCTCACCGCGCGCAACGTGATCTTCGCGGGCGGCGTGCTCGGCACGGTGCCGCTTCTGTTGAAGCTGAAGGCCAGCCCGGAGGGGTTGCCACGGCTGTCCGACCGGGTGGGCGGCTTCGTCAGGACCAATTCCGAGTCGCTGATCGGCGTGACCACGCGGGCCGACCGCGACCTGAGCGAGGGCATCGCCATCACCAGTCTGCTGCACACCGACGAGCACTCGCACCTCGAGCCGGTGCGGTACGCGAAGGGTTCCGGCTTCTTCCGGCTCCTGATGTCGCCGCATGTAGCGGGGAAGAGCGCGCCGGTGCGGCTGATCCGGCTTCTCGCGGCGATGTTGCGCCACCCTATCCACTTCCTGCGCGCGTACCTGGTCGACGACTGGGCCAGGCGGACCATGATCCTGCTTTACATGCGCACGCTCGAGGGACACCTCCGGCTGCGGCTGGGCGCACTGGGCCTCACCACCGCGCTGGCCGAGGGGCCTGCGCCGAGCGCGGCCATTCCCGAGGCCACTGAGCTGGCGCGGAGGGTGGAGCAGAAGATCGACGGCTATGCCGGCAGCCTGTTGAGCGAGACGATCCTCGGCACGCCGACGACCGCGCACATCCTCGGCGGCGCCTGCATGGGCGCAACTGCGGAGGAGGGCGTCATCGACGCGAGGCACCGCGTGTTCGGCTACGACGGACTCTACGTGATCGACGGCGCAGCGATATCGGCCAACCCGGGCGTGAACCCCTCGCTGACGATCACCGCTCTGGCCGAGCGGGCCATGACATTCATCCCGCCGGCGAGGGAGAGCGAGTGAGTGGCACCTTTAGCAGGCGGAACACATGTACATCAATCGCGCTTCGCTCCAACTGCTTCTCGGTGCTGGCATCGCGGCCGCCATCAGTGTTTTCGTCGCGCTCGCCTGGCCAACGCTCTACGCGGCGTCGTACTGGCCCGGGTATGAAAGCGCTGCTGCCAGTGGCCTCATCCCACACGAATTCATGTCGTCGCCACGTGCCATGGTTCACGCGCTAGCGTTCTTCGCTGTTACCGGCGCCGCGGTCGGACTACTCTTCATTTCGTCATCGCGCGGGCTGGTTACGGCAT
>JADGNX010000077.1 GCA_017883265.1 Thermoanaerobaculia bacterium
TCGAGATCTGCCAGCCGCTTCCGAAGTCGGCGACCGGCTTTCCCGACTCGAAGTCGCTGATCGTTCCGCGCTCCAGCTTGTCTGCCGGAATGCTCTGTACGGCGGCCTTCGGCTGAATGCTCTCGCGCGTTCGAGTCAGAGCGATACCGCGCTTCCAGATCGTGTTGATGTTCCTCGTAGCCAGGATATCGGTGGTCGGATCGCCGTCGACCAGAAGGAGGTCGGCAACCATGCCGGGGGCTATCCGGCCGCGGTCCGGGAGGTGAAACGATGCCGCAGGCGTCGAGGTCGCCGCCCTCAGCGCTTCAACCGGTGAGAGCCCTGCCTCGACCAGAAGCTCGAGCTCCCGATGCATGCTCGCGCCGTGGGCCGTTCCCGGGTTAGGGGCATCGGTGCCGGCCAGGATCGGTACTCCCGCACTGCGGAGAGAGCGCACCGCCTCGAAGGCGTGATGGAGGTCCTGGGCCGATCCCGCCCGCTTTGGAAAGGCCGTCTTCAGCCCTTCGAGCTCGGTCGCATTCAGGTAAGGCGCGATGCGGGCGTCGGCCGTTAGCGACGCTCCGCTGGCGTTGCCGCCGGCGCTCTCGACAACCGTGAGTGTCGGGATGACAAACGCGTGGTGATGGGCGACGAATCGGCCGAATTCCGGATCGGGAGTGGTATCACCGAAGATGTGGGCCAGTCCGTCCGCACCGGCGTCGATCGCATCGCGCGCGGCGGCCAGCGTCGAGATGTGCACGAGCACCAGCTTCCTGCGGCGGTGCGCGGCGTCGGTCAGCGCCTTGAGCTCGCCCTTTGACAGGGTCGGCCAGGTCATTCCGTACGCCGCACCGCTCTCATCGATGAGCTTGATGTAGTCCGATCCTTCGGCGATGCGAGCGTCGACGAACGCTTGCGGATCGCTCCCCGTTGCGAACGTGGGAATCGTGATGTACTCGCTGCCATGCCCACCAGGCGCGGTGATCAGCGTGCCGGCCGAGAATACGTCGGCCCGATCCGTAACGCTGTGCTCTGCCTGCTCGGCCTTGAGCGGTCGCAGGGTGGGTAGCGAGGTGAACATGTCGAGCTCGGTCGTCACGCCGAAACGGAGTGCGCGCTCCGCGCTGCCTTGAAAGAGGTGTACATGGGAGTCGATGAGACCGGGGAGCAGCGTCTTCCCGCGGCCGTCGATGACCGTGGCGCCGTCGGGCGCGCTCACTCCCGGACCGGCGGCGGTGATGACGCCGTTCCTGAACACGACGGTGGCGTCCGGAGTGACTCGCGTGCCATCGAAAAGGCGGACGTTCCGGATCGCCGTCGCTTGTTTCGCTGCCGGGGGCGCCGCCGAGGTCGTGGCCTGAGCGGCAGAGGCTTCCTTCCCGGAGGTCTGCCGTCCGCTGACGCCAGCGGCGATCGCACCGGCTAAAGAGAGCGCTAAGAGTGTGACGAACCGAATGCGTTTCATGGGTGACGTCCCTTCGACGTTGTCGACTGCGTGGATTTATCCGTAAACCTTCCCCTCGTCACGCCGGTAAGCGGCTGCGGCGAGCAGCAGGAAAAGCACGGTGAACGATGCGAGAGCGGCGAAGTGCATCAGCGCCGATCCCCGTCCTGCGCCGATGACGCCGAGTGCCAATTGCGCCAGATGATAGGGCGGAAGGAACACTCCGATCTTCTGCACGAAAGACGGGAGGAAATTGAACGGCAGCCACAGGCCGGAGGCGAAGGCCATGGGAATGTAGATGAGGTTCACGACGGCGGGCGCCGAATTGGGGCCGGCAAGATAGCCGATGGCCAGACCGAGGGCGCAGAAGGGGATCGAGCCGAGCGCGAGTATCGCGTAGAGCTCCAGCCAGATACCGAGCGTGAGATGAACCCCGCCGAAGAGGATGGCCATGGCTGATAGCGCCGCGATGATGATGGAGCTGAAAAGAAACGCCAGGATCAGCTTGGCCCCGAACCAGGCGCTGATCGGCATCGGCGTGGCGCGCTTCACCTGAAGCCACCCCTGGCCGCGCTCGGTGGCCACTCCCGCGCCCACCCCGAACAGCGACGCGGCAACGACGCCGAAGGTGCCGTAGGTGGCAACCAGATAAGCGGCCATCGTCACCGAGCCGGCGCTGTTGGCGTTGCCGAAGGCAAGCCCGAAGAAAATGTAGAAGAGGATCGGAAACGACAACACCGGGACGACGAAGGCCGGGACTCTAGCCATCTTGATAAACTCAGCCTTCGCTTCCATCCAGTGAATGCGGAGCAGCGAGCGCCGCCTCACCCCAACCCGCGGTCCTTCCAGCAGTGTCGAATCGTTCATCGGAATTACCTGTGTGACCATTACGCCACCTCCGTCTGTGAATGCGTCAAAGCGAGGAATGCCTCTTCCAGTCCGGCGCTCCTGATCTCGAGATTGCTGAGGGAGGAGTCGCGGAGCAGCAACTCGCGCACGACCGCTTCGCTGTTGCCGGCGATGAGTACCGCAATGTCGCCGTCGCGACGGACGGTGGAGACCGTCGGAAGGGTGCGAAGAGTCTCGAGATCGAGTGTGGTTGCGCAGCGGATCTGCTTGCCGTGCGCGTTTCCTTTGATATCCGCAGGGGTCCCCTCGGCGATCGATCTTCCGCGATCGATGACCACGATGCGGTCGGCAAGCGCGTCGGCTTCTTCGAGATAGTGGGTGGTGAGCAGTACCGACCGGCCGCCCCTGAGGAAGTGCCGGATCTGATCCCAGATCGCTCGCCGAGCCTCGACATCCAACCCGACGGTCGGCTCGTCGAGGATCAGTAGATCGGGGTTGCCACAGATGGCCAGGGCGAAGAGCGCGCGCTGTTTCTGACCGCCGGAGAGCTGTCCGAAGAGCCGGTTCTCGAGGCCTCGCAAACCGGCGGCTTCGAGCACCTCCGCCATCGGCAGGGGATCGGGGTAGTAGCTGGAAAAGAGGGCCAGATGCTCACGTACGCGCAAGGTCTCAGGGACCTTTCCCACCTGCAGCATGGCGCCGGTGCGGATTCGGTTTGCGGCATCGCGCGGGTCGAGACCGAAGACCCGGGCCTGGCCTGAAGTGGGATGAGCCAGGCCGAGGAGAAGGCGGACCGCGGTCGTTTTTCCGGCGCCGTTGGGACCGAGCAGCGCGACGAGCTCTCCCGGAGGAATGGTGAATGAAAAGCGGTCGAGGGCCAGCGTGTCGCCGAATCGCTTGCTCACTTCCTGGAGTTGCGCCGGAGCGACCTTCGCGGTAACGGGGAAGATCGGCCGGGGAACGACTGATGGTGCAATGCTCATGAAAGCCTCCGTCATGCACGCCAATTTGGGCCGGGAGGAGGGGAAATTACATTGCAGAACGTCAGCGGTTCCAGGTGACAAGTGTCAGCGTTCGACGAACGCTGGCGGACCACGAGCGGGCACCGCTTCTACCGGCCCTGCTATGATTGCAGGTGCATGGGTTTTTTGCTCGCGTGGAGGTGCCTCCCGCGATAGCAATGCCGGCCCTTACCAGAGGTGAAATCCGCAATGTCGTGGCTTACGAATTTCTATCGATCCGCCGTGGGCAAGAAGGCGGTCATGGCGGTGACGGGCGTCTTCCTGTTCGGGTGGATCTTTGCCCATATGGTTGGCAACCTCAAGCTGTACCTCGGCGCCGAGCATCTGAACGAATATGCGAAGTGGCTTCGGGTCATGGGCTCGCCGGCCATGCCGAACAGCAGTTTGTTATGGCTGGCGCGGGCAGCACTGGTCGTGGCCACGTGGCTGCACGTGCAGGCGGCGACGCAGCTCACGCTGATGAACCGCGCGGCCCGTCCGATCGCATACGGCGAGCGGGAGTATCCTGCCGCGACCTACGCTGCCAGGACAATGCGCTGGGGCGGGGTGATCATCATCCTGTTCGTCATCTACCACCTCCTGCACCTGACCCTCGGGGTGCACGTCAACCCCGCTCCCTTCATCGAAGGCGATCCGTATCACAACGTCGTGGCCGGCTTTCAGATCTGGTGGGTGAGCGCGTTCTACATCATCGCCAACCTGGCCCTCGGGCTTCACCTCTATCACGGCCTCTGGAGCATGTTCCAGTCGCTTGGACTCAACACGCCGAAGTTCAATGCCTGGCGCCGCAACTTCGCTACGGCCTTTGCGGCGATCATCACCGCGGCGAACATCTCTTTTCCCCTCGCCGTGATGCTCGGCTTCGTCAGGTAGTCTGTCGTCACATCGGGAGTACAGCCACACATGGAACTGAACGCCAGAATCCCCGCCGGACCGATCGCCGAGAAATGGGCGAAGGCGCGCTTCGACTACAAGCTCGTCAATCCGGCGAACAAACGGAAGTTCGACATCATCGTCGTCGGCGCAGGCCTGGCAGGCGCCTCCGCTGCTGCCACCCTCGGCGAGCTGGGCTACAACGTCAAGTGCTTCGTCTTCCACGACTCGCCGCGGCGGGCGCATTCCATCGCGGCCCAGGGCGGCATCAACGCGGCGAAGAACTACCAGAACGATGGCGACAGCATCCGGCGGCTCTTCTACGACACCGTCAAGGGAGGGGACTATCGCTCGCGTGAAGCGAACGTCTATCGCCTGGCGGAGTTGAGCGTCAACATCATCGACCAGGCGGTAGCGCAGGGAGTGCCGCTGGCCCGTGAATATGCCGGCCTGCTGGAGAATCGCTCCTTCGGCGGGGTCCAGGTCTCCCGCACGTTCTATGCGCGGGGACAGACCGGACAGCAGCTTCTCCTCGGCGCCTTTCAGGCTCTCGAGCGGCAGATCGCCCTCCGGCGCGTTCAGATGTTCAACCGCTACGAGATGCTCGATCTGGTCGTCGTGGACGGCCAGGCCAAGGGCATCATTACCCGCAGTCTCCTCACGGGCGCCATCGAGGCCCACGCCGCCGACGCCGTGGTCCTCGGCACGGGTGGCTACGCGAACGTCTTCTATCTTTCAACCAATGCCAAAGCCTCGAACGCCACAGCCATCTGGCGCGCGTACCGGCGCGGAGCGGCGTTCGCCAATCCCTGCTACACGCAGATTCATCCGACCTGCATTCCCCAGTCGGGCGACTACCAGTCGAAGCTCACGCTGATGTCGGAGTCGCTGCGCAACGACGGCAGAATCTGGGTTCCGAAGAACCAGGGCGACAACCGCGTCGCAGACCAGATTCCGGAGAGCGAGCGCGACTACTACCTGGAGCGCAAGTATCCGAGCTACGGCAACCTGGCGCCGCGCGACATCGCTTCGCGCGCGGCCAAGGAAGTGTGCGACGAGGGACGCGGCGTCGGTTCCGGCGGCCGGGGGGTCTATCTCGACTTCGCCGATGCCATCGATCGCCTCGGACGCCCGCTGATCGAAGAGCGCTATGGAAATCTCTTCGAGATGTACGCTGACATCACGGCGGAGAATCCCTACCAGTCGCCCATGCGAATCTACCCGGCGCCCCACTACACGATGGGCGGCCTGTGGGTCGACTACAACCTGATGAGCACCGTTCCCGGCCTCTATGTGATCGGCGAAGCCAACTTCTCCGATCATGGCGCCAACCGCCTCGGCGCCAGCGCTCTGATGCAGGGGTTGGCCGACGGCTATTTCGTTCTCCCGACGACCATCGGTGACTACCTGGTGACGCAGATGGGGAAGAAGGTGCCCACAGACCGGCCGGAGTTCAAGGCAGCGCAACAGGCGGTCGAGGAGCGCATCAACCGGCTCATCGGAGCAAAGGGAACTCGCACCGTCGATTCGTTCCATCGGGAGCTCGGCAGCATCACCTGGAACTACTGCGGCATGGCCCGTTCGGCGGAAGGACTCAGGAAAGCCATCACCGAGATCAGGCAACTTCGCGATCAGTACTGGCGCGAGGTCCGCGTTCTGGGGAGCGATGAGGAGCCGAACCAGTCGCTGGAGAAGGCCGGTCGGGTGGCTGATTTCTTCGAACTGGCGGAGCTCATGTGTACCGATGCTCTTCACCGTAACGAATCGGCCGGCGGCCATTTTCGCGTGGAGTACCAGGCGGACGGCGAAGCCAAGCGCAACGATGCGGATTACGCCTACGTCGCAGCGTGGGAGTTCCAGGGCGACGGAGAGCCTCCGAGGCTGAACAAGGAGCCGCTGGAGTACGAGAATCTGCACCTGGCGACGCGGAGCTACAAGTGACGAAGGAGCCACAACAGCAATGAACCTGACACTCCATGTCTGGCGCCAGAAGGCGCGCAACACCACAGGCCAGTTCGTGACCTACAAAGCGACGGACGTCAGCCCCGACGCGTCGTTTCTCGAAATGCTCGACGTGGTCAACGAGACGCTGATCGAGAAAGGAGAGGAGCCGATCCTCTTCGAGCACGACTGCCGCGAAGGGATCTGCGGCTCGTGCGGCATGATGATCAACGGCGTGGCCCACGGTCCGATCGGTGGAACGGCCACCTGCCAGCTCCACATGCGCCACTTCAAAGACGGCGACAATATCCGGATCGAGCCCTGGCGCGCGCGCGCATTCCCGGTCATCAAGGATCTGGTCGTCGACCGCGGCTCGCTCGACCGCATCATTCAGGCCGGCGGCTACATCTCGGTCAACACAGGCAATGCTCCGGAAGCGAACATGATCCTGGTGCCAAAGGCCGTGCAGGAGCTGTCGATGGATGCCGCCGCGTGCATCCAGTGCGGCGCCTGCGTGGCGCAATGTCCGAACGGCGCAGCGCAGCTCTTCACCTCCGCGAAGGTGGCTCATCTCGGCGTTTTGCCGCAGGGACAACCGGAGCGCTACGAGCGCGTCGTCAAGATGGTCGAGGTGATGGAGGAGATGTTCGGAAGTTGTACCAACTACGGCGAATGTGAAGCGGTCTGCCCGAAAGAGATCTCCATCGATTTCATCGCCCGGATGAATCGGGACTACCTCGTAGCGCAGTTCAGGGGCCCCAGGAGCACGATCCTGCCGCCCTTGTTCAACACCGAGGAAGAATTGGTTACGAACGAAACCTAGCCAAAAACCAGAAACCAGAAACCAGAAACCAGAAACCAGAGAGGCCTTCTTCTGGTTTCTGGTTTCTGGTTTCCCTCACTCTTCCTCTATCGTCCCAGGCCGAACCTGAGAGCGACAACGAGGCCAACGGCCATCAGCGCGTTCGTTGACAGGTTCCAGATGACGTTCGATCCCAGCGCCGGTATCGGAGGCATTGGCTCCTCCGGGGACGAGAGGGCCCAGCCGACCGGCTTGACCAGAAGAATCGATGGCAGGACAGCGATGAGGGCCAGAGGAGGGAGTGCGCGCAGGATGACCGACGCAATGATGGAAAGAGGAGTGGCGATGGCCGCGGCCGCGTAGATCTTCGCGGCCGCCGGGCGGCCCATGATCAGCACCAGATTGCGACGCCCACCCTGCCGATCGGCTTCCTGGTCCGGGAACTCATTGAGTAGAAGAAGATTGAACGTCATGAAGAACGCGGGGATTGCCGCTGCGATGGCGGCGCGCCCCAGGCCGTTCCCCTGGACCATCGCAGCGCCCATGACCGGGAGGGCACCGAGGCCGAGGCCGGCGGCCAGCTCCCCGATGCCGGCGCGGGCGAAGAAATCGGTATAGGCCAGAACCGCGACAGCGCCGAGAATCATGATGGGGAGGAATCCGAGCCCGATGCGGAGCAGGAACCAGACGCCGATCGCACCGCCGACCCCGGCACAGAGAAGAGCGAAGACCACCGTCGACCGCACGTCGATCGCTCCAGCCTGAATCGTCCCGCTGCCGCCGCTGAACGGCGTTCGTGTGGTCTGCAGGTCGATGCCGCTCTTCATGTCGCTGGCCTCATTGAGCGCATTGACTGCGATATGGAGAGCCACCAGAGCGATGAGAGCCAGGAGGGTCGCGGGCCAGGAGAAGGCGCCCTCCCACGCGGCGGCTGCCGCGCCGGCAGCGACGAGAGTCACGGGAAGAAGAAGGAATGGTGCCCGGGCCACGCCCGCATAAGCCTGTGCATTCGCCATGGTATTGCTCCAATCACGATGGTGTTCGGGTCGTAATGATCCCAGAACTTGTTCTCGCCGAGGGGACGGCGGGAGGTCACCCATTTCGAAGGATCGAGCGTGGCAGATCGAAAATCGTCGTACGTCGAGTGGCTCGCATTCATCGGTGCTGCTCCCGTGACCGAAAAATGTGCTGCGGTGCGGAACTCCCCGGCGAGCGCGCGCATTGTACAGCGCCCGCTTGCTCCTGTATGGCGTGCAATGGCGTGCACTTCGGCCGAGTGCAGCGGCGGCTGGCCTCGGCCGCTTGGGCCGGTGGCGCCGGAGAGCGGCGCCCCTATCACAGAGAGCAGTGGCGGCATTTGTCCTGGCGAAGCGCGGATGGCCTTAAGTCATCGCTGGCCGCTCCACTCCTGTATCATTTCCCTTCATCAACTAACTGCAGCCAAATAACGAGAACGTCCCGCTGATTCCGACGGGAAGCCACTGGGGACCGCATGACCGACGCCGTGGCAGTCGATTTACTGCGCTCGTATCAGATCCTCGATACCGGGCGAGAAGCCTCATTCGACGAGATCGTCGAACTGGCCGCCCGCCTCATCGGATGCCCGGTGGCCATCCTCGGTTTTTTTGACGAGCGGCGTGAGTGGATCAAGGCCGCAGCAGGGTGGAACGTCGCATTCCTTCCGCCCGATTTGTCGATCGCCATGCGCCTGGCGAAGACGATCGCCACAACCGTCGTCCCCGACCTCGCCGCCGACACCCGCTTCAGCGGTCATCCTCTGGTCAGCCGCCCCCCCAATATCCGTTTCGCCGCCTCTGCGCCGCTGCTCGATCCGAACGGAGTGGTCCTCGGGGCGCTCACGGTTCTGGATCGCGCGCCTCACGCCGCGGTCGAGCACGCCGATTTTCTGGCGGTGCTGGCGCGCCAGGCCATGCTGCTGCTCGAGATGCGCAAGCGCGAGCGCGAACGTGGCGATGTCGACGAGCTTCGGGTGGCGCTCGAGGAGAGCGAGTCGCGGTTCCGCGAGCTCTTCGAACATGCCGACGATCTGATCGTCAGCATCGCTCCGGATGGGCGTCTCCTTCACGTCAATCAGGCCTTCCTCAGCGCCGTCGGCTACTCATCGGAAGAGATCAGCAAACGGTCCATCACGTCGCTGGCCGCCTCCGACGCCCAGGAGGAATTCGAGGGTGCTCTCCAGCGGGTCATGAAAGGCGGCAAGGCCGAGCGGGTGGAGACGGTCCTGATGACCAGCAGCGGCCGGCGCATGACGGTGGAGGGCGGCCTGAATCCGAAGATGATCGACGGCCGCGCGCTTCTGGCGCGCGTGATTTTCCGCGACATCACCGAACGGAAGAAATTCGAGGGAGAGCTCGCTCGTGCGCGGGACGCCGCTCTGGAGTCGGCGCGACTGAAGAACCAGTTTCTGACCAATGTCAGCCACGAGATCCGTACGCCGATGAACGGGATCATCGGCATGATCGATCTGCTGCTGTCGACCGCGCTCGACGCGGAGCAGAAGGAATTCGCCCTGCACGCCCGCTCCAGCGCCGAGCAACTGCTGGCCATCGTCAACAACATCCTCCACGTCTCGGCCATCGAGGCCGGCAGCCTGACCTCGGTGAACAACGACTTCGACCTCTACCGCACCATCCAGCGGATCGTCGAGGTCATGGAAGTGGCGGCGCTGGGCAAAGACCTCAATATCGTTTTTCATTACGAGCAGGACGTGCCGACGGTGGTCCGCGGCGAGCAGGCCCGCGTTCGACAGGTGCTGACCAACCTGCTCGATAACGCTGTGAAGTTCACCGAGCAGGGAAAGATCACGGTGCGGGTCCGGCTGGACAAGGAGACAGACACCCATCACGTCGTCCGCTTCGACATCGTCGATACCGGCATCGGCATCGCCGATTCCGATCGCGTGCTGCTGTTCGAGAAATTCTCCCAGGTCGAGGCAGGGAGCACGCGGCGCTTTGGAGGCGTAGGCCTCGGCCTGGCCACCGCCAGGCAACTCGTGGAGATGATGGGCGGGCTGATCGGCGTCGACAGCATCCCCGGCCAGGGCTCGGATTTCTGGTTTTCGCTGCCGTTCGTGAAGCAGTCGGCGTCGGCTCTTTCCTCGGCATCATCGGAGCTCGATTTCCGCGGGCGGCGCGTCCTGCTCGTGGATCAGAGCGTGACCAGCCGCCGGACTGTATGGAACTATCTCGAGACGAGCTGGGAGATGAAAGTCGACGAAGCGGAAAACGCTGCCGCGGCCGTGGCCGCACTTCATCGCGCCGCGGACGAAGGGAAAGCCTATCGCGTCGTGATCTTCGATCTGATGCCCGACGCAGACGCGCTGACGTTCGCCAGGACGGTGAAGGGGGAGGAGCGGCTTGCTTCGACCGGACTCATCTACCTGTCGTCGCTCGGAGACCGCCTCGATCTTCCGGCGCTGCGAGCGGCGGGAATCGCCGCATGCGCCCAGAAGCCGGTAGGACAGTCCGAGCTCTTCGACGCCCTGACCATCGCCATGGCGCGCGACGCCGTTCCGATTGCCCGGGAGTCGTCGATCCCGATGAGTCTCGACGACATCGCACCACGGCCTTCTTCTCCGCGATCGTTCGGCGGCACCGAGGTTCGAACCCCGGCTCCGTGGACGCCGCCGTCCGGCTCGACTCCCAGGCCGAGTGTTCCTGCACCCGTCGTACCCGCACTGGTAGAGCTGCGCGTTCTGCTGGTGGAGGATAATTTTCTCAATCTCAAGCTGACGCTCAGTCAGCTCGAGAAGCTGGGACTCAAGGCCGACTCAGTGATGAACGGCAAGCAGGCCCTCGAGGCTCTGGAGTTCGGCAGTTACAACCTGATCCTCATGGATTGCCAGATGCCGATCATGGATGGTTACGAAGCGACCATGGAGATCCGCCGGCGCGAGCGCGACGGCAACCGCCGCTACATCATCGCCATGACCGCGAACGCTCTGGCTGGCGATCGGGAGAAATGCCTGGCGGCTGGTATGGACGACTATCTCTCCAAGCCCACCCGCCCGGAAGAGCTTGCGGGAGCGCTGTCGAGGTTCATGGAAAAAACGCGCCAGCCGTGATCAGGTGGAGCGGTGGCCGCCTCGGCCACCTCCGCCCGGCGTCGAGCCGAGCGGCGCTCTGGAGCGAAGAGGGACCGAAGCACTCGAACCGACCATGACTGAACAGACTGCAACCTCTCAAACTCCAAGGCTTCCGAAACGCGACGCGCTATCGGCTCACTGGACTCTCGATCCGGCGATCGTGTTTCTGAACCACGGATCGTTCGGAGCGACCCCACGCTCGGTTCTCGACCTGCAGCAGGACCTCCGGCGGAGGATGGAGGAGGAGCCGGTGCGCTTCCTTGTGCGGGAGCTCGAGCCAATGCTCGATGCCGCCCGCGGCGAGGTGGCGGCGTTCCTGGGAGCTGAGCCGGATGATCTTGTGTTCGTCTCCAATGCAACAGCCGGCGTGAACGCCGTGCTCCGCTCGCTCGATCTCGATCGCCACGACGAACTGATCACCACCAATCACGAATACAACGCGTCGAAGAACGCGCTGGAGTTTGCTGCCTCGTTGTCGGGAGCAAAGAGCGTGATCGTCGATCTGCCGTTTCCGGTCCGATCCGAGGAGGAGTTGATCGATCCGGTGCTGGCCGCGGTTACCGACCGCACCCGGCTCGTACTGATCGATCACATCACCAGCGCGACCGGGATCATCCTGCCGGTGGCGCGGCTCATCGCCGAGCTCAGCACCCGCGGTGTCGACACACTCGTGGATGGCGCGCATACCGCCGGCATGTTGCCGCTCGACCTCGGCCGACTGGGGGCGGCCTATTACACCGGCAACTTTCACAAATGGACTTGCGCCCCGAAGGGCGCGGCATTCCTTTACGTGCGAAAGAACCGCCGGGCTACCGTGCGCCCGACCTCCATCAGCCATGGAGCGAACGCCGAGCGTACCGATCGCAGCCGTTTTCATCTCGAGTTCGATTGGACCGGAACCGTCGATCCGACCCCCTGGTTGTCGGTTCCCGAATCGATTCGCGTGCTCGGGGCCATGATCCCGGGCGGCTGGCCGGCGGTCATGCGCCGGAATCACGACCTGGCAATTCGCGGGCGCGACATCCTCTGCCAGCGCCTCGGCATCGACCATCCGGCACCCGATTCGATGCTGGGCTCGATGGCCGCCTTTCCTCTGCCGGACGGCAAGCCCACAGCCGCCCCGTCTCTTTTCGGCGGTGACTCGCTGCAGGACGTTCTGCTCGAAAAGTACGCGATCGAAGTGCCGGTCGTGCACTGGCCGGCTAATCCGAAGCGCGTGTTGCGGATCTCAGCCCAGCTCTACAACTCGGTCGAGGAGTACGTCTATCTGGCCGACGCGCTGGCCACCGAGCTGCGCTCCGGAAACTGAAGCCAGTGCCTCAGGGCCTATTGCTCAACTCAGATTTACCTTGGATGACGAATTGTCACGGGCGCGGAGAAGCACGACAAAGGCGTGCTCCCGGCGACTCAGGCGTCAGCCGCGGAGCGGCCGGCATCTCCGTAGCCCAACGCGTGAGGGCGTGTTGTCCAACGCCGGTTTGACTAGCATCACGACTACACGCCCGCACAACTAGCACGCTGAAGGGGTGCCGGAAATTAGCCGGTGGCAAGCGCCTTTGGCGCGCCGCCACCGGAACCGACCGGCAAGGACAGTCGACCCCGGCAGGGGTCGCGGAAGGTCCCCG
>JADGNX010000007.1 GCA_017883265.1 Thermoanaerobaculia bacterium
ATTCCCCGGAGGTATCGATGGATCGGCTGGAGCGAAACAAACAACAGGCCATGGCTTTCTACGACCTCATGTTCAATCAGTGCAAACCGGCTGAGGCCACGCCGCCGGAGCCACAAGGGCGATCACAAGCGACAGCACACCGATCGCTCCTGTACCGAGGTTGTCAGATCTGAATGAATAGAAAGAAGCAGATGGCGAAGGGGACGAAGCCATGCAGCACGGCCATGAAGTCTTCGATGGTCTTCGGCACTTCCAGCGATACGACCAGCAGGGTCAGGGCAAATCCGAAGACGAGTCGCTGAACGCCTCGATCCGCGATACCACCCGCCCACGCGGATGAAAGCCTCCGGCCGACTCGCTGGTCTCGATCATGGCCGCATGGTAGCCCGCCTGCCATCAATGCTAAAGTCCGGCCGATGATCGTTCGCGCCTATGGCGGCCATGAGCCGCGACTGGGGAAGGGCGTCTTCGTCGCCGAGAATGCCGCGCTCATCGGCGACGTCGAGCTCGGAGAGGACGTCTCCATCTGGTACGGCACCGTGCTGCGCGCCGACATCTACCCCATCCGCGTCGGAGCTCGCAGCAACATCCAGGACAACTCTGTGCTGCACGTGACGGGAGGATCCTGGCCGACCATCATCAAAGAGGAAGTGACGATCGGGCATTCAGTGATCGCACATGGCTGCATCATCGAGCGGCGCTGTCTCATCGGCATGGGCTCCCGGATCCTCGACGGGGCGCACATCGGAGCGGAGTCGGTCATCGGCGCCGGCGCCGTGGTCCCTGAGGGGATGGAAGTGCCGCCGCGGTCGCTGGTGCTGGGGGTGCCGGGAAAGGTGCGGAGATCGGTCACCCCCGAAGAGGTCAAGCGCCTGGATGAGGCGTGGCGTCACTACATCGAATACAAGAACAACTACCTGGCAGGTTGAATCGAGAGCACTGAAGTCACCATGCAGACTGATACGACTACCCGCGCTGCCCGCGTTCACGCAGGCTCCCTGAGAAAAGAGCACGTCGGACGGAAGATCTCCCTTTCCGGCTGGGTGCAGAAGCGCCGCGACTTCGGCGAGCTGATCTTTATCGACATCCGCGAGAGAAGCGGCATGGCCCAGGTGGTCATCGACCAGGCCCGGGCTCTTCCGGCCGTCGTCGCGGCAGCCAAGGAACTGCGGCAGGAATTCGTGATTCGCGTGGAAGGGGAGGTAGCCGAGCGGATCGCCGGCCAGCAGAATCCCAACATGCCGACGGGAGAGGTGGAGGTGATCGCCTCGAACATCGAGATCCTGAGCCGCTCCGACGTCCCCCCCTTCGTGGTCGAAAACGAGACGACGGCGGCCGAAGATACCCGCCTGCGCTACCGCTACCTCGACCTCCGCCGTCCGGCGCTGACCGCGAACATGG
Source organism: Thermoanaerobaculia bacterium (assembly GCA_017883265.1). Lineage (GTDB taxonomy): Bacteria > Acidobacteriota > Thermoanaerobaculia > Gp7-AA8 > Gp7-AA8 > JADGNX01. The sequence continues at coordinate 1,402 of JADGNX010000007.1, forward strand.
TGCTTCGCGATCGGATCAGTTTCGGCGTGCGCGACTACCTGCATCAGAACGGCTTTCTGGAGATCGAGACTCCGATTCTGACGCGCTCGACGCCGGAAGGAGCGCGCGACTACCTCGTGCCGAGTCGCGTTCATCCGGGAAACTTCTACGCTCTTCCGCAGTCGCCGCAGATCTTCAAGCAGCTGCTGATGGTCTCCGGGATGGAGCGCTACTATCAGATCGCCCGATGCTTCCGCGACGAGGATCTGCGGAGCGACCGCCAGCCGGAGTTCACGCAGATCGACATCGAGGCCTCGTTCATCGACGAAGAGTTCATCTTCTCCATGATCGAAGGGATGTTCGCCCGGATCTTTCCTCTCGCCGGAATCGAGCTGAGCACGCCGTTCATCCGGATGACCTGGCAGGAGGCCATGGACCGCTTCGGCGTCGACCGTCCCGATACGCGCTTCGGCCTGGAACTGGTCGACATCAGTGCGGCGGCCTCAGCGACCGACTTCGCACCGTTCCGAGCGGCGATCGAGTCGAAGGGAACGGTCCGGGCCATCGTCGTCCCGGGAGGGGCGGCGTTCTCCCGGAAGCGCACCGATGACCTGACCGAGGTGGCGAAATCTTCCGGCGCATCCGGCCTGGTCTGGATCAAGACGGACCAGCAGCGAAACTCGTCGATCAGGAAGTTCCTCAATGAGACCTCGTTCGATTCGTTGCGCGCCGCCGCCGGCGCGAGGGACGGCGACCTGATTCTCGCTGTTGCCGGCACAGAGACCGTGGTGTGGGACGTTCTCGGCAACCTGCGGCTCAAGATCGCCCGCGACGAGAAGCTGATCCCGGAGGAGAGATGGAACTTCCTCTGGGTCACCGATTTCCCCCTTCTGGAGCACGACGAAGTGGCTGGCCGTTACTTCGCCAAGCATCATCCGTTCACCTCCCCGGCTGTTGCCGATTACGACAAGCTCGAGAGCGATCCGGGCGCCACTCTGGCGCGCGCTTACGACATCGTGCTCAACGGGCTGGAGCTCGGCGGCGGGAGCATCCGCATCAACACGCCCGAGCTCCAGTCGAGAATGTTCCGGGCTCTCGGCATCAACGAGGATGAGGCCAAGGAGCGCTTCGGGTTTCTGCTCGAAGCCTTCCGCTACGGAGCCCCGCCCCATGGCGGCATAGCACTCGGCCTCGACCGGATCGTGATGCTCATGGCCCGGGCCACCTCGATTCGCGACGTGATCGCCTTCCCCAAGACGATGCGGGGACAGGATCTGATGTGCGGTGCGCCATCGACTGTGCCGGAATCGCAGCTCGACGATCTCGCTATCGCCATCCGCAAAGACGAGACTAGTTAAAAAACCTCAGCGGAGAGGTCGGGCTCTGGATACCGCATTCTCAGCCTCTCCATGGCATCGGCCACGATCGATCCGATCAGATAGTTGCGATACCACTTCGCGTTCGCCGGCACTACATGCCACGGGGCCCAATCTGTGGTCGTCTTCGTCAACGCGTCCTCGTAAGCCCGTGTGTACTCCGTCCAGAGCTTCCTCTCCTCCAGGTCTCCGTGCTGGTACTTCCAACGACTGTCGGAATCCTGGATCCGCTCCTCCAGACGCACGCGTTGCTCATCCTTGCTGATGTGGAGGAAAAACTTGAGGATGAGGGTGCCGGTCTCGGTCAGCATCCGCTCGAAGTCGTTGATCTGACGAAACCGGTGTCGCCAGACGGACCTCGGGACGAGATTGTGAACCCGGACCACCAGTACATCTTCGTAGTGGCTGCGGTTGAAGACGACCACCTCACCGGCGGCGGGGACCGCAGCATGCGCGCGCCACAGATAGTCGCGATCGAGCTCATCGGGGGTCGGCTTCTTGAAGGACTTGATGCGGACTCCCTGGGGATTGAAGGCGCCGGCCACATGGCTGATCGTTCCATCCTTCCCCGAGGTGTCCATTCCCTGGAGGACGATCAGGAGCTTGTGCCGGTGCTCGGCATACAGGCGCTCCTGCAGCTTGTCGAGACGTGCGGCGATGCGGCGACTCCCCTTCTCTCCATCTTTCTTCCCGCCCGGCACGAGGGCGATGTCGTCGGGATCGAAGCGGTCGAGCCTGACCCGCTTGCCGGGAACGAGCCTGTAGTCGTCGATCTTCATCGGCCCAGTATAGGAGAGACGTTGCCCTGTCCCGGCTGTTCGCTTGCTGGCAAGCAGGTTGCCGCACGTCTCGTGAGATCATCGCGTCGGTCATGAGGATCCAACTTCTGCCCGCCGCGACGGCGGTCCTGCTGGCATCCGGTGGACTGGCCCTCCTCTTCGCTCCCCAGGAAGTCGGGTCGCTTTATGGAGTGGCCGGGAGCGTGCCTTCGTCCGCACTGCTCCAGGCGTTCGGCGCAGCACTCCTCGGGCTGGCTGCCATGAACTGGACCTCCCGATTCTCACTTCTCGGCGGACTGCACGGACGGGCGATCGTCTCGGCGAATTTTTTTCACTTCGCTATCGGTCTGGCCGTCTTTACGCGCGCAATCAGCCGCGGCTCGACGGCGCCGTGGTGGATCAGCGCTGCGGTCTATGGCGTGGCCGCCGTAGCGCATGGGATGTCGTTCTTTATCGCGCCGAAGCCTACCATCTGAAAGCGGTTGCCGATCGATGGCCGCACCTGTCGAACAGACTGCGGCGCCAACTGAACGCTGAGATGCGATAGGCGGGCTTGCCAATCTACGAACGAATTCGTATATTGGATCTATGCGAAGCTTTTCGTACGTCCTTGCCGCCTGTGTCGTTACGGCTCTGGCCGTCATTGCGGTCCCGGCGCTCGTTTCGCGGCCGCTCGAACGAATGGTGCGGCGTTGGATCGCGTTGCCGCTCTGTACGATCGTCGTGGTGAGCGACCGGGATGGACGGACCTCGTACGTCTTGACTGCAACCGCGTTCGAAGTCGACAACCTATTGACTACCGTTTGAGCGGCCCGGTTGGCGCAGGGTTGTCGTATGCCCCGCCCGCGAGGGCCCTCACCATCACGTGACCCTCGTCAGCCGTCATGACATGGCGAGCCGGACCGTGGTGCAACCATCCATCCTCGACCTCTTCGGAATGCTGAAGGGGTGGCGATACGTTGTACACCGTGAGTCCGGAATCTCCGGTTGATCGCTTACAGCCGACGAAAGGACACCTCCGGATTCAACCTCCAGCCGTCGAAAATACCCCGAATCTTTCATCGCCCCCAGGGTTCGCTTCAGGCATTTTGCAGAGGGCGCAATGGGGCAACTTAAGCGGGCGAGCAGGCGCCGTCCGAAGGCCGGAGCATCCGGCCGCCATTCGTCAGGTCGCCTCCGATTTTCCCTTGGATTTTCCAATGAATCACGGACAATGCAGATATGGCTCGTGCACTTCGAAATGAAATGACTGACGCACCGATCGTCTCCAGCCTGGGCCCCGAGCCCTGGAATGCTCCCTGGTGGAAAGCAGCGAAGGGCGATCGCGCGACCTTCGCCTACGTGATTCTGATTCATCTCCTGGCGGTCGCCGGAGTGGTGTTTTTTCCGGTTCCGGGGTGGAAGATCGTCGTGGCCACCATGGCCCTGGCGTGGATCGGCGGCATGGGCGTGACGATCTGCTATCACCGCACGCTGGCACATACCGCGCTGCGTCTCAATCCGATCATCCGTCACTTCCTGATTTTCTTCGCCATGTTCAACGGCTCCGGGTCGCCCGACAGCTGGACGGCGAACCACCGGCAGCATCACGCCAAGGTGGAGACCACGGAAGACATCTCCAGCCCTGCCATCGGAGGTTTCTGGTGGTCGCACCTCCGCTGGCTGTGGCAGGCCGGCAACGTCCCGCTGCAGCGATGGTGTCCCGATCTGGCGAAGCCGCAATACCGGTTCTGGAGCAGGATCCAGATACCGCTCCTTGCTGTATCACTCTTCGGCGGTCTGATCTGGGGGCCCGCCGCATTCTTCTGGCTTGGTCCGATGCGCCTCGTGATGTCGCTTCACTCGCAGTGCTTCGTCAACAGCATCGCCCACATGCGGCCGCACCGCAGTGCCGGCGAAGACTCATCACAGAACATCGTCTGGCTCGGTTTTTTGCACTTCTTTCAGGGAGAGAACTGGCACGGCAATCATCATGCGAAGCCCTCGTCTGCCCGTTTTGGCTGGAAGCTCTGGCAGATCGATTTCGGCTGGTACGCGATCGTACTGCTGGAGAGCGTCGGCCTGGCAACGAAGGTCAAGCGGCCGAATCTCCTGGCGAGCGATCTTCACAGCAGCAATCCGTTCCGCGACCTGGCGTCCGCCGTTGAGCCCAGCCGGTTACTTGCGGTGCAACCAGCCATACAGCTGCCCGACGGAGCACAGATCGCCGGCAACTGACCATTGGCCCCGACCCCGATTCAGCGCCTGACCCCTCGTGGCGAGCTGCTTCTCGCTGTCGCCGTCTCGTTGAGCCTCTACGCGGTGACGTCGCTGCTCGTGATGTTGCAGCCGGCGCCGTCGTTCGAGCTGACCACGGGCCGGGCGATGATCGTGGTGGCTTTCGACATCGCCGCTCTCCTGGTCATTGCCCGCACTCTGCGGATCCGCGGAGGTAATTCGGCTGCTGCATTCGCCGGCTTTTCCGGGGAGTCCGCCCTTTCCGGGCTCGCTCTCTTCTTCGCCTGGGTGATCCTCTACTTCGGTACAGCACTGGTGAGCGCCATCCTCTTCCCGGCATTCCCCAGCGGGAGACCATTCCACCTTCTGACGACGGCACCCGCGGCAATCGTCCTTCTGCTCGCAATGGTCAACGCAGTTTTCGAAGAGATGGTCGTGGTCGGCTGCCTGATGACCGCCCTCTCGCCGGCGGGGGCCGCCGTCAGCATCGGCGCAAGCGTTCTTCTTCGATTCGCCTGCCATCTTTATCAGGGGCCTCTGGCATCGGTATCGGTCATTCCGGCCGGTCTTGTCTTTGCCGCTGTCTACTGGCGCACCCGAAGGATCTGGCCGCTCGTCGTGGGCCACGCCCTCGGGAGCATCCTGGCGTTCGCCCTGGCCGGGGTGCGTTCCGTGTAGCCTTGCGCCGGTGCGCTTCCCGGGGCGCTGCCATCCAGGCTGCAACGCGGCCGCGATACACTGCCCTGATGACGCCGTACCGTACGATCGCCCAGCAGTCGGCCAGCTATCCTGTGTTCATCTCGCGTGGGGCCATCGACGGCGTGGGGGGAATCGTCTCCTCCGCGGCCGGCGCCCGCAAGAGGCCGTTTGTCATCACGTCGGCGAATCTACTCGAGCCCTTCGGCCGCCCGGTAGCGGCCTCATTCGACCCTCCTGCGCGCATCGTTCTGATCGAGGAAGGAGAACGGCGCAAGACGCTGGAGACTGCCGCTGCGGCGGTGACCGCGCTGCTCGAGGCCGGAGCTCAGCGCGATTCGGTAGCCGTAGTGGTCGGAGGGGGGATGATCGGAGATACGGCCGGCTTCGCAGCCTCGATCTTCCTCCGCGGCATCGATCTCGTTCATGTCCCGACCACGCTGCTGGCCCAGGTAGACAGCTCGATCGGCGGCAAGGTCGCCGTCAATCATCCAGCGGGCAAGAATCTGGTCGGCAGTTTTCACGCGCCACGCGCGGTAGTGGCCGACATCGACGCGCTGGCCACGCTGCCGGAGCGCGAGTTGCTGTCGGGCCTCTTCGAAGCGCTCAAGAGCGGCATCATCGGAGACGTGGCGCTTTTCGAGCTGACTGAGCAACGCCGCGCCGCGATCCTCGAGCGCCTTCCGGAAGTTCTGGAGGAGGTGGTCCGCCGCTCTGTCGACGTCAAGGGAGAGATCGTTTCGGCAGACGAGCGGGAGGGCGACCGGCGACGGCTCCTGAACTACGGGCACACCATCGGCCATGGCATCGAGGCCGCCACGCACTATGAGGGGATGACACATGGCGAGGCAGTGGGGTGGGGGATGATCGCGGCTAACGCCATCGCCGTCCGGCGCGGAATGCTCCCGGACCAGGTGGCGCGGCGGATCGATGACTCAATCGCCGCCTTCCGGCCGACGCCACCTCCCTCTCTCGATCGAGACGCAGTGCTGCGCGCCATGGCTCACGACAAGAAGTTCAGCGGAGGCCGCCGCGTCATGATCCTTCCGCGCGCTATCGGACTCTGTGAGGTCGTCGACGACATCGAATCGGCCGAGCTCGAATACGGCATCGACGCCGTCACGGCCCGGTAATCGCAACGCGTGGAGCGTCCTGCGCATCGGGCGTCCGGCACTGAGCGATCGGTGGTGGCGCGCCGTGGCGCGATCTACAACATTCCGCCTGCCGTCGTCGTTGGTGGTTGCGTTGTCGTAGGAGCGGTGGCCGGAGGCTGTGTGGTCGGCACTGGCAGTGGTGCGGTGGCCGGCACGGAAAATTCCGGAGTGCTATTCGCCGGCTGTTCGACGTTCGGTGCAGGCGACTCCGAGCTCTCGCCTGGCCGCGCTCCCGGATCTGTGGCCACCTGAGTCGGCTCCATTTCCTTGGGCTGGTAGTAAGGCCGCTGCAGGTAGTAGGGGAGCTTGCTGACCGCAACCGAGGCGCCGCTGCAATCGCGATCCGGCTCCTGGCCGGCGATGAAGGCTTCCTGGATGATCCGCCCGCAGGGACCAATTCCGCGCCGCCCGCTCTGCAGATCCATCGGCACGAAGACGATGCCGGGAGGGACCTCGAAGCTTCTTGGCGCTCCTCGGAGTTTCTTCTCGTCCATCTTTTTGAAGATGTCGATCCAGATCGGAAGCGCTACTTCCGCGCCGGTCCCGCCGCCGCCGAGCGAGCGGCTCGGGTCATCGTAGCCGACCCACACACCGATACAGATATCGGACGAGAAGCCCATGAACCAGGCGTCAGTGAAACCATTGGTCGTCCCGGTCTTTCCGGCGATTTCCCCGGGGATGGTATGGGCCTCGTATGCCGTGCCGCGCTCGACGGTGCCGCGCATGGTGTGCGCCATCTCGTAAGCCACCTGAGCCTGCGTGGCCTCCGAGAGCTCGGGATAATCCTCTTCCAGCGTCTTGTCGGTGGCGTCGGTGATCTTGCGGATCAGTCGGGGTTTCACGTAGACGCCCTGGTTGGCGAAGACGTTGTAAGCCGCCACCATTTCCAGCGGCGAGATGCCGGCCGTGCCGAGGGCCGTCGAAGGGTATTTCTGAATGTCGGCGGTGATGCCGCAGCGCCGCGCGAAGTCGATCACCTTTTCGGCCCCGATCATCATGAATGTCTTGACCGCCGGCACGTTGATCGACAATTCGAGGGCCCGCTGAATGGTCACGATCCCGGCGTAGCGGCCGTAGTAGTTCTTCGGCGAGTACATCTGATTGCCGACGGGAATGGAGATCGGAGCATCGAAGAGCGTGTCGGCCGGGGTCAGGCCTTTCTCGAACGCCGCGCCATAGACAAAGGGCTTGAACGACGATCCGGTCTGCCTGCGCGACTGAATGGCCCGATTGAACTTCGATATCCGGAAATCGTATCCGCCAACCAATGCGCGCACTTCGCCGCTCTTCACATCGAGGGCCACCACCGCTCCCTGCACCTGCGGGAGCTGGTCGATCATCCAGCGCCGCACATGGGTCTTGGCGTCCTCGTCCTTTCGAACGAATATCAGATCGCCGCGATGGAGCGAATCGGCCATCGTCTGCTTGTGGGTCCAGGCGTACGACTCCGGCGTCAGCACGATCTCGACCGCTCCGACGCGGGTGGTCACGTTCTTCTTGTCGACAGCCATGATCACAGCGGAGTAGAGCTGGTCGGTGACCAGCGGCTGGTTGTCCCAGGAGCTGTCTCGATAGGTCACAGGACTGAGACCCTCGGCGATGATGTTCCGCGTCGGTTTGCGAAAACCGCGGCGGTGATCCCACACCCGCAGGCCCTTTTGCAGCGAGCGCTCGGCGATCTGCTGGATGTCGAGGTCCAGTGTCGAATAGACCTTCAAGCCGCGCTTGTAGAGATCCTCGGTGCCGTAGCTCGAGCTTTTCTCGATGTATTGGCGGATCTCTTCGGAGAAATAGGCGCCCACATTCGGCGCTTCCTCCTTGTACGTGCCGAGAAGCAGAGGCGCGGCTACGGCCTGATCGAATTGAATGCGGCTGATGTACTTCTCCTCCAGCATGCGCCGGAGGACATGATTGCGGCGCGCTGTCGCCGCCTGGGGATGAAGGATCGGGCTGTAGGGCATCGGAGATCGCCCCAGTCCGGCCAGCGTTGCCGCCTCCGGGAGGGTGAGGTCCTTCGCGTGCTTGCCGAAGAAGAGGCGGGAAGCCGCCTCGACACCGTAGGCACCATGTCCCAGGTAAACCTGGTTGGCATACAGTTCGAAGATCTGGTCCTTGGTGAAGTTCTTCTCGATGTCGATGGCCAGGAATGCCTCGTTCATCTTGCGGCGGAAGCTCTTCTCGGGATTGAGAAAGACCATCTTGGCCAACTGCTGAGTCAGAGTCGAAGCTCCCTCGACCTTCTTGCGGGCGATGAGGTCCTTGAGAAGGGCTCGGGCGATGGCCTTCGGATTGATTCCACCATGGTGATAGAAATCGGCGTCCTCCGTGGCGATGATGCCGTAGACGAGGAAGGGTGCGATGTCGCGTTTCGGCACGACGATCCGTTTCTGAATCGAATAACCGGCGAAGGCCACTCCCTGACGGTCGTAAATTCGTGTGATGATGCTCGGCTGGTAGTTGTCGAGCGCTTCGACCAGAGGGATGTGCACGGCACGCGCAAAGATGAAGCCGGCCGGGACTCCGAGAGCCAGCGCCACGAGCACTACCAGGAGGCGGGAGTGGCCCCCACGGTCGATAGCCGGCCTGTTCTCGGATCGGTTCAAGCCACCGATTCTAACCGACCGGCGGAAAGTCCTCATCCGCCGCCTCGGGTCAACTGATAAAATGCCTGTTATGTCTAGCGTCGCGGCTCCCACACCGGCGGTACCGATCGAATGGAGCCGGCTGGTTGGGGAGTCGCTCAAGAACAACGGGGTCTGGCACACGTTTGCCAAGCTTCTCGACGCCCGTAGCGCCTATCCCGACGATCTGGCCCTGCGGGGCTACGTCGAGATCGTGCGCAACTCGATCGTTCGCGAGTTCCTCAATCACCCCAAAGGAATGCAGGCCACTCCGAAGCTGACCCCGGAATTTCTCACCAATTTCGACCGATTCAACCTCAGCGCGCAGGAGGGGTTTCTGGTGTCGCTCATCGACGGTCGTCTGGATATGCAGAAGCTGCTCATCCTCAGCCCTTTTGACGCTTTCACCACGTTCTTCATCCTGGCCAAGCTTCAGAATGAGCGCGCCATCACGGTGCCGGCATGACCGAATACGCCCCCGAGCTCCTCGATCGCCTGCCGATGCCGATCGTCGTGGCCACAGAGAAGGGAGATCTCGTCTACCGCAATGCGACCTTCACCGAAGCCTTCGGGTCGAACGGGGAGCAGTGGATCCGCCAGGCGGTCCGAACGGTCGGCGGTGAGCGCGGCTGGCTCCAGGGATTCTTCACCGGCGATGAACACCGCTCGACCGATGTGGAGTTCAACGGCCGCGTCTACCGCGCCGACAAGATCATGAGCCGGAGCGGTGCGCCTCCCACTGCCGCCATCTCCTTCGAGGACGTGACTCGCCAGCGGGAGATGGAACAGGCCAAGTCGGACTTCACCTCGATGGTGGTCCACGATCTTCGCGGGCCCCTCTCCGGCATCCAGGGAACTCTGGAGTTCGTGCTGGGCGGCGAATCGCGTCTCGAACAGCTGCATCAGGACCTGCTCCTCGAGGCCCAACGCGAATCCGAACGGATGATGAATCTGATCAACGAGCTTCTCGACTTCTCGAAGATCGAGTCGGGAAATTTTGTCGTGGAGAGCGAAGCAGTCTGGATCGCCGGCGTCCTCAAGCGTTCCGTGCGCAGCCTTCAGTCGGTCGCCGCCCGCGACGACATTCATCTTCTGACCGCGCATGGGCGCGAGCTTCCGGAGATCACCGGCAGCGTCGAGAAGCTGACGCAGGCCATCATCAATCTCATCAGCAACTCGCTCAAGTTCACGCCGAAAAAAGGACTCATCTCCGTCGGAGCTCAGATCATCGGCTCCGGCAAGGTTCCGGATGCCATCGCCATAACCGTTACCGACAGCGGAATGGGAATCAAGGCCGGCGACATAGGTCAGATCTTCGAAAAGTACAAGCAGTCGGGAAACAAGTCGCTACGCGGCGGTGGCGGTACGGGCCTCGGTCTCTACATAGTCAAGCAGGTCATCGAGGCCCATGGCGGTGAGGTGTCGATCGCCAGCGTCGAGGGCGTCGGCACCAGCATGGTCCTGAGGCTCCCGGTCAAGCGCGTGGCGTAAAAGCGCGCCAGGAGACGCCGCCACGGCGTCCGAACGCCGACTTATCGATCGCGCTCGAGAACGAAGTCGAGCGCGAGCTCGAGGGTCTGCCGGGCCGGCGAGTCCGGAAAGGGGGCCAGGGCCGCGCGGGCCCGAGCGGCATAATCGCGAGCGATCTCACGGGTCTGATGGAGCGCGTCGTACTTTTGAACGACCTCCAGGACATCGCCCGGCTGGACCGCCTCGAACGAATGATCCGTGGCCACGCGGCCGATCATCTGCCGCTCTGCCGCGGTGGCATGCGGCAGCGTCAGAATCAGAGGAAGTGTCACCTTCCCTTCCTTCAGATCCGACAAAGCCGGCTTGCCCAGTATTTCGGTGCTCGACGTGAAATCGAGAAGATCGTCGATCAGCTGAAAGCAGACTCCGAGGTTGTAGCCGTAGTCGAAGAGCGCGACGGAGTCGGCCTCTGAGGCGGATGTCAGGTACGCCGGAATGCGACAGCACGCTCCGAACAGATCCGCAGTTTTCCGGCCGACGATCGAAAAGTAGTCGTCGATGGAGAGACCGGACTGGCCGTCCTGCTCCAGCCCCAGAATCTCCCCTTCGATCATCCGGATGGTGGCGTTCGAGAGGAGACGGAGGATGTCGAGATTACCCTCGCTGAGAGCCAGATTCATCGAATGCGTGTAGAGGTAGTCGCCGACCAGGACGGTGAGATGGTTCCCCCAGCGGTAGTTGATCGAAGTTCGTCCGCGGCGGATGGCCGCCTCGTCGATCACATCGTCATGTACCAGGGTCGCGGTGTGGATCAACTCGATGACCGCGGCATAAAGAACATCGCGGACTCCCTTGTATCCGAGGAGCTCCGAGACCAGCAGGAGGAGCGCCGGGCGGAGGCGCTTGCCACCCCCGGCCAGGATGTGATCGCCGACATCCTGGATCGTCTTGATTTCGGAGCGGAAGTTCCGGCGCAGTTCTTCTTCCACCAGCTGCAGCTTGGCCGCGACCGGCTCGACCAACCGCTCGGAGCGCGAGGTGGTCGGGTCGGAGAGACTCCCGCTGCTGGCCGGATGAGCGGTCACGCGTCGAAGCATAAACGATTCCCCCTGAGATCGTGAAAGAGATGCGTCCGGCCGGCGCTCCGTGACGGGGCTCTGTCATTTAGAAGCGTCAGCGAGGAATGAGGCGGTTGGGAGAGCGCCATGACGGATACCGACGGCGCACAGACAGAAGTGTTTGTGCTAGGGGAAATCGCTGTGCGGGGCTTCAACCTCGGTAGTTGATGAACTGCAGAGGGATGCCGAAGTCGTTTTCCTTGATCGTGTTGATGGCGCGCTGGAGATCGTCCTTGCTTCGCCCGGTGACGCGCACCTGATCGCCCTGGATGGCAGCCTGAACCTTGATCTTGGCATCCTTGATGGCTTTGACGATGGCCTTGGCCTTGTCGCTTTCGATCCCCTGAACGATCTTCGCCTTCTGACGCACGGTTCCCAGAGTGGCCTGCTCGAGCTTCTGGTAGTCGATCGCTTTCAGCGACACCTTGCGCTTGACCAGCTTGCTTTCGACCATCTCCTTGAGGCTGCGCAGCTTCCCCTCATCGTCGCTCAGCAGAACGATCTCCTCGTCCTTGAAGTCGATCTCGCTCTTACTCCCTTTGAAATCGAAGCGATTGGCAAGCTCCTTCTGAGCCTGCTGGATGGCGTTCAGAATCTCCTGCATGTCGGTCTTCGATACGACGTCGAATGAAAAGTCCTGTGGCATCGTCCCACCTCGGCCTGCGAATTTTCCTCTATTGCTGGACGACCTGCACATCCGGGGGCGGCACGAAATGAAAGGTCCCGGCATCGGCCGCATGCTTTCTGAAAGCGGAGAATGAAAAGAGAGTCTTGTTCCCCTCCCGGTCGGCGTACTGAACCTTCTGGATGGTGTGGTCGGACCGCGAGATGGTGATGCTGATATCGCGGATCATGGAGGAGGCGGCCTTTGGCTGGAGGGAGGCTACGATTGCTCCATGATCCTGCCTCTCGGTCAGATCGAAGGCCCGGCTCCGCTCGGCGGCGTCGCCGAGGATGAGGAACGGAAGCTCTCGGCGTCTGGCATCGTCCAGCTTGCTCACAGTGACCTGCTTGTCCTCAGGAAGATAGAACCAGGACTGCACTCCGTCGAAGACGAACAGCTTGGCCTCCGGCTGCTGATACTCCCAGCGCATGAGTGGCAACGTCCCGAATACGACAAGACCGCTCTCGCTCTGGCTGTTGCGAAATCCCTTCGGAGTGAACGACTGGACGAAACGAGCCTCGGTTCCGGGGAGCGAGGCCGCCGCCCGATCGAGCTCCGCGGCGCCGGCAATTGCAGCGGCGGAAGAGAGAAGGAGGGCGATGATCCATGTTCTGCTACGGTTCGATTTTTCCATAAATGGCCTTGCCGCATTCATTCTGACGAGCCGACTTGCCGAAGGTTGCCGGAGATTGCCCCCGAGGGCCGGCACCTCGGCTGCGGTGGCTGCCAAGCCTCCACCGGGGGCCACAAACCCGGCTCCTCGCAATCTCGCTGCCTGGCGGCGTCCTGCTGGCCTGTATTGACGGGCCATTAGTACTTTTCGACCTCGATGGACGAGATTGCGGAGCTCACAACGAAGACTTTGTCGTTTTTGCTCCTGTCGAGAGGCAAGAGAAAGAATCCATTCTTCTCCGGATTGTAGTGCGCGCGGCCGCGAATTACCTCGCCGTCGCTGAACTCGACGGCGATCGTGCTGGCAGGCGAGGAGTCGATCTCGGCATCCTGGAGCGCGTGCGGAAAAAAAACCGCCTTGAGCTCGTCGAACGAGACGACGGCATTGCGCTGATCGGCTGCAATGCCGGTCACCTGCTCGGTCTCCAGGTCGATACTGACCAGAGACACGCGCTCGGTCCTGCCGTTCCTGAAGCGGAGAACGACCAAAATGCCTTTATCGCCAGTTCCGATCATCGAGGTCAAAATAGCTCCAGACCCCAGAGGTCGTGAAGGTGGATGATGCCTTCCAGCCTCCGCTCCGGAGTCACCGAGAAGAGCGAGGTGATCTTCTTCTGCTCCATCACAGCCAGGGCGGCGGAGGCCAGCTCCTCGGGAGCGATCGTGGAGGGGTCGCTCTTCATGCACTCGCCGGCGGTTCGGCGGAGAACTCCCTCGTCGTTCTGGAGAAGGCGGCGGAGGTCGCCGTCGGAGATGACGCCGAGGAGCATTCCCTGCTGGTCGGCCACCGCGGTGATGCCGAAACCCTTGCGGGACATCTCGTAAATGACGTCGTGCATGGACGTGGCGGGACCGACGAGCGGAACCTGTTCGCCGGCGTGCATCAGATCGCGGACGCGGAGAAACCGTTTTCCCAGTTTTCCGCCGGGATGAAGGAAGGCAAAATTCTCCTCCTTGAAGCCCTTGCGGATGAGCAGGGCCATCGCCAACGCATCGCCGAGGGCCAGCGTGGCCGTGGTGGATGCCGTGGGCGCAAGACCGAGGGGGCAGGCTTCTCTGGAAATAGCTGCCGAGAGGTGGTGGTCGGCCGCTCTGGCCAGAGTGGACGAAGGATTTCCGGTGATGGCGATCAGCTCAGCCCCGATCCGTTTCACGGAGGGGAGGATCCTCACGAGCTCCTCGGTCTCGCCCGAGTTGGAGACGGCGATGACGACGTCACCCTTGACGATGACTCCGAGATCGCCATGAATGGCCTCAGCCGGGTGGAGGAAAAAGGAAGGCGTACCGGTCGAGGCCAGCGTCGCACTGATCTTCCGGCAGATGATTCCCGACTTGCCGAGACCCATCGTCACGACTCGCCCGGCGGAGTCATGAATGAGCTCGACCGCGCGGATGAACGAGTCGTCGAGATGGTCGATCAGCCCCAGGATGGCTGCCGATTCGACACGGAGGACCCGTTTGGCCTCGGCGATGGAGGGATGATCCTCGACACGATTCATGACGCGGTCGCTTTCGGATGGGGGCACTCGCGCATGGTAGTTAAGGTGTGAGGCGCGCACAAGCGGGGGAACGAGACCTCGCATCGAGAACTTGGCTTTCGCCTCCCACACAACCGACAATGCGCTCGAAGGATCAGGAGCGGGATTTCCTATGATCAACAGCATGACTGGATACGGACGCGCGGCGGGAGCGCTATCGCCCCGGTTCTTCGCCACGGTGGCGGTCAAGAGTGTCAACCACCGGTACCTGGAGACCTCGGTGCGCCTGCCGGAGTATTTGTGGGAATTGGAGAGCTCGTTGCGAGCAGTGGTCAGCGAACAGCTTGCGCGCGGCAAGGTGGACGTGACGGTGCGGGTGCAGAGAACGGCTCAGTCGGAATACAGCGTGCGGATCAACTCGCAGATCGCCAACGCCGTGCTGCCGCAGTTGCGCGCAATCGCCGAGGAACATGGGATTGGCTGGACCATGAGCGGCGGCGACCTGCTGCGGGTTCCCGATCTACTGCAGGTAGAAGCGGTCGACTCCGACATCGAGGAAGGAGAGCGCGATGCGCTGATCGAGGTTCTTCGCCTCGCGCTGGTCGCGGTGGGCGGCATGCGGGCCCGGGAAGGGGAGTCGCTGCGGGCCGATCTGGAGACGCGTCTGGCGGCGATCGAAGAGCATCAGCGCAATCTGGCCGGTCGCCGGGACGACATCCGGCGCGAGGCCATCGCTTCCTATCAGCAGCGCGTACAGGAGATCGCCGGAGCCGCAGGGGTCTCTGTCGATCCCGACCGTGTGGCCCAGGAGGTCGTACTGATGGTGGAGAAGGGCGACGTGGCGGAGGAGCTGACCAGGCTGAGCGCTCACCGGGAGCAGTTCAGGGCGGCCATCGATGGTCGTGAGCCGGCGGGGAAGAAGCTCGACTTTCTGTCGCAGGAGATGCTGCGGGAGATCAACACCATCGGCTCGAAGTCACGCTCCGTAGACATCCGAACGCTCGTTGTAGAATTGAAGGCCGAGCTGGAGCGCATCCGCGAGCAGGTACAGAATGTCGAGTAGTCCTTCCCTCAATTTTCATCCCGATGGAACTCTTTTCATCGTTTCCGGCCCTTCCGGCGCCGGGAAGACCACCTTGATCAACAATGTCCGTTCGCACCTCGAGCCGCTCGGGATCTCCCTGCACTTTTCCGTTTCCCACACCACCAGGGGCCGGCGCCGCGGGGAGGCGGAAGGGGTCAACTACCACTACGTCGACGCCGGCCGGTTCCAGGCCATGGCGGCAGCAGGGGAATTTCTCGAATCGGCCTTCGTTCACGAACAGAGATACGGCACCTCCAAACTGGAGGTACTGACACGGCTCGAGCGCGGCGAGGACGTCATCCTCGACATCGACTACCAGGGTGCCAGGCAGATCGCCGACGATCCCGGGCTTAAAGAGCGTTCGCTGAGCATCTTTATTTTTCCCCCGTCGATCACGGAGCTCGAACGAAGGCTCGAGAGCCGGGGATTGAATACGCGAGAAGAAATCGACAGGCGGGTAGCCAAGGCCTTCGACGAGATTTACGCCGGAAAAGAGTTCTACGACTACATCATCATCAACGATGACCTGAACGTCGCCACGGAGAGTCTCAAGGCGGCGATCATCGCCAAGAAGCTTCAGACGAAGACGGCGCTCGATGCCATCCAGGAGATGGCCGAACGCTTCAAGGAGGAACGGGATGGAAGAATTGCCGGAGGGCATTGACAGCCGCTTTCGCTACGTACTGCTGGTAGCCAAGCGCGCTGAACAGCTCATTCAGGGCTCGGCGCAGAAGGGACGGTCGAAGTACAACAAGCCGACCCGCGTGGCCATGGAAGAGGTCGAGAAGAATCAGGTGAAGTGGCAGTTGACCGAGCCGGTCGAAGAGCCGACGGCGCTCGATCTCGCCGAGTAACGAGAGGATCATGCGAGTCGTCCTGGGAGTCTCGGGCGGTATCGCAGCATACAAGGCACCTGACCTCGTCAGGCGCCTGCAGGATCACGGAGCGGCGGTTCGGGTCATCCTGACTCCGAACGCCGCTCGTTTCGTTTCGGCGCTCTCACTCTCCGCCGTTTCGGGCCATGGGGTCATCATTGAGCAGTGGGGCGATCCCGAGCGGGGCGGCGTCGATCACATCGACCTCGCGCGTTGGGCCGAGTTGCTGCTGATCGCGCCGGCCACGGCCAACATCATCGCCAAGCTGGCCCTCGGCATCGCCGACGACGCTCTCTCGACCTACGCCGTAGCGCATCGCGGCGAGTTGATGATCGCCCCGGCCATGAATTCTGGCATGCTGCTGCATCCCACCGTTCAGCTGAACCTCGCTGCGCTAAGGGCACGCGGTGCCACCATCCTCGAGCCGGACAGCGGCCTTCTGGCCTGCGGCGACGAAGGTGCCGGACGGATGCCCGATCCTCCGGTCATCGCCGAACGAGCCGCGGCGCTCTTCGCTGGACGCGATCTGGAAGGGACCAGCGTTCTGGTGACCGCGGGACCGACACGAGAAGCGATCGATCCGGTCCGCTTCATCTCCAATCGATCCTCGGGCAAGATGGGTTACGCGCTGGCCGAGGCGGCCCGCAGGAGAGGTGCCAGGGTGACGCTGGTGACCGGCCCGACGGCACTGGTTCCGCCGGCTAACGTCGTCGTTCGCAACGTCGTGACTGCTGCTGAGATGCACGCGGCCGTCATGGAACAGCTTCCAACCCATGGCGTGGTGATCAAGGCCGCAGCGGTCTCCGACTTTGCTCCTGTGGAACGGGCAAGGTCGAAGATCAAGAAGTCGGCCGGTGTCGACGAGATCACGCTCACCCTGCGCAAGAGTCCCGATATCCTCGCCGACATCGTTGCATCCTCCTCGCATCCTTTCGTCGTCGCCTTTGCCGCCGAGACCGATTCAGTCGAGGAGAACGCGCGTCTCAAGCTGGAACGAAAAGGGGTCGATCTGATCGTGGCCAACGATGTTTCCGACTCGGCAATCGGCTTTGACTCTGATTCCAACGAAGTCCTCGTTCTCGCTCGCGACGGGACGAAGAGCCGGATCGAGAAGGCGTCGAAGGCGACCGTGGCCAACCGCATCCTCGATCTGGTCGTGGCCGGCCTGGCGGCGCGATAGCGCCCCGACGGCATGGCAACACGACACGCCCAGTGGAGCGGCGGCCGCCTCGGCCGCCGGGGGTGGGCGGCTGGCCCCATTCCTCGTGCGGATGCCCGAAGGGCGGGCACCCCTCCACTGGTCCCTCCGTCATGTGACAACACTTGCGGGATAGCATTCTGTCGGTCATTCTGCGGCATGGCCATGAACGACGATCTTCGCAATGAGCTGGCGCTCCTTCTGGAGCTTGGCTACACGCATCTCGATATCCCGGCGGCGAGCGCGGGTGCCGCCGGCGAAGCTGCCGCCCCTGGCCCTCTGGAAGAGCGAGCCGGTCCGACGACCGCAGAGATCGACGGCTGCGACGATCTCGGCACGCTCGGGGCCGTCGCTTCCGACTGTCTCCGCTGCCGCCTGGCCCGGACACGGACTCAGGTCGTCTTCGGCACCGGCAGCCCGACGGCCGATCTGATGTTCGTCGGTGAGGCGCCCGGACGGGACGAAGATCTGCAGGGGGAACCGTTCGTCGGCCGCGCCGGCCAGCTCCTCACCGACATCATCAAAGCGATGAAACTGTCGCGCGCCGAGGTCTATATCGCGAACGTCATCAAGTGCCGCCCGCCGGAGAACCGCAATCCGGAGTCTGACGAGCTCGAGGCCTGTCATCCCTACATCACCCGCCAGATCGAGATGATCCGACCGAAGGTGATCGTGACGCTCGGAAAATTTGCTCTCCAGAGTCTCACCGGAAAGACGTTCTCGATCTCCAGTGTCCGCGGAACCTGGCTGATGCACGGATCGGTCAAAGTGATGCCGACGTTTCACCCCGCGTATCTGCTCCGGACCCCCAGCGCCAAGAAGGACGTCTGGAACGACATGAAGAAAGTCATGGCCGAGCTGGGAATCGAAGTTCCGGCGTAGGGACTCTCCTCGTGCAGGGGGCGCCCGCTCTCGGGCGCCCGTCGCCCACCCACCGGCGGCCAAAGCAGCCGCCGCTCCACTCGGCCACTCGCTCCACTCGGGGCTATGCCACATCCGGTATCCTCAGCGGCGAATGCCCTCCGGTCTCTCTCCCTTCGCTGAAGTCGCGATCCCTCTGGCTGTTCACGAGACCTTCAGCTACGCCATTCCGGATGATCTCCGGCAGGAAGTGCGTCTCGGCTCACGGGTCGAAGTGCCGCTCGGCGCGAAGCTGACGACCGGCTTCGTCGTCAGCTTCGCCGACAGCATCTCGATCGAGTCGAAGCGCATCCGGAAGATTCGATCGGTCCTCGACGAGGAGGAGCCCGCGCTCACTCCGGAGATCATCGCCCTCTGCCGGTGGGCGGCGGAGTACTACATCGCGCCGCTCGGGGAGATGCTCCGCGTAGCCTTGCCGGCGAACATGGCCGCTCGCGGGCGGCGGGAGGCGACCTTCGTCGGGGATGATGCTCTCATCGCCGCAGCGATGGCGGAACGGCGAATCCTTCCCGGAGACCTCGAACTACTCGGGGCCGTGCGGCAGCGCCGCCTTTCGCTGGCGAAGATCTTCGAAACGATTCGGGGCGCGCGCCCGGCCCTGGCTCGCGTTCGCGACGCCGGCCTCGTCACCGTCGGCGATCGACTCGAGGACGCGCGCGGGGTCCGCTACGATCGGTTCGCCGTTCTGGAAATGTCTCCGGAGTCGCTGCCACCGAAGCAGCAGCTCGTTCACGACCTCCTCGCGGCGCGCGGCGGGGAGATGAGCATTCGGGCCCTCGAGCTGGCCGGAGCGAGCCCGGCGTCGATCGAGACGCTGGCGAAAAAGACGATCTTGCGCATCGAGCGCCGTCCCCGCCGCCACACGCTCGACGCGTTTCTGGCGGGACTCGATGCGCAGCCAGCGGTCGAGATCCGGTACTCCGGCGAGCAATTGCGGGCGATCGCAACGGTTCGCGAATCCCTCGGTCGCTTCGGCGCCTTCCTGATCGAGGGGGTGACGGGAAGCGGCAAGACCGAGGTCTATATCGAACTGATGCGCGAGGTGGTGCGGCGGGGCCAGCAGGCGGTGCTTCTCGTTCCGGAGATCTCGCTGACACCCGTCTTCGCCTCGCGCCTCAAGGAGCGCTTCGGGGAGCGGATCGCCATCCTCCACAGCAGCCTCTCGGCCAGCGAGCGCTACGACCAGTGGTGGCGCGCTCATCGCGGCCAGGTCGATGTGGCCATCGGTCCGCGCTCGGCCCTGTTCACTCCGTTCCAGCGTCTCGGCCTGATCGTCGTCGACGAGGAAGGGGACGGCGCCTACAAGCAGGAGGAATCGCCTCGCTACAACGCACGCGACCTCGCAGTGGTCCGGGCCCGGCTTCGAAAGATTCCGGTGGTCCTCGGCTCAGCCACTCCCTCTCTCGAGAGCCGCGAGAATGCCGAGCGCGGCAAGTACACCCTGATCCGGATGACCAGCCGAGTGGAGGACCGCCCCCTTCCGGCGGTGGAGGTCATCGACATCCGCGGTGAAAAGGGGGAGAAAGAGGACCGTGGCCTCATCCTCTTCAGCGGCCGCCTGAAGGAAGAGCTTCGCCGGGTATTCGACCTGGGCGAGCAGGCCATCATCCTCATCAACCGGCGCGGCTACGCTCCCTACCTTCTTTGCCGGCAATGCGAGAACGATTTTCATTGTCGCGACTGCAGCGTCACCATGACCGTGCATCGCAAGAGCGGGCTGCTCATCTGCCATTACTGTGGCCTCCGACAGCCGATCCCGACGAAGTGTCCTCTCTGCGGCGGGGAGGTCCTGCAGCCGATCGGCTTCGGCACCGAGAAGGTCGAAGAGCGGTTCCGGCGCGATTTTCCCGACGTCGCAGTCGACGTGCTGGACCGCGACTCGACCCGCCGAAAGGGAGAGCTCGTCCGAATCCTCGATCGCTTCCGGCAGAGAAAGACCCAGGCGCTCATCGGCACGCAGATGCTCAGCAAGGGCCATCATTTCCCCGACGTGACCATGACCGCTGTTCTCAACGCCGACTCGATCCTCGGCTACCCCGATTTCCGGTCGGCCGAGAAGACCTTCTATCTCCTCACGCAGGTTGCCGGGCGCTCGGGACGGGGAGAGCGCCTCGGGCGAGTGGTCATCCAGTCCGCCTTCCCGGCGCATTACGCAGTGCAACACGCCCTTCGCCACGACTACGAAGCCTTCTACGCGGAGGAGATTCAGTTCCGGCGGACATTTCACTATCCGCCGGTCACATCGATGATCGCCCTTCTTTTTCGCGGTGAGGAGCTGCCAGCCGTCGAGCGCGCGGCGATCGAGTGTGGCAAGGCTCTGGAGCGGGCGACCGGCACCGTCGCCGGAACGCGCATTCAGGGACCGGCGCCGGCGCCGCTGGCTCGCATCAAGGGGTACTTTCGCTACCAGATCCTTCTGCGCAGTCCGCATCGCGCGGGCCTTCGAAGCGCCGTGGAAGGAGTCATGCTGCCTCGCCGCTGGAACGGAGTGGAAGTGGCCATCGACGTCGACCCAATCAACATTCTGTAAGGGCGCGCACCATCTGTAAGGGCCGTTTTGAGAGTCAAAAACCGGGCGCGGGGCTCGGGCCCGGGAAGACACAAAGCCCTTCTCGAACGCATCGCACAGATGCTGACGAAACTCATCAAGATGGCCCGACCCCCATTGAATGAACCACCCGCGCCCGGCTTTTGAACTCTGAGAGAGAATCCTCAGACTTCGGCTGCGAGAATCCAGGGTGGGCTGCTACGCGATCGGTTTCCGGGTCTGATCGTCGACGGGCGAGGCCTGGACGACAAGCCCGGCGAGAAGCTTTTCGTCGATGTCGGGATCGATGGTGCGGACGAAGCGGGTGAGACGCCGTATATGCTCGCCAACAACCAGCATCGAGCCCGACAGCGGCTCGGCCCGGGAGCGATCGAAGGTCTGGAACGGATAGCGCCGTCCGTAGAGCTGGCCGTCGACTGCGTTCAGACTGGCCACAGAGTTCTGCATCGCGTGACCGATCCTCGCCGAGATCTCCGAAGGCGCATGTCCGGCGGGGCGGCTGCTGCGCGCGGTCTCGCATACGCGATCGATGGCGCGACAGAGCTCCCGAAGCTCGAGCTCCATCTGGATCCGGACGCTCTCGGGGAGATCCCGTGCGCTGCCGCAGGAGGCCAGAAGGGTCTCGATCCGCCTGCGCATGGTCCCGTCGAGCCGCTGACGCAGGACCTCGATGGGCGAAATATGGCGCATCCGCTCATTGCTCGACCAGCTCTCGAGGAGGGAGGGCCCCTTTGGCTTCTCTAAGCTTTCAACCGCAAACATGCTGTTTCGCCATTTGACCGCGTATCGTCCATTTGTTAGGTTCCAGCCATGAACGGTGATCCGTCCCAGTTCGAAGAGCCGATCCTCCAGTTGCGGCGCGAGATCGAAGCTCTCACCGCGGAGGAAGGCTCAGAACAAGGCGCTGAGATCCAGCGGCTCCGGGAAAAGCTTACCAGAGTGACCGACGAAGTGTATTCGAACCTCACTCCGTGGCAGAAGACCCTGGTGGCCCGCCACCCGGCCCGCCCCTACACGCTCGACTTCATCGGTGCCGTCTTCGAGGAGTGGACCGAGATCCACGGCGACCGGAAATTCGGCGACGATCCAGCCATCGTGGCCGGTTTTGCCCGTCTCAAGGGAAAGGCCTGCGCCGTCATCGGGCATCAAAAGGGGCGCAATACCAAAGAGAAGGTCTACCGTAATTTCGGTCAGCCGCGTCCGGAGGGCTTCCGCAAGGCATTGCGGGTGATGAAGCTCGCCGAAAAGTTCGCCCTTCCGGTCTTCACCTTCATCGATACGCAGGGAGCCTATCCCGGGCTCGGCGCCGAAGAGCGCGGTCAGGCCGAGGCCATCGCAGTGAATCTGCGGGAGATGGCGGGACTGGAGGTGCCGATCATCGTCACGGTGATCGGCGAGGGAGGGAGCGGCGGAGCTCTGGCGCTCGGCGTCGGCGACCGCGTCTTCATGCTCGAGCACGCGGTCTATTCGGTCATCTCGCCGGAGGGCTGTGCGGCGATCCTCTGGAAGAATCCGGCGGCGGCGCAGGACGCAGCCGCGGCGATGAAGATCACGGCGAAGGATTTGAAGAAACTGGGAGTCATCGACGAGATCGTTTCCGAGCCGAGCGGCGGCGCGCACAGCGACCCGGAGGCCGCGGCGGCAATCCTCGTTCCGTACCTCGAGCGCGCGCTCAAAGAGCTGCAGAAGACGAAGGGCAATCTACTCCCCGAAGAACGCTACAAGAAGTTCCGCAAGATCGGCTACTTCGAAAAGGGGTAGCGCGCTCTGTAGCACAGACACTTCTGTCTGTGCGCCCTCGATCGGTCCCAGTTCGCACAGACAAAAGTGTCTGTGCTACAAGACTCTACGACCCGTGGCAACCTCCGCCGTCGGTTAAACTCACGACGTGCCGATCTTCGATGACTGGACGCTCGCCGACGCGCCTGCAGCCGCCCCGAGCCTGCCGATCCGGCATCGCACCCTCCACGATATCTTCACGCGACGCGGCGTGACGGCCGGCGAGAACTATCGCCGATTCACAGCGCCGACGCTGGACGATCTGCACGACCCGCGGTCGATCCATGGCATCGACTACGCCTGCGAGCGAATCAGCAGGGCAATACGCGATCGTGAGGTCATCCTCATCTACGGTGACTACGACGTCGACGGAATCACCTCGATCGTTCTCCTGCAGACCGTGCTGCGGAAGTTGGGCGCGGTGGTCGACTTCGTCGTTCCGCATCGTCTGGTCGACGGTTACGGCCTGAAGATGGAAGTGCTCGAGCGCGTGCTGGAGAGCCGCAACGTCCGGCTGGTGATCACTGTCGACTGCGGCATCACGTCGGTCGAGCCGGTTCGCAGAGCCATCGACCGCGGCATCGACGTCATCATCACCGATCATCACCTCCCGCCCGAGCTTCTTCCGGAAGCGGCGGCGGTCCTCAATCCGAAGCAGCCCGGTTGTGAGTATCCGTTCAAGGAGCTGGCCGGCGTCGGCGTGGTCTTCAAGCTCTGCTGCGAGTTGATCCGGCGACGGGGACGCACCATCGCAACCGATTCCCTCCTCAAGATCGCGGCCATCGGCACGATTGCCGACGTCGCACCACTGGAGGGGGAGAACCGGACGATCGCCTCGATCGGCTTGCGCGGACTTGCCGATCCCCGCAATCCCGGCCTCCGCGCTCTTCTCCGTCATCTCGGACTCCTCGGCAGGCCGTTGCGCTCCAGTGACGTCGGTTTTCGCATCGGGCCGCGCCTCAATGCCGCCGGCCGCCTGGCTTCGGCGAACACGGCCATCGAGTTGTTCGCTGCAGCAAGCGAGGAGGCGGCCTGGCCCCTTGTGGCCGAGCTCGAGCGGATGAACGTCCAGCGCCAGCAGATCGAATTGCTGGTTCGCGGTGCCGCCGAGCAGCAGATCGCGGGCCAGGAGCGGATTCTCATCCTGGCCGGTGAGGGGTGGCACAAAGGCGTGCTCGGCCTCTCTGCCGGACGGATCGCGCAGCGCTACCACCGGCCGGCCCTGGTCATCGCCATCGATGGCGATCGCTGCGTCGGTTCGGCACGGAGCACGCCTCTCATTAACCTGCACGAGCAACTCGCGGCAGTGGCGCACCTCTTTACTCATTTCGGAGGCCACGAGTTCGCTTGCGGTTTCTCGCTGGAGACAAGGAATCTCGCCGAGCTGCGCCGCTGTCTGGCATCGGGGGCTGAGGGCATTCCGCCGGAGGCTCTGGCGAACGCGATTACGATCGATGGCGTGGTCGAGGAGAGCGAGCTCGACCGGGCGTTCTACGAAGATCACGAGCTTCTGCAGCCGTTCGGGGCCGCCAACCGGCAGCCGACCCTGCTCCTGCGGGAGGCGATTGTGCGGGAGAGGCGCGACTTCGCCCCACAGTGCAGCGGTCTGATCGTCTCGACCGGCCGCCGCCGTCTCTCGGCTGTCCTCTGGCCTTCGGCTGAGTCGATCTCCGCGGCGCTTCCGCTGGGCGCTGCCGCCGATCTCCTCTTCCGATTGGAGCCGGATCGTTATGCCGAAGACGGCTACCGCATGGAGATCGTCGACGCCCGGGCGCCCGGTCTTCCTCTGAGGAACGAAACGGACGGCCTCTCTGTTGCACGACCCGCGACGATCTGAATGGAACGGACAGTCAAGACACTGAGGATAGCGCTCCCGATTCTATTCATAGGCTTCATCGCCGTCCTCGTTTTCAGCTTCAACCATGCGAAGACGCGTCGCGACAAGAGCGTGAACGAGCCGGTGACCTCCACCATGCGGCCGGTCGATCGTCCCCAGATCGAGTCGAAGACCTTCGAGGATACGCAGACCCTCGCCGGACGCGTGGTCTCCCATATCAGGGCCGAGCGCGCGGTGGCCTTCGCCTCGGGGTGGAACACGCTGGAAAAGGTCGAGATGACCATCTACAGAGCCAACGGTCTGACCTACGAATTGAGCTGTCCCGAGGCGCAGTTCAACAGCAAGACGAAGGAAGCCGAGGTGCGCGGTGGCGTGAAGCTCGTCTCGAGCGATGGAATCGAGATCACCACCTCGGAGATGAAATTCGATGGCAACAGACTGCAGAACCAGATCCCTGTCCAGTTCAAGGTCGACGCATGGACGGGGAAGGCCGGCGGCCTCGATCTCGACGTCGAGCAGGAGACGCTGCGTCTCTTCGATCATGTCGACGCGGCGCTGACGCCGTCGCGGCCCGGCGAACTGCCGATGAATCTGGCAGCCCTCGAGACCATCTTCCGCCGCAAAGCCAACGAGCTCTCATTCACCGGGAGCGTCCTGCTGACCCGGCTGACCGACAACGTGCGGGCCGAGTCGATGCTGGCCCATTTCGGTCCCGATCGGAAGACCCTGGCGGGGGTTGAAGGAAGCGATCATGTCGTGATCAACCTGGCGCCTGGATCTCGAGCAACCGGGCAGCCGGCGGCGAAATCTCCTGAGATGCAGGGAGCGCGGCAGGTGACATGCGACCGCTTCTTCACCGAGCTGGGGGGGGATGGGCACATCAGCGCCTGGAACGGAGTAGGCGTGAACGGACCGGCACACGCTCTGATGGAGGGTCCTCCTCGTCGCGACGTGACGGCCAGGAGTTTTCGCGCGGCCCTGCGCGGCAACGAGGTGACCGAGATCAAAGCCGAGAACCAGGTCACCATGACCGAGGCGGGACCGACGGCGCGGAGGATCGATTCCGGGCAGATGATCGTCTACTTCGACCCGGCGACCCGGCGTGCTTCGAGCGCGGCGATGACGGGCGGATTCCGGTACCACGATCCGAAGAACACCGCCACGGCGGCTCGTGCGAATTACGACATCACCAACGACAAGGTCGTTCTGACTGCGGAGCAGGGATCCGATCCGGAAGTCATCTCCGACGGACAGACCCTGAAGGCGAAGACGATCGAGCTCTCGCCGCGGGCCGCCACTCTGGACGGACGCGGCAGCGTGATCGCTCAGCTCATCTCCAGACAGAGCGGTGCGGCCATGGACTCCTCGCAGCTCTTCCCGGCGGGCAAGCCGGTCTTCGTCAACTCCGATTCCGTCAACATGCGTCAGGCCACGAAAACCGCTGTTTTCACCGGCAACGTCCGGGCCTGGCAGGACACCAATACGCTCTTCGCTCAGGAGCTCCAGGTGCTGGGAAACGGCGACCAGATCACCGCACGGGGCGGAGTGCGAACGCTCCTGTACAATGCGGGCGCCGAGACGCGAAAGACTCCGATTTTCTCGCGAGGCGACAGCATGGTGGCGCACAAGAACGAAAGGAAGATCGAGCTGCTGGGAAACGTGCAGGTGGACGACGAAACCCGGACGCTGAACTCCGATCACGCCTCGTTTTTCTTCGACGCCAACAAGAAGATGGAGAGGGTCGAAGCGGAGACGAAGGTCGTGCTGGTCGAGAAAGCCGGGGGCCGCCGCGGCACGGGCGACCGGGCCGTTTATGAGTTGCAGAAGAAGATGATCTACCTCTGGGGCAACCCGGCGAAGGTGACTGATCCGAAGGGAAGCTTCACCGGCCAGAAGCTGGCCTTCGACCTCGCGCGCAACAAGGTTGACGTCGTCAGCCCGACCAGCCAGACCGAGGGCAGCTACAAACCTTGAGCGAAGACAAAGGCATCCTGACGTTCGCCTCGCGCGGCGATGAGGCATCTCCCGACAACGCTCCGCTGCGCCTGTCGGCAGAGGATCTGGTCAAGGTCTACAAGGGGCGTAAGGTCGTCCGTGGGGTCTCCATCGACATCCGCCAGGGAGAGATCGTGGGGCTCCTGGGACCGAATGGAGCGGGAAAGACGACGACGTTCTACATGATCGTGGGACTGGTCCGTCCCGACTCGGGCGAGGTGCGCCTCGGCAACGACGACATCACCGGACTGCCGATGTATCTGCGGGCCCAGAGAGGGATCAGCTACCTGCCACAGGAGGCCTCGATCTTCCGGAAACTGACGGTGGAAGAGAACCTTCTGGCGGTCTTCGAAACGCTCAACCTGCCTTTGGCCGAGCGGGACCGGCGGACGAAGGCGCTCCTCGAGGAATTCGGCATTTCGCACATCGCGCGGAACAGGGCATTCTCGCTTTCGGGGGGTGAACGGCGACGGGTCGAGATCGCCCGAAGCCTCGCAATAAACCCGGCATTCATCTTGCTAGACGAACCGTTCGCAGGCATCGATCCAATCGCGGTTTACGACATCCAGCGCATCATCTCTGAGCTGCGGGCTCGCGGTATCGGTATTCTCATAACCGACCATAACGTCCGAGAAACGTTGAAGATCACCGATCGGGCATATATCATCAAAGAAGGCGAGATCTTTCGTCAGGGAAAACCGGAGAGTCTCTCGGCAGACGCAGAAGTCCGCCGCATTTATCTCGGGGAATCGTTCAACCTGAGCTGATTCGCCACCCCTCCCGCGGACTCTCGCCGACGACGAAATCCTAATGGCACTAGAACAGAAACTTCACCTCAAGCTCTCTCAGAAGCTGATCATGACGCCGTCGCTGCAGCAGGCGATCAAGCTGCTGCAATTGTCAAAACTCGAGCTTCAGGAAGTGCTCAACCAGGAGCTGCTGGAGAATCCTCTGCTCGAGGAGTTGTCCGAGGAGACCAAGCCCGAAGAGGCGGAGACTCAGGATCAGCAGGAGCAGAAGACCGAGGAAGAGGCCAAGCCGGAAGAAGCCAAAGAGGAGAAGGATTCGTTCGACGAGATCGACTACGACGCCTATTTCCAGGATTACATCGAATACGGCTACAACCCGCGGATGGGGGAGGAGCACGATGAGTTCCCCATCGAGAATACGCTGACCCGGCCGCCCAACCTGTCGGACCATCTGACCTGGCAGCTCAGCATGTCGGACGCCTCGCCGCGTATCAAGGAGATCGGCGCGTTTCTCATCGGCAACATCGATGAGGATGGCTATCTCCGCGCCAACATCGACGAGATCCGGACGGCTGGCCCGTATCAGGAGACTGAGGTGCTGAGCGCCGTGCAGGCCATCCAGGCACTCGATCCGATCGGCGTCGGAGCTCGGGACCTCCGCGAGTGTCTGCTCCTGCAGCTGCACTACCTGGAGGTCGACAACGACCTGGTCGAAGTGATCATCCGCGATCACTGGGAAGAGTTCATGGCCCGGCACTTCGTGCAGCTGGCCAAGGCCCTGGGCATCGACATGAAGTCCCTCGAGGCCATCGTCGAGATCATCAAGCATCTCGATCCGAAACCGGGCCGCAAGTACAGTAACGAGAGGGCCATCTACGTCGAGCCCGACGTCTACATCTACAAGGTCAGCGACGAGTACCTCATCGTTCTCAACGAGGACGGAATGCCGAAGCTGCGCATCAACGGCAGCTACAGGCAGATGCTCAATCACATGGACTCGAAGTCCGACGGTGAGACGGTCAACTACATCAAGGACAAGATCCGCTCGGCGGTCTGGCTCATCAAGTCACTCGATCAGCGCCAGCGCACCATCTACAAGGTGGCCGAGTCGATCGTCAAGCACCAGCGCGAGTTCCTGGAGAAGGGAATCGACTTTCTCCGCCCTCTGGTCCTGCGGGACGTGGCCGACGACATTCAAATGCATGAGTCGACGGTCTCCCGGGTGGTGTCGAACAAATACATGCACACCCCGCGCGGTCTGTTCCTCATGAAGTACTTCTTCCACAGCGGGATCGATTCCGACAATGGGGAAGACATCTCCAGCCTCACGGTGAAGAAGAAGATTCAGGGCTTCATCGAGGGAGAGGATCCCCGCAAGCCCCTCTCGGATTCGAAAATCATGAAGATCCTCAACGACGAGGGAATCAACATCGCCCGCAGGACGGTGGCCAAGTATCGCGACGAGCTCAACATCCCGTCATCTACCGACCGCAAACAAATCTTCTGATCGAGGTATCCATGGCTGCTACACAAGTCACCGGCCGTAATTTCGAGGTTACCGACAGCGTTCGGGATCTGGTTGAAAAGAAGCTCTCGAAGATCACCAAGTACTTCGACGACGTCATCGAGATCCGCTGCACTCTGAGCGTCGAGAAGTACCGCAACATCTGCGAGATCATGATCATCGGCAAGGAGCACGACGTGAAGTCGCTGCAGGAAGCTGATTCCATGCCCGAGGCCATCGCCTCGACCGTAGACCATCTCAAGATTCAGGCTCAAAAGAACCGCAAGCGGATCACCGAACACCGCCGGCGGACCAAGGCCGCGGTGACCGACTGGACCGTTCAGGTGCTGGAGCCCGGCAATCTGCGGGTCAGCGACCTCGACGGCGACGGCAAGTCGCGCCCGCGCATCATCAAGACCAGTAGCCTTCAGATCCGCCCGATGTCCATCGAGCATGCGGCACTTCTGCTCGACGATTCGAAGAACGAGTTCATCGTCTTCCGCGACGTCGACACGGACAAGGTGGCCGTGATCTACAAGCGCCGCGACAACAACTTCGGGATGATCGCCCCGGAGTTCTAGGTCGCGAGCCACGCGTTTCCTCGTAGCTGTAGCACAGACAGAAGTGTCTTCGCCCGCCGGGGGGCCCCCGGGCGGCGAGGGTTCGCGGATCCGTCACGGGGCCCCCAGAGCGGACCCCGCTCCACTTGCTGAGCTGTGAGGTGTGGCGGGAAAACGCCCCGGCCGCGAATCGGGTAGCATTACCAGGCGATGACCCAGTCGATTGAAGACTTCATCCAGACTCCCGTCCAGACCCTCATCTCGCCCGAGCTCGACGATCT
>JADGNX010000078.1 GCA_017883265.1 Thermoanaerobaculia bacterium
GCGTGAGGAAGGAACGATCTTTCCGCTTCCCCAGATCGTCATCGAGTTGATCGTGACTGAGCCGGATCGCGCCCGTTTCGAGCGGCTGCTCGACTCAGGTAACGCCACGTTCGCGCGCGAGGCGGACTTCGACGGCCGTTTTCGACAGTTCGGCCTGAACCAGGATGCCGAAGAGATCGCGGCCCAGATCGACGGGTCGAAGAGTGCGGCCGAGGTGGCGGCGATCACTGGCAAGGATGCCTTCAACGTCTATAAACTGCTCCATGCTCTGGAGTTGCTCGGCATGCTGCGAAGGGTGGATCGATCGCCGCGGCCCGCTCCGGCTCCGTCCTCGTCGGCCGGTAGCGGAGAAGCATCGGCGCCCCTGCCGTTCGACGCGGCCCCCCAGCCGGACCTGGTCCCGACAGCAGAGTCATGGACCGCTGAGCGATGGAGCGACGCTCCGACTTCTCTCCCGGATGCTTTCGAGGCCTCGGAGAACGCTCCTGCGCCTTCGGGTGTTCTTTCGACCAACTCGCCGCTGGAACTGAGCGGGCTCGAGCCGGAGTCTGGTCCGCCGGAAGCCGAGCTCGTTCACGATCCGTACGATGCAGACCTCCTCCGTTCCCAGGTGGAAGAGAACCTCGGCGGCGATTCGCCGGAAGAGGGACAGCCGGGCCGTCGCGGTTGGATGGGAGCGTTGGGCGCCATCGTCCTGCTCGCCATTTTCGGGGTAGCGGGATATCTCTACTGGCTCAGACGAGACAGCGGTCAAGAACCATCCGTTGCTGCGACTTCTGTCTCCAGGCGACCCGGAGCGAGGATCAACACGCCCGGTTCGCAGGCTCGTGCGACCGCCAGCGTCTCGGACAGTACCGGGACCACGGCATCGAACGGGGAGAGTGCGGCGATCGGCGATGGGAGAGTGGCTCCTACCTCCACCGGAGGATCTCTTCCTTCGGGAGCTTCAAGCTCGTCCGGGGCCAGCCCGGTTCCGACTTCCCCACCACGTCCAGCGTCCAACTCTCCAGTCCTCTCCGATCGGGTCGGCGTTGGTCTTAGAGACAATCCGTCCCGTCACCGCGGGAGCGCTGAGGCTGTTGCGGGCCATGGCAGTGCCGCCACCTCTCCGAACGTCACGGAAGCGCCGAACGAGACCCAGTTTGAACCGGCGACCGCAACGAGTCCGGCCAGAATCACGAATATCGGCCACGGTGGCTCGGGGACTTCTTCTCGCTCGTCATCCGCGGCGACGACGGCGCCAAAGCGTCCAGCAAAGGAGCCCGTCGCGGGCACGGCGGGCAATGACCCGTTGCGAGCGCGCTATGACGCGCTGGCGGCCCGGCACGCGGGAAGCGTTCCGATGGGCGAGCCCTATACGGTGCAGATCGAGCTGGTCTGTCGAACCGAATCGATCACGCGGGCTCTCCATGCAGGAGGGGACGAGGTCTGGTTCGTCCCCACATCATTCCGCGGCCAGGGCTGTTATCGGGTCTTCTGGCGGCACTTCCCCAGTGCGGCCGCAGCGAAGCAGGGAATCGCAGCGGTTCCCGCCGCCCTTGGCGCCGGCAGCACGCCCAGGGTGACTCACGTTCCCTGAAAAGAGCGGCGATGCCATACCTGGTCGACGGGCACAATCTCCTCGGCGCACTGCGTCTCGATCGGGAATCGGGTGACGTCCAGCGCGATCTTGCCCGAAGGCTCGGGGCGCTGGCGCGGGCGCGGAAGACGAAGGTCTATTGCGTCTTTGACGGTGAGGCCCCGAAACAATTCGGACGAACAGCGGGAAACGTCACGGTGGAATTCTCGGGCCATCGGACGGCGGACGACCTGATCGAGAAGCGGTGTGCCACAGGGTCCTCCTGGAAGGTCGTGACAGCCGACAGGCGGCTGGCCGACCGGGTACGACGACGCGCGGTCGAAGTTGTGGAACCGAAAGCATTCGCTGCCGAGCTCGAAGAGCTGTCAAGGAAGGGCGATGACACACCGGCCGGGGGGGAATGGGTGGATTATTTTTCCGACCCTAAAAATCGGAACATTTAATGTCGGCCTGCCGACATCGATTCTAAGCGTCTTAAATTGTGTAACTTAACGTCTGGTATTTATTGCAGAGGTGGTGCCGCTGTCCGGCATTCTCCGAATTCCTTGTCTCCTGGCAATGGTTGCAGGGAGCTCGCCCTTTCGGAAGGAGTCACCCGTGCTGGATGTTATGATCGCGCGGCGGAGTGGGTCGGAGGATCGCTGTGCGGCGACGCATGGAGGAAAGTCCGAACTCCTACGGGCAGCAGGCTGGATAACGTCCAGGCGCGGCGACGCGACGGAAAGTGCAACAGAAAGATACCGCCTGAGGAGGTTTTCTTTTCTTCGGGTAAGGGTGAAATGGTGCGGTAAGAGCGCACCGCATCCCGCGCGAGCGGCGAT
This sequence comes from Thermoanaerobaculia bacterium, assembly GCA_017883265.1. Taxonomy (GTDB): domain Bacteria; phylum Acidobacteriota; class Thermoanaerobaculia; order Gp7-AA8; family Gp7-AA8; genus JADGNX01. The sequence continues at coordinate 2,401 of JADGNX010000078.1, forward strand.
GGCATGGCAAACCCCCTGCGGAGCAAGACCAAATAGGGAGGCAGTGGAACCGCCCGTTTCCAGTGAAAGCCTCCGGGTAGGTTGCTCGATCACCGCGGTAACGCGAGTGACAGACGAATGATCCTCACCGGCAACGGCACAGAATTCGGCTTACAGACCTACTCCGCACTTTTTGCGCCTCTCTCGAGCAGCCGCTGCCTTGGGGCGGCGCAACACTCCCGTTGGTCTCTTCCTTGAAACCGCATCCGTGACCATGCTGAAGAAACCACGAAGGCTCCGTCCCGGTGCGCATATCGCCGTGCTGGCCATCTCCGGGCCATCGGACAGCCAGCGGATCGAGACCGCAGCCGCTCGGTTGCGGACTCGCGGCTTCGAGGTGACCGTGGCCGGCAACGTCGCGGAGCGCGCGCACCTCTATCTCGCTGGAGATGACGATCTACGGCTCGTAGAGATCAATGAAGCCTTTGCCGCCGGCTACTACGACGCCTTTCTCTTCGCCCGCGGCGGCTACGGCGCCATGCGCATCCTCGAGCGGATCGACTACGCCGCAATCGCTCGCGATCCGCGACCGGTCATCGGCTTCTCCGATCTCACTGCCTTGCATCAGGCCCTGGCGGCCACAGTCGGCGTCGCATCGTTTCACGGCCCCATGCTCAATTCCGACTTCGTCGACGGACTCTCGCCGGAGATCGACCGCTGGTTCTGGGCCATGCTGGCGGGCCAAGCGCCGCTGGTGCATCGCTTCGAGCGCTCCCAGGTGATCGCAGAAGGGTCGGCTGAGTCGATCGCGTTCGGCGGCTGCCTCTCGCTGACGAACGACCTGATCGGCACTCCGTACGACTTCTGGATCCCCGATGGTATCTGGTTCTGGGAGGATATCGGCGAGAGCACCTACCGTCTCGACCGCATGTTGACCCATCTCAGGCTGTCTGGTAGATTCGACCGACTCCAGGGGGTCATCGTAGGAAAGTTGAAAGATTGCGGACCCGAGCCCGATCAGCTCGACTGGCTGCTGCATGACATCTTCGGCGCAATGGGAATCCCGGTCGTCCGCGATTTTCCATTTGGCCACCACGGAGACAACCTCCTCATGCCGATCGGCGCACGCATTCGACTCGATACCCGCCGGGGCGCGATGACTGTCGTCGAGCCGGTCGTCAGCTGACGCGAATGGGCCTGTGATGAAGGCGGTCTTCAAGACGATGGGCGGCAAGAATCCGGTCAAAGATCTGACGCTATCCTTCGCTCCGGGAGACCTCATCTTTCAACACGGCGAGCTCGGCACCGACATGTTCATCATCCAGGAGGGTGAGGTGCATATCGTCCGCAAGCTGGGAAGCGAGTCCCACATCCTCTCGCACCTCGAGCGCGGCGACTTCTTCGGCGAGATGGCCGTCCTCGAGAGCGTAGCCCGCTCGGCCGACGCCATCGCCGTCACAAACGTCCGGGTCCTCGTCATCAACGGCTCTCGCTTCGACGAGATGCTCCGCCGGAATCCCGAGGTGGCCGTCCGGATCATTCGGAAGTATTCCAAACGCCTGCGGGAGGCCAACACGCTGCTCGATCGAATGGCCGGGCGCGAGATCGACACCGACAACACCTCCCTCGATCGGACGTTGATCACTCCTCCCGAGCTCACCCCGCGGCAACGCCTGATCGAGCCGGCCAGTCAGCGCGAGTTTCTCCTCAGCGCGGCCGACGAGACCACCATCGGTCGCGCCGACCCGGTCACCGGTATCCTTCCGGACATCGACCTCACCTCGCTCGACAGCAATCGCTCCGTGTCGCGGCGACACGCCAAGATCATCAGGAACGGGTCCGAGTTCCTGGTCATCGAGGAAGTGGGCACGGTCAACGGCACCTTCGTCAACGATCAGCGGATCCCCACCGGAATGCCGGTACCCCTCCGGAACGGCGATATCGTAAAGATCGGTCTCATTCCACTCAGCGTAGTCTTCGACTGAGCAAGCGTCAGCGGCCGCCTCACCACGCACAGACAGAAGAAGTCTCTGTGCTCCATGTCCGCCTCGCTGTAGCACCGACGCTTCTGTCTGTGCGCCGTTTCGGCCTGCTCTACCCCTGGTAGACAGCCTCGGCTTTCCGACGCATCTGTTGCACAATCGAGCGCGTGAGCTCCATCAAGCCGGCCCGCCCGGAGTGGCAGGTCAAGCCCGAGACCCCGTTGCAATTCCTGCGCGGCGTCGGCGAAGGGCGTGCGCGCCTCCTCGAGACCGCCGGTCTCACGACCGTCTACGATCTGCTCTACTTTTTCCCCTTCCGCTATGAGGATCGGAGGCTGCGCGTCCAGATCGCCGACCTTCGGAAGATCGACCGTCCGGTGACCCTTCGCGGACGGGTCGTTTCCGCCGGCTCCAAGATCTCCGCGGTTCGACGGCTGAAGATCTTCGAAGCCATTCTCGACGACGGGACGGGCACGATCATGGTCGTCTGGTTCAACCAGCCCTACCTCGCCGACAAGATCAAGCGCGGCGACCAGATCGCGATCTACGGCCAGCCCAGGCTCGACAAGTACGGCAGGCTGCAGATCGAGAGTCCCGACTACGAAAAGATCGACGAGGCGGGGGACAGCGAGGAGGAAGGAAACATCGTTCCGGTCTATTCGAGCGTGGCCAGCATCACCCCGAAGGTGATGCGGCGGATCGTCAGCCAGGCTCTACCGGCCGTTGCGCATCTCGAGGATCCTCTTCCGCCGGCCATCCGCCAGATTCTTGCAATCGGCGAGCTGCAGGACGCCATCGTCCGCATTCATCGCCCTGCCGAGCTGGATGAGACGTTCCTGTCGAGCCGCTCCCCGGCCCATCTCCGCGTGATCCTGCAGGAGTTCTTCGCCTTCCAGCTCGCGCTGCGCGTTCGGCGAGCCTCCGAAGAATCGAGGCCCAAGGGACGGACGATTGTGGTCGACGACGCCATGCGCGCCGAGGTCCGGCGGATTCTGCCGTTTCGCCTGACGGGCGCGCAGAAGCGGGTGACGAAGGAGATCGCCGACGACCTCCGGCGCGAAAAGCCGATGTATCGTCTCTTGCAGGGCGACGTCGGCAGCGGCAAGACGATCGTAGCGCTCATCGCCGCCGTGATCGCCATCCGCAACGGCCATCAGGTGGCCCTTCTCGCCCCCACTGAGATTCTGGCAGAGCAGCACTATCAGCGGATACGCCAGCTGGTTGGATCGTCGCTCCGCATAGCCAAGGGGACCGGCTCGATGTCCGCTGGCGAGCGGCGGACGCTGATCGCCGGTCTGCGCGAAGGAGTGATCGATCTGGTGGTCGGCACGCACGCGATCCTCGAGGAGAAGATCGTCTTCAAATCCCTCGGCCTGGCCATCGTCGACGAGCAGCATCGTTTCGGAGTCGAGCAGCGGCAGAAGCTCTTCGAGAAGGGAGACCTTCCGGACATCCTGGTGATGACCGCCACCCCGATCCCGCGTTCGCTGGCGCTGGCGCTGTATGGAGATCTGGAGCTATCGGTCATCGACGAGCTGCCTCCGGGCCGCGAAGCGATCAAGACGGCCGTTCGCGGCGCGGCGCAGATCGAAAAGGTCTATCGCTTCATCGACGAGCAACTCGGCGAGGGGGCCCAGGCGTATGTCGTCTACCCCCTGATCGAGGAGTCTGAAAAGATCGACCTCACACCTCTCTCACAAGGCTTCGAGACCCTGCGACAGCGCTTTCCCGGCCGCCGCGTCGCCATGCTCCATGGCCGGATGCCGGCGACGGAGAAAGAGGAGACGATGCAGCGATACAAACAGGGGGAGATCGATCTTCTCGTCAGCACGACCGTCATCGAGGTGGGCATCGACGTCGGGAACGCTTCGATGATGTTGATCATGGACGCCGATCGCTTCGGCCTCTCACAGCTTCATCAGCTGCGCGGCCGGGTGGGCCGCGGGACGCGGAAGTCGTACTGCGTTCTGATCCGCGATGAAAGGAGCAGCGAGGAAGCGAAGCAACGGCTTCGCCTCTTCGAAGGAGCTCGCAACGGATTCGATGTGGCGGAGAAGGATCTCGAGATACGGGGAGCGGGCGACTTTCTCGGGACCCGGCAGTCAGGTATTCCGAAGTTCCGCTTCGGGAACATCGTGCGCGACCACGCGCTCATGGAACGCGCGCGCGACGCTGCCATCGGGTATCTCGAAAGCGCGGGACTGCCGGCGGCCGTGGCTCTGGTCCGGGAGCTCATCGGCGGCGGCACGAAGCACGTGACCAGAGACTGACTCGCAGCCCGGCCTGAGTTGATGGCGCAGGCGAAGGCATCCTGGCTGGTATCAGCAATAACTATAATATTATCAAGTATTTGCGTCCGACGAAGTCGGTGCGCTTTCGCAGCGGTTCTTTACCGCCTCACTCCTCGCTGCTACACTGCCCCGTCCTGACCTCGCGGATGCCGGCTTGTGTTGAAAAACGGCACCTTCTCACGGCGACAACCAACCTCAATTTCAGCAGTGCGGAGTCGATTCCCGTCTTGAATTCATCCTCTGAGATCGTGCTGAGCGGCCTTCGTCCTACCGGCCGCGTGCACCTGGGCAACTATTTCGGCGCGGTTCGTAACTGGGTCGCCCTGCAGGAGAGATACAACTGCTATTACTTCGTCGCCGACTGGCACGCTCTGACCACGGATTACGCCGATCCGCAGAACGTGCAACAGTCGACGTTCGATGCAGTGGCCGACTGGCTCGCTGCCGGCCTGGACCCGCAAAAATGTTCGATCTTCCTGCAATCGGAAGTCAAGGAACACGCCGAGCTGCATCTGCTCCTCTCCATGGTCACTCCGCTGCCCTGGCTGGAGCGCGTTCCGAGCTTCAAGGATCAGCAGCAGCAGCTGGAGGACAAAGACCTCAACACCTACGGTTTTCTCGGGTACCCGCTGCTACAGACGGCGGACATCATCGTCTATCGCGCGCGCCATGTGCCGGTGGGAGAGGATCAGGCCTCGCATCTCGAGCTCTCACGCGAGATCGTCCGGCGGTTCAACAATTTTTACGGTCCGGTTTTTCCGGAGCCGCAACCGCTTTTCACAGCAACCCCCAAAGTCCCGGGCCTTGATGGCCGCAAGATGTCCAAGTCCTACGGCAACACCATCGGGCTGACCGCCAGCGCTGACGAGATCCGGCGTCTGACCATGACGATGTTCACCGATCCCAACCGGATCAGGCGCAACGATCCGGGGAATCCCGATATCTGCAACCTCTTTCAGTTCCACCGGCTTTTCTCGGACGACCAGACGATCGCGCGCGTCGATCATGACTGCCGCACCGCGCAGATCGGTTGCGTGGACGACAAGAAGCTGATCGCCGAACGGATGATCGAGGCCCTGGCTCCCATACGGGCCCGGCGTGAGAGAATCGATCGCGATCCCTCAATCGTCTGGGATACATTGCGCGACGGGAACCGGAGGGCGCGCGAGCGTGCCGGAGAAACGATGGAGATCGTCCGGAAGGCGATGAAGATCGCCTACCCGCTATTGTCATGACTCTGGAGACGATTCATCCGAATCTGGAAGCCGGGTCGCCGGCTTCTGACAACCCCGCGGGCCAGGCGGTCGGGCAGATGCACCTGCCGGGCGAGGCTCTTCCGGACGAAGACGAGAGCGACCCGGGGGCTTACAAGTTAGAGCTGCCGAGCTTCCACGGACCTCTCGACCTGCTGCTGCATCTGATCAAGCAGCATAAGGTCGACATCTACGACATACCCATCGTGCTCATCACCGAGCAGTACAACCAGTATCTGGACACGATGCAGGAACTGGACCTCGAAGTGGCGGCCGACTACATCTACATGGCCGCCGTTCTCATCCACATCAAGTCGAAGATGCTTCTGCCGCGCGACGAATCAGAGGACGGGAGCGAGGATCCGCGGGCCGACCTGGTCGATCGCCTTCTGGAGTATCAGCGATTCAAGTCGGTGGCCGAAAGCTTCGCCGAGATGGACGTCGTGCGCATGGGGATGTGGTCGCGTCCGTTGACGGAGCGACCGGGCATCGATGCGAAAGACATCGATATGAGCGAGGTGTCACTCTTCGATCTGGTGGATGCCTTTCGCCACGCTCTCAATCGCTACCGCCACGATCACCCGCAGTCGATCGAGCTGCTGCGCACGGTACACAAGGTCTCGGACAAGATGCTGGAGATCACGCGGTCTCTGGCCGAGCGATCGCCGATCAGGCTGCAGTGGCTTCTCGAAGGTCGCGACCGCAACGAGCTGATCGCCTTCTTTCTGGGAGTCCTCGAGCTCATGCGGCTGGGCAGCGTTTCCCTCAACCAGGGTGAGACCTTCGGAGAAATCCTGATACACAAGACCGACAGGGAGACCGACGCATCGCAGTTCGCGCTCTACGACTGAGACGGTTCCTGCGGCCACCCATCGGTGAGCCGGCTGCGCCAGGCAGACCGGTGGGTGACGGCCTTCCCGACGGCCCGAGCGCGATAGCCCGAGATCGAGAGATGGCAACGACAGTTCCTGACAACATGACTCGAGGTTGAACGCACCCATGGCAATCGAACCGAAGGAATTGCGCGGAGCGCTGGAGGCCATTCTTTTCGTGGCCACAGAGCCCGTGAAGCTGGAAGAGCTCATAGAGGCATTTCCGGACGAGGGAAGCGAGGCAGTAGGCGCCCGGCTCGACGAGATCCGCCAGACGCTCCAGGACCACATCAGCGGTTTCGTGCTCGAGCAGACTGCCGGCGGCTACCGGCTGGCCACCGGACCGGAGCACGATCCGACGCTCCGCCGCTTCTTTGCCAGGAAGGGGGAGGGGCGCCTCTCACTCGCGGCGCTGGAAACGCTGGCCATCATCGCCTATCGGCAGCCGGTCACGGCGCCGGAGATCTCGGACATACGCGGTGTCAATTCGACCGGAGTGATCCGCACGCTGCTGGAGCGAAAGATGATTCGCGTGGCCGGCCGCAAGAACGTGGTCGGCAGTCCCTTTCTCTATCGCACCACGCGCGACTTCCTCGTTCATTTCGGTCTGAACGACATTCAAGACCTGCCAGGTCTGGAAGAGTTCGCGGACCTCATCGGTGAGAACATCGTGGACGACCTCGCTTCGATGCCGACGCAGGTCGGCATGTTCGATGATGGAACGGGCCAGACCTCTTCTTCCACGCCGCCGTCCGAAACGGCGGCCATGAGTTACGGGAGAGGAGACAAGGCCGCCGGCGAAGAATCATCCGTCGCGCCGCGAACAGATGATGAAGAGATGTACGAAGATCGCGAAGGCACGGTAGAATCAGATGCTATCGACGAACACGAGTGATGGAACAAGAGCGACTGCAGAAGATCATCGCGCGAGCCGGCTTCGCATCACGGCGAGAAGCAGAAGTGATGATCCGGGATGGGCGCATCACGGTGAACGGCCGTATCGTCACCGAGCTTGGAACCAAGGCTGATCCCTCCTCCGATCACGTCAAGGTCGACGGCAAGCTGATCACGCGCCCCGAGACGCATCGCTACATCCTCCTCTACAAACCGAAGGAAGTGATGACCACGGTCGAAGACCCGCAGGGGAGGCCGACGGTCATCGATCTGGTGCGTGGAATCAAGGAGCGCATCTATCCGGTGGGGCGACTCGACTATCACTCCGAGGGGCTCGTGCTGTTGACCAACGACGGCGAGCTGGCGTTCCGCGTGTCCCATCCGACGCATGGGTCGGTCAAGACGTATCACGTCAAGGTTCGCGGAATCCCGGAAGAGCGGATGGTCGACAAACTGCGCCGCGGCATCACGCTGGAGGGGAAGCGAACCCTTCCGTGCGACATCGAGCGGATCAAGACGACCGGCCGGAACGATGAAGAGGGCAATAGCTGGTTCGAGGTGCGGCTGCGGGAAGGACGCACTCAGCAGATTCGCAAGATGTATCAGGCCATCGGTCATCCGGTGTCGAAGCTCAAGAGGGTGGCCATCGGACCTCTTTCGGATCCGAAATTGACCCCGGGCGTCTGGCGCGAGCTGACGAAGAGCGAGGTCAAGCTCCTGGCCAGCGGGAAAGAGCCGCAGCCGCGTCAGCGGCGGACCACCAAGCCGCCGCAACCGCGAAAGAAGACTTCGACGGCGAAGAAGGCCAAGCCGAGCGCGTCGAAATCCACCCGTCGCACGGCCAAGCAGCCTCAGCGGAAGCCGCGGACCACAGCGACGCGGAGAGGCTGATGCAGCCGTTGATCGTTGCGATCGACGGACCGTCCGGTGTAGGCAAGTCGACGACCAGTAAGCGGGTCGCCCGCTCCCTCGGAATCCCGCACATCGACACAGGCGCGATGTACCGTGCCATTGCCCTGGCCGGCGTGCGCGCCGGAGTCTCCGTCGACGATGAGGTCCGACTCGATGAAATTGCCTCGCGGGCGCGCATCGAGTTCGTGCCCGACTCTGCCAATCCCCGCGTGCTGCTCGACGGTCAGGACGTCACCGAAGCCATTCGCACTCATGACATGAGCATGGCTGCCAGTTGCGTTTCGAAACTCCCGGCCGTTCGGCGCGTTCTGGTGCGGCTGCAACAGGCGATGGGGAACCTCGCCGGCGGCGTGCTCGAGGGGCGCGACATCGGCACCAGGGTCTTCCCCGGCACGCCCTTCAAGTTCTTCCTCACCGCACGCCCCGAGGTACGGGCGGCGCGGCGTTTCAACGAACTGAAGGAGAAGGGCTCGTCCGAGACCCTTGCCGCTGTGCTCGCCGATACGACTTTACGTGACACGCAAGACTCGACCCGTGCGGATTCGCCGTTGACGTGGAACGAGTCGTACCTGTTGATCGACACATCAGATCTTTCGATTGACGCGGTGGTGGCGAAGATCGTGGGGAAAGTGACTGCCGGAGCCAGCAACTTCTTGACTCCCTCCTGAGCCGTCGTTAGACTCCCATTTCAGCGCGTATCAACAAGTTAGCATTGATCGACGCTCACCGCGGGGATCGATTCGGACTCGCCTACAGGCGACCGTTGCGACATCTCCAGGAGGTAACTGAGTCCCATGCCGTCGACTGACGATCCGAAGAATTCTAAACCTCCGGTGAACTCCCGCGATCGAAACGATCCCAGCTTCGAATCGATGGGGATGGACGAGCTTCTCCAGATGTATGACGAGAAGATGTCCAAGTTCAAGGAGGGCGACATCATCCGTGGTCGCATCTTGAAGATCACGGCCACGGAAGCTCTGGGCGACATCGGCTACAAATCCGAGGGACTGCTGCCGAGCGCCGAGATCACCGGGTACAACGGCGAGATTAAAGGGAAGCCGGGCGACGAGATCGAGATCTATATCGATCGGCTGGAGGACCCTTCGGGTCACGTCATTCTCTCACGCGAGAAAGCCGAGCGGATGCTGGTCTGGGACCGCATCGAGGCCGCTTATCGCGACAACGAGCCGGTCACCGGCCGGGTCATCGACCGGGTCAAGGGTGGGCTGGCCGTCGATGTCGGAGTCAAGGCGTTTCTCCCCGGCTCCCTCATCGACATCAAACCGGTCAAGAACCTCGACGCCATGAAGGGGAAGGAGTATGCATTCAAGGTCGTCTCCTTCGACAAGAAGCGAAACAATGTCGTCCTTTCCCGGCGGGCCATCGTGGAGGTCGAGCAACAGGGACGGAAGAAGGATACGTTCGAACGCCTGGAAGAGGGAAAGCTCACGCATGGTGTGGTGAAGAACATCACCGACTACGGCGTGTTTGTCGATCTGGGCGGCGTGGACGGTCTGCTCCACATCACCGACATTTCGTGGGGACGGGTGAATCATCCCTCCGAGTTCTTCAACATCGGGGATGAGATCGAAGTCATGGTCCTCAAGTTCGATCCGGCGGCCGAGCGCGTCTCTCTCGGGTACAAGCAGCGCACACCCGACCCATGGCTCGACGTCGTGATAAACGAATTCGACACCCGCACGTTCGAGCAGCACCTCGACCACCGCCGAGCCGCATCCACGGCATCCATAGAGCTCGACGGTGCTCATGCGCCCTCCGCCGCCACTGCGGGCCGCTCCATCATGGCCACGAAGCGATCGAACAGGTAGGCGAGATCGTGCGGGCCGGGACTCGCCTCGGGGTGTCCCTGAAAGCTGAACGCCGGCTTGTCGGTGAGCGCGATGCCCTGGAGGCTGCCGTCGAACAGCGACACGTGCGTCACACGCACGTTCGGCGCCAGCGTCGAC